>JAWKRQ010000027.1:0-126356 GCA_041389545.1 Myxococcota bacterium | reverse complement strand
GTCCGTCACCGCCGGCAGATCGCGACACGGGGCGCACCACATGGCGCTGAAGGCCAGCACCGTGACGTCGCCGGTGAGCGCATACAGGCGGACCGGCCGGTCGTCGGTGTCGCGGAGGCGGGCGTTGGGCACCCGGTCGCCGACCTCGAAGCCGCGATCGGCCGCGACGGGCGGCCGCGTGCAGCCGAGCGCCAGCCAGATCATGGCGCGCCTCGGGCGGGTTCGCCTCTTTCGGCAACCGGAGGCGCCGGGGTGGGGCGTTCCACGTGAAACGCGGGGTGCTGGGAGCGCGACATCGTCGAGAGAGCCTCGGAGCGCGGGGCAGGCGCGGATGGCGGAGGCCCGGCGGCGACGGAGCGCGCCTTGCGCTCACGGACAAGACTGCCCGCAGCGGCGGAAAAGGATCCCGGCCGAGCGCCGAACGGCGGCGTCCGCGGGCCCGCGCTCCCATTCTCCGGCTCGAACCGCCGTCGGGCCTCGCGCCGTGGCGCGCGCGCAGCGAAGCGGCAGGGCGGAGGCTCCGTTCCGGGCGACGCGACGGCTCGGCGACCCGAGGATCGCGTCACAGCGCAAGTTACATGTCGAAACGCTGTTTCGGCGGATCGTCGCGATAGCTGCTCTGCACCGGAGGGAGCCAATGGCACGGTACGAGTTCAGTGAGGGCAGCTCGAACAAGTTCTGGACGATCTCGCTCGCGGGCAGCGAGTTCACGACGCGGTACGGGAAGATCGGGTCGGACGGCAAGGCGACGACCAAGTCGTTCGGCTCCCCGGACGCCGCCAAGGCCGCGCACGACAAGCTCGTCGCGGAGAAGGTGAAGAAGGGCTACGTCCTGGTCGACGCCGACGAGGCGGCGTAGCCCGGGCTCGCGTCGCCGCGGCCCTCACGGCGGCGCGGCGAACGCGCACCGCCGCGCCCGACGAGGAGGGTGTCTTCGAAGCCGTCGGGCGCCGGCAACAATTACTACGGGCGCGTGCGCGCCGAAATGGCTTCCCGATTCCTGGTCACGCAGGAGCGACCTCGTGAACGGAGCAGGAATCGGGGAAGCCCCATCGGCTTTGCTCGCGCAATTGTGCTGACGGGCGAAAGGGGACTATTGGCGGGCAGGCGCTGAGCAGATCTGGCGACGATGCCGGCAGGCTGCGCCTGACCGACAGGGTCCCCCGCCCGGCGGCACTGTAGTAATTGACGGAAACGCGTCGGGCGCGTCTGCGTCCGGGGCTCGGCGTCCGATCGGCGCCGGTCAGGCCCGGGCGGCGCTCCGCAGCCCGAGCCGCCGCCCCACGTCCCGGAAGAACGCCCGCAGCTCGTCGGGGTGGAACCACGCCGGGTACATCGCCAGCATCGCCCACGGGAAGATCCCGAGGATCATCGTCGCCGCCAGCGCCAGGTGGAACACGAACCCGAGCGTGATCCACACCATCTCGACCCGGTACTTCCGCGTGAAGTCCGCGATCCGCCCGCCCTTCTCCGGGTGCCGCCGCCACCACATCAGCAGCAGCACCGCAGGGTAGGTGCACTGGTACAGGATCGTCACCGCCGTCCCGACCTGCGTGAAGAAGAAGAACGGCTGGTGCCGCAGGTACGAGAAGTCCCACGCCGCCACGGCCGGGTCCTGCAGCGCGAAGTACAGCGCCGCGAAGTGGCCCATCGGCCACCACGTCATCCCCACCTTCGACCAGCCCGCCCCCGTGTACATCACCACCAGCTGCAACACGAGCAGCCGCCGCGGCGACGACAGGATCGTCGAGCCGTCGCCCCACACCGACCCCGTGCGGATGAATGCGTCGGCCCCGAGGTACTGCCCCGCCCGCGAGAACATCAGCACGAACAGCGCGAGCCGCGACAGCGTGTCGATCCCGCGGTCGGCGTAGGGCAGCACGTCCACGAACATCGCCCACGAGCACAACAGCACGAAGCAGCTGGTCCGCGTGAAGAAGCCCATCGCGATGCACAGCGCCGCGAGCGTCATCACGAGGTGCAGCCCCGTCGCCGACGCCACCGTCCCCGCGAACAGCCGGTAGAACAGCGGCGTGTGCTCCCGCATGAGCGCGTCGCTGAACCCGCCCACCTCGGCCACGCCGAACAGCGGGATCACGAGCCCGAGCCGCCAGATGTTGAAGAAGTCGTAGGCCCAGCACAGCCCCAGGAACATCCGCACCAGCCCGAGCGACGCCGGGTGCTCCCGCTCGTCCCAGAACGCGACCCAGCGCGCCCACCAGCCCCGCAGCCGCTCGGCGACCGTCACATCTCCCCCCGGCGGTGGTACCGCTCGGCGCGCCGCTCGAGCTGCGGATCGGGCTCGACCCACGGCAGCTGCTTGTGCTCCTTCTCGAGCAGCACCCGCACCCGGTCCACGTCGGGCTGCTCGTCGAAGATCACCCGCGCGATCCACTGCGTCAGCCGCTTGTAGGTGCCCTTCGGCTCCTTGCGCACGCCGTCCCACACCCCGCGCACCCGCCGGTACTTCAAGGTCGCGTCGTGCCAGTCGCGATCGCCGTCGAGCCGCCGGTAGAGCGTCTCCCACTCCCCGTTGCGTCGGACCTCGATGATCAGGCGATCCGGCGCCTCGGTCACCACCGCGAACAGCCCCCACTGCTGGCTGACGTGGAACGCGTCGAAGATCGGCCGCACCGGCGCCCGCAAGGTCAGCACCGTCTGCCGCTGCGCCCACAGGTACGCGCGGACCCAGTCTCCGAGCTTCTCGCGGGAGATCCCCAGCGTGGGGCCGAACCAGCCGTACCACACGTCGATCTCGGCCTGGCGGAACGCCGGGTCGTTCCGCTCTTCGTCCTTGATCTTCGCCACGGGCAGCGCGTAGATCGCGTTGGCGATCAGCAGCCCCAGGATGAGCGCTGCGCGGAGCTGCGGCATCGCAGGCAGCGTCGGCAGCTTCGGCAGTCTCATGCGCGCCTCGACCTCGCCCCTCCCGAGCACGCCCCGGGTCCTGGCGATGTTATCGGTGCCGCCCGGAGGTCGCCATTCCTCGCTACGACGTCGTGCTCCTCGGGGCCACGGGCTTCACGGGCCAGCTGGTCGCCGAAGTGCTCGCGCGGACGCCCGGTCGCGTCCGCTGGGCCATCGCCGGCCGCGATCCGATCAAGCTCCGCGACGTGAAGACGAGCCTCGTCGGGATCTCCCCCGACAATGGCGACGTGGGCTGCATCGAGGCCGACACCGCCGACCCCGCTTCGCTCCGGGCGATGGCGGAGCAGGCGCGCGTGGTGGCCACCACGGTCGGCCCCTACATCGAGCACGGCCTGCCCGTGGTCCGCGCCGCCGTCGAAGCGGGCGCGCACTACCTCGACATCACGGGCGAGCCCGCGTTCGTGAAGGCCAGCCGCGCGCAGTTCGACGACGCCGCCCGCGCCGCCGGCGTGCGCGTGGTGCACTGCTGCGGGTTCGACAGCATCCCGGCCGATCTCGGCGCGCTCTTCACCGTGATGCAGCTCCCCCCCGGCGCGCCCAAGCGGGTCCGCGGCTACGTGAAGGTGCGCGGCACGGCCTCCGGCGGCACGTGGGCGTCGCTCGTGGACGCCCTCGCCGGCAAGCGGCCGGAGGGCGCCGAGCCGCGCCCGAGCCGCGAGTCCGCGCCCCGCCAGGCCCGCGAGCGCGGCCCGCTGCTGCACCAGCCGCCGGACGGCGTCCGCGGCGTGGCCGTGCCGATGCCGGTCATCGATCCGGTGCTCGTCGCGCGCAGCGCCCGCGCCCGGCCCGACGTGTACGGCCCCGACTTCGAGTACCAGCAGTTCCTCGTCGTGCGCAGCGCCACCCGCGCGGCCCGGCTCGCGGCCGGCGTCGGCGCGCTGTGGGCCCTGTCGAAGACGCGCCCCACCCGGTCGCTCCTGCGCCGCTGGCGGCCGTCGGGCGAGGGCCCGTCGGCGGCGGAGCGCGCGAACGGCTACTTCGCGGTCACCTTCGCCGGGAAGGCCGGCGACCGGCGCGTCCTCACCCGCGTCTCGGGCGGCGACCCCGGCTACACCGAGACGAGCCGCATGTTCGCCCACGCCGCGATGCTGCTGGCCGACGCCTCGCAGCCGCTGCCCGACGCCGCCGGCGTCCTCACCCCCGCGGTCGCGTTCGGCGAGCCGGGCATCGCCGCGATGCAGGCGGCGGGGCTGAAGTTCGAGGTCCTGGCGCCCCCCCGGTGAAACCGCCGCGGCGTTGACCCGCCCTTCGGCCGCGCATAGCGTATGAGTGCCGGCGCTCGCGCGTCGAGCGCCCCCCCAACACCCCGGAACCCGCATGAAGGCCCGCTACCGCCTGGTCTCGGCCGGGCTCGGGAGCTGCCTGCTCTCCCTCGCGGCGATGGTCGCGTTCACCGAGAAGACCCCCGCCGAGACGCAACCGCCGCCCGTCGCCGCTCCCCTCCCCCCGCCCCACCCCCGCGCCTGGGCGCCGCCCACCTGGTTCCCGGAGTCCCGCCGCGACGCGCTGTGGGTCCTCGACGATCTCGACGGCGAGCCGACGCACAGCTGGGGCCCGAAGGTCAACGCCTACGCCGGGATCCTCGCCGATCTCGACCGCTCCGAGATCCTGTGGGCGCGCGACCCCGACGCGCCGCGCTCCATCGCCTCCGTCACGAAGCTCGTCTCGTCGCTCACGCTCATGAGCGACCCCGACGTCGACCTCGACAAAACCGTCTGCGTCTCGCTCGAGCAGTGGCCGAGCCGCCCCGGCGCCCGCTCCAAGTTCGAGACGGGCGACTGTCAGCCCGGCTGGGCGCTCGTCGGCGCGGCGCTGATCGCGTCCGACAACCGCGGCGCCTTCTCGATGCCCGCCATCGCCGACGAGGACTACTACCGCTTCGTCGACCGGATGGGCGACACCGCCGCCGACCTGCACATGGAGATGGCGAGCTTCACCGATCCGGCCGGCATCGAGGACGAGAACATGGCCTCGGCGCGCGACGTGCTGAAGGCCGTCACCGCGGTGTCGCTGCACCCGCGGCTGTCGATGATCGCGAGCGCGCCGCAGTGGTGGCTGCAGACGCCCCGCGGGCCGCGCCTGCTCGGCACCACCAACCGGCTGCTGCGCATGAGCCTCGAGCCCGCGTCGCGGCGCTTCACGCCGCCGCCCTACGAGACCCTGGCGGCGAAGACGGGCTACACCGACACCGCCCACTACTGCTTCGCCACGGTGGTCCGCAGCCTCGAGACGGGCCGGCGCTACGGCGCGGTCGTGCTGGCCGCGCCGAACAGCCGGTCGCGCTTCGAGGACGTGCTGTCGATGCTGCGGTGGGCCGACAAGCAGGACTGACGGCCCGTCGGCTGGCTACTTGCCCTTGCCCTTGGCCGCCTGCTTCGCCTGCTTGGCCCGGATCTCCTCGATCTGGTCCATGATGGCGTCCATGCGCGCGGCCACCGCCCGGTACGGCTCCGGCGACGCGAGGTCCACCCCCGCCGTCTTCAGCAGCACGTAGGGGTCGTCGGACCCGCCCGCCTTCAGCATCGTCAGGTACCGGTCGACCGCGCCCTTGTCCTTCTTGTCGAGGACGGCCTGCGACAGCAGCGACGACGCCGCCAGCGACGTGGCGTACTGGTAGACGTAGAAGTCGTAGTAGAAGTGCGGGATGTAGGACCACTCGAGCGTCCACACGTCGTCGATGCGCGTGATGCCCTCGTCGGTGCCGTGGTAGCGCTTCAGGATGTCGGCGTACATCTGCGTGAGCTGGCCGCCGGTCAGCGGCTCGCCCTGCTCGACGGCCTCGTGGATCTGGAGCTCGAACTCCGCGAACATCGCCTGCCGGAAGTAGGTCGTCCGCAGGTTCTCGAGCGCGCTGCCCAGGTAGAACAGCTTGTCCTCGTCGGACTTCTTCGCGGCCTTCAGCTGGTGCTCGAGCAGCAGCGCCTCGTTGAACGTCGACGCGATCTCGGCCAGGAACGTCGAGTAGTTCGCGGTCGGGAACGGCTGCGACGACATCGCGAGCTCGCTGTGCATCGCGTGGCCCATCTCGTGGGCGAGCGTCGAGGCCGAGTCGTAGTCGTCGACGTGGTTGAGGAGCACGAACGGGTGCGCGCCGTAGGCCGAGTCCGACATGTAGGCGCCCGAGCGCTTGCCCTCGGTCGGGTACGCGTCGATCCAGCCCGCGCCGAACGCCGCCGTCAGCGCGGCCTGGTAGTCCTTGCCGAGCGGCTTCGCGCTGTCGATGGCGAGCTGCTCGCTGTCCTTCAGCGAGAACACGCGCGGCGTCTCCTCCGAGACGATGGGCACGTACAGGTCGCTGTAGGAGAGCTCGTCGACGCCGAGGAGCTCCTTGCGCAGCTTCAGGTAGCGGTGGAGCGTGGGCAGGGCGGCGTTGGCCTCGCGCACGAGCGTGTCGTAGACCTCGCGCGGGATGAAGTCGCCCGACAGCGCCTGCTCCACGCAGCTGTCGTAGCCGCGCGCCTGCGCGGTGAACCAGTGCGACGAGACCTGCGCCGACAGCATGCTGCCGATGGTGCCCTCGTAGCCCTTCAGCGCGCCGAAGTAGGCGTCGAAGACGGCCTTGCGGACGGCGGGATCCGGGTGGACCCGCAGGCGGCCGTATTCCGCCGTGGTGAGCTTGGTGGTGCTGCCGTCGGGCAGGGTGAAGGTGGGCCAGGGCAGCTCGGCGTTGACGAACGTGGAGTGGATGTCGCCCGGCCGCGCCGTCACCGCGGTGGCCAGCGCCAGGATGCGCTCCTCGTCGGGGCTCTTGACGTGCTCGCCGCGGCGGAGCGTGGCGCGCAGCGGGTACGCATAGGGCTGCAGCTTCGGCTCGGCGGCGATCATCGCCTCGATGCGCTCGGCGCCGATGGACAGCAGCTCGGGCCCCATCCAGGCGGTGGCGGTCGCGGCGCGGGTCGAGAGGTCCTCGATCTTCGCGTCGCGGGCGCGCCAGGCGTCGTCGCGGGTGTCGGCCGACACGTGGTTGCTCGTGTACGACGACAGCCAGCCGAGCTGCTTCTGGACGGCGGCGCGGGCGTCGAGGCACTTCAGGAGCGTGGCGGCGTCGTCGCCGAGGTGGCCCTCGCACGCCCCGAGCGAGGCGATCTGCGCCTCGACTTCGCTCCGCGCGGCGTCGAACGCCTCGCGCGTGGCGTAGAGGTCCTCGAGCTTCCAGTGGGCGTCCACGTCCTGGGCGTCGGCGGCGCGCCCGGCGGCGGTGAGCAGGATCATCGCGAGCATGGCTCCTCCGGCGGTCCCGGTCACCCGTCTCGACCCGAACGGCCACCGTTGCACATCCGGCACGGGCGGCCGGGGCTCCGAGCGGGCATACTGGGCGACTGCCCGCCGGAGGCCCCGTGGCCCGTACCCTCGCCCTCGCGCTGCTGCTCGCCTGTCACCGCGACGGGCGCGACCCCACCGACGACCCGACCACCACGGTCCTGCCGCCCGACCCCACGCTGTGCGCCGACCACCCCGGCGAGCAGCTGTGCGACGGCCTCAACGCGATGACCTGCAGCGACGAGGGCGTGATCGCCAGCGTCGAGGTCTGCGATCCGAAGGCGACGGTGTGCCTGGCGGGCGCGTGCGAGAGCTGCGCGCCCGAGGTCACGATCCCGGGCGGTGCGAGCGAGCTGATCGTCGAGGTCGACGCCGCCGGGCCGTCGATCGACCGGCCGTGGCGCCTGCGCCCGGTGGTGCTGCCGCAGCCCGCCATCGTCGAGGTGACCGGCCCGGTCGTCCTGCTCGGCGAGGGCGGCGCCCCGATCGCCGACGGCGCCACCGTCGACCCGGGCACGCTCTACGTCGGCGCCGCGGCGCCCGGCGAGGGCACCGTCCGCTTCGGCCCCGCCGAGGGCGCCTGCGAGGCGAGCCCCCGCGAGCTGCCCGTCACGGCCATCGCGCCGCCGCCGCTCGCCGTGCGCAGCCTCGACGGGTTCCCGTGGGTCGAGGCCTACGACGTGTTCACGTCGCGCGACACCGTCTCGGTCGACCTCACCGCCTTCGTCGACCGCACCGACCCGCAGGCCGTGGCCTACGTCGTGCCCCACCGCGACGACTGGGCCGCCGGCGACGCCCTCGACGACGCCGTGGCGGGGCCCGTGCCCGTCTCCCTCGGCGAGGTGACCGACGTGTGGGACGACGTGCCCGCCGACGTGCCGCCGCTGCAGCCCTACGACCTCGTCGTCGACTTCGGCGACGACGGCACGCTCGATGCCGGCGACCTGCTCGACGGCGCCGAGGGGCCTGCCCTGTACGTGGGCGGCGACCTGACGGCGCCCGGGCCCTACCCGGTCACGCAGGACGAGCTGTCGAGCGGGTACTGGACGACGATGGTGGTCTACTGGCCCGATCCGCCGACGGTGGTGAGCGGGGCCATGCCGCTCGTCGTCATCTCCCACGGCAACGGCCACGACTACACCTGGTACGACTACCTCGGCCGCCACTTCGCCTCCTACGGCTTCGTGGTCATCTCCCACCGCAACGACACGCAGCCCGGGCCGATCACCGCCTCGGCGACCACGCGCCAGAACACCGACGCCTTCCTCGCCGCCCTGCCCCAGGCGTTCGGCGGGATCCTCGACGGCCACGTCGATCCGCACCGCATCGCCTGGATCGGGCACTCCCGCGGCGGCGAGGGCGTGGTCATCGCCTACAACGACGTGGTCACGGGCGCGGAGCGGCCCGCCAACTTCACCGCCGACGACATCGTCCTGGTGAGCTCGATCGCGCCGACCGTCTTCGAGGACCCGATGACGCGGGTGAGCCCCCACGAGGTGCCGTACCACCTCATCGCGGGCTCGCGCGACGGCGACGTGACCGGCGGGGTCGACCTCGATCTGGTGCAGTACTTCCGCATCCTGCAGACGGCGACGGGCCCCACCGCCGTCACCTACGTCGAGGGCGCCGACCACAACGACTTCAACTGCTGCGGCGTGAACGACGCGAACTTCACGAGCGGCCCCGGCCCCATCATCGGCCGGGAGCGCGCGCAGCAGGCCGCGAAGAGCTACTTCCTGGCGCTGCTCGAGGCGACGTTCCACGGGCAGGCGCCGATGTGGGAGTACTTCGAGCGCGCGCCGGAGCGGTTCCGCCCCGAGGGCGTGGACCTCGTGCTCGCCACGCAGCTCGAGCGCGCCGACGGCGGCGCCGACAAGATCGTCATCGACGACTTCCAGTCGAACCCCGACGCGGCCGTGTCCTCCTCCGGGGGCGCGGTCACCTCGACGCTGCCCGGGCTCGCGGAGGGGGTCATGGACGACCGCAACACGCAGCTGACCCACGATCCGTCCGATCCGTTCAACGGGATGAGCCAGGCCCACAACGACGGCGCCGGCGCCGCGCGCGGCCTGGTCGTCCAGTGGGGCGAGGGCGACGACGGCCTGGTGGAGTTCGAGGTGCCGCCGGCCGGGCGCGACGTGCGCGGGCTCGAGGCGCTGTCGCTGCGGGCGGCGCAGTCGACGCGGCACCCGAACACGGTGGCGCTCGACGGCATGCTGTCGTTCGGGATCGCGCTGGTCGACGGGGCCGGGCACGTCACCGAGGTCGACCACCGCGTCTACGGCGGCATCCCGAAGCCCTACGCGCGGACGGGCCTCGGCAGCGGGACGGGCTGGGTCAACGAGTTCCAGACGATCCGCGTGCCGATCGCCGCGTTCACCGCCGACCCGGCGCTCGATCCGAGCGACGTGGTCGCCGTGCGGCTGCTGTTCGGCAGCGCCCACGGCTCACCGCTCGGCCAGGTCGGCCTCGACGACCTCGAGCTCGTCGCCCCCGGGGAGATGTGCTGCTGACGTTGCTGCTGCTGCTCGCGCCGGCCCGCGCCCAGGCGCCGGAGATCGTGTGGGCCCGGCCGTTCACGCTGGCCCAGCCCGAGACCTGGACGATGACGGCCTCGCCGCGGCCGTTCACCGAGGGCCTGCTGGTGGAGCTGCGCGTCGACCCGGCCGTCGCGGAGCTGCGCGAGGGGCGGGCGCCGGCGCTGTTCCTGGGGGGCGAGCCGCTGTTCCGGTTCAACGGGGACCGGGTCGGCGGCTGCGTGGTCGGGTTCGTCCCCGGGCCGGTGGACCTCGCGGCGGCGCCCGTGTTCGTGGGCCCGGCGACGCTGCCGGAGCGGCTGCAGGCCGACGAGGCCGACAACGCGGCGCGCGGGCGCCCGGCGCTGCCGGTGGGCGACGTGAAGGCCGCGCTGGCGGCGGGGGGGGCGCCGCTGCGGGCCGCCGACCTGCGCGACGTCCAGCGCGAGGCGATGGCGCGGGTCGCGGCGTGCAGCGCCACGCCCGAGGACCACCAGCGCGCGGACTAGCCGCCGAGCGAGGCGAGCAGCGCCTCGGCGTCGGCCCGGTAGGGCGCCTTCTTGGGGGCCGCCTTCAGGCAGCGCCTGATTGCGTCGCGCGCACTGTCGAGGTCGCCGAGCCCGAGCTTGACGTTGCCGAGGATCCACAGCATCTCGGGCTTGGGCTTCTTCTCCCCGGCGAGGATCGCCTCCACGGCGGCCTCGGCCTCGGAGAGCGCGCCCCCGCGCCACAGGGCGGCCGCGCGCGCCCGCACCGCGGCGACGCCTTCGAGCGGCGCCAGCTCGCGCGCCACCCCGAGCGACGCGACGGGGCAGCTCGTCACCATCGGCTGCAGCGCCTCCCAGCGCCGGGCGATCTCCCGCGGCGGCAACCGCGACAGCAGGCGGTCGCCGAGGCGGATGGCCTCGCTCGGCGTGTCGTCGTTCGGGCGCGCCGTGCGGACCCGCACCAGCGGCGGCATCCCCGGCACCGCGCCCACGCCTCCCTCGACCGTGAGCGGGCCCAGCTCCTGCGCGGCGTCGGCGTCGTCGGGCGGCGGCCCCCAGGCCTTGCCCCCTTCGAGGTACAACCAGCCGGTGATGCGCGCCGGATCGCCCGCGATGTCCGCCCAGACGCCGACCCACGTCGCCGGGTCGTTGCGGGCGGCGTTCCAGTCCACCGCCTCGCGCACGGCCTCGGCCGCAGCGCGCCCCTTGCGGGACGCTGCGGTCAACGCCTCGTCCATCCCCGGCCAGCCGGCCTCGGTGGACAGGCGGACGAGCTCCGCGACGGCGTCGGGCGGGTGGCGCCCGGCGAGCAGCCAGCCGCGGACGGCCGGGGGCAGCACGGCCTCGGCCTCGGGGCGGAGCGACATCTGGCGCAGCGCGGCGAGCGAGGCGGCGCGCACCTCGGAGCGGGGGTCGCGCATCATGCGCCCGAGCCGCCCGATGCCCGCCTCGTCGACCACGGGCGCGAGCACCATCGCGAGGCTCGGGTTGCGGCCGGGATCGAAGCCGTCGAGCGCGGCGACGATCTCGGCGCGCTGCGCGTCGGTGAGCGACGCGCGGAACAGGATCGCGGCGGCGGCGCCCGCCGCGCCGAGCCGCACCGACAGGCTCTTGTCGTCGCGCGCCTGGGCGACGAGCCGGAGCGCGTCCTCGTACGTCCCGCTCGCCGCGAGGTCGCGGGCGCCCGCCGCGCGCTCCGTGACGTCGCTCGAGTCCAGCGCTTTGCGCGGATCCTCCGTCTCCGGCATCCACCCTCCGACACCGGTCTGCTAACTGATGCTGCTCGCCAACGTCGTCGCCCTGTCTTTCCTCTCCGGCTGCACCTCCGTCATCCAGGAGTACGAGATGGCGCGGGATCTGGCCCTGACCGATCCCGGCGCCGCTCCGGACGGGTGGGTGCCGGACGCGTCGATCCAGCTGTCGAAGGGGCTCATCGACGATCTCCTCACCCAGACCATGCAGCCGCCGCCGGTCTTCGACGGCGAGATCAACATGGGCCTGGCCGTGCTCACGCCGGCGCTGACGCTCGAGACGCTGAAGCTCGGCCCGTCGCTCGGCTGCGAGGAGTGCCTGGAGATCGAGCTCGGGCTCGGCGGCGACATCGCCTGGGCGGCGCCGCTCGTGGGCTCGGGGGCCGCCGGGGTGAAGGTCGGGGGGCGGATCGACGCCAAGCTCGACATCTCGAAGGTCGAGAACGGCTACGCGATCTCGGTGGTGCCCTACGGCATGCGCGACGTGGGGGTCACCGTGCTCGGCAAGCGGGCGGCGCTGGACCTGACGGGGCCCGTGGTCGGCTGGGCGCAGCGCACCGTGCTGCAGCAGCTCCCGCGGATCGAGCTGACGGAGATCGGCACGGAGACGGCGCCGGTGCGCGGGGTGCGGGTGTCGTCGTCGGGGGAGGCCGTCCGGTTCGACCTGCTGACGGGGGCACGGGTGCCCGGGGCGCTGCCGACGGTGATGCCCTACCCCACCGACGGCTTCCAGGTCGACGTCTCCACCGAGTCGCTGCTGGCCATCGCGCGGACCGAGGCGTTCCGTGGCGGCGCGTACACGCACGGCATCCTGGTCGAGCCCACCCGGCTCGAGTTCGAGGGCGACCAGTTCGTCATCGGGATCCGGATGTGGCGGACCACGGGGCGCGGCTGGTGGCGCGACTACGAGGTCGAGGGCACCTGGGCGCTGCAGGACGGCGAGCTGACGATGAGCCCGACGAAGACCTACGATCGCGGGCACTCGCGGGGTGCGGCGCTGGCGGACCCGCTCATCGCGCTCGGCGAGGGCATCATCCAGAAGGCCATCGGCAACGCGCTCGACACGACGGTGCCGACGCGCAGCGAGCTCGGGACGTTGAACTCGGAGCTCGTCGTCACGCGGGCGGAGGCGGCGGGCGGCATCCTGCGGGTGCACGGCACGCTGGAGCGGCTGCCGCCGTCCCTGAACTACGTGCCGGGCGCGCCGAAGTAGATTCTCGCTACCTTGAATAGATTACGGATGCTTACCAGCAGGGGGTTCTGACGGCCGGATCGAGCCGTCGCGCAGATTCATGTCATTGGCACGCCGCCTGCAAGGAGGGAGGGCGTCCGGTCCGCTGACCGGCAGAGGAGGACCGATGCACACGAAGACTGCGCTCGCGCTGATCCCCGCCCTCGCCCTCGTCGCCGCCTGCGCCACGTCGCACCGCGCGGAGCCCGCACCGGTGGAGGTGCCCGTCCCGGTGGCGGTCGTCGACAGCGGCGTGCCCGCGGAGCCGGCGGTGGTCGAGGCCGTGGAGGCCGTGGTGGACGAGGCGCCCGCCGAGCAGGGCGGGCTCGACCCGACGGTGGCCGACAAGCCGCTGATCACGTTCCAGCTGCGTCGCGGCGAGACGCTCGCGCACTTCGCGCGGTGGTCGGAGCTGCCCATCGAGACGATCGCTGCGGCCTCGGGGCTGTCGCCGCTCGACGACCAGCTGCCCGTGGGGACGCCCATCAAGGTGCCGCTCGACGAGGACGCTCGGGCCAAGGTGGAGGCCGCGCGGGACGACCACCGGTTCCGGCGGGCCGAGGGGTGGCTCGCGGCGCACGGGGGCGAGGTCGGGACGGAGTTCTACCAGGTGCGGACCGGGGACTCGGCGTGGACCATCGCCAGGGAGCACGGGCAGATGCCGGTGTGGGTGATCGAGTCGTACAACCCGTCGCTCGACCTCGAGGCGCTGCGGCCGGGGCAGCAGCTGATGCTGCCGCTGGTGGCCAGCCGCTGACGCACCTGCGCCCGACGCCTTTCCGTCAAATGACGGAAAGGCGTCGAGCGGCTCCGTCAAATGACGGAAGGCGTCGGGCAGCTTTGCGTCACTTCGTCACCGACGCTGCGCCGGCGCCTCCAGGGCGTCCACCGTCCGCCCCGTCCCGTGCGCCCCCGCACACCACGCCCGCGCCTCCGCCCCCGGCTCCGGCGTCCACCACGCCCGGATCGCCGCCACCGCCGCCGCCGCCTCGTCCGGCGCCGTGACCACGAGCCCCGCCGGCCCCACCGCCTCGGGCAGCCCGCCCACGCCCGTCCCCACCGCGGGCACCCCCACGCACGCCGCCTCGAGGCGCCACGAGCGCAGCCCCTCGGCCCCGCTCCCGTCCGGTGCGCGCGCGACGGCAGCGCCACGACCCCGCCCCCGCCACGAGCCCCGCGATCTCGTCCGGCGCCCGCGCCCCGAGCCACGCCACGTCCGCGCCGAGCGCCTCCGCCAGCCGCCGCCACCCCGCGAGCGCCGGCCCGTCCCCCACCACGACCCCGCGCGCCCCGCGGCGTGGACCCAGCGCACGAAGCGGTCCCCGCCCTTCGTCTCCACCGCCCGGCCCAGAACCCCACCGCCGCGGGTCGGGCGCCAGGTCCCCACCGCCCCCAGCGCCACCGGCGCCGACAGCACCTCAGCCCGCACCCCCACGCGCCGAGCTCCCCGCCAGGAACCCCGACAGCGCCCACCGCCGCTGCGCCGCCGCCCACACCGCCACCGCCGGCGCCCGCCGCGTCACGTCGACCCGTGCGCCACCACGTCGTAGGCGACGCCGAGCGCCGGCAGCCCCGTCGCCACGGGCCAGGTCGTCGCCAGCACCCGATCCGCGCGGCGCAGCGCCGGCAGCGCCCGGAGCGCCACCCAGCGACCGCCGAAGCGCGAGAAGCGCGGGCCCCACGCCGTCCACAGCCGCGTGCCGGGCACCGCCGCGATGCCCGGCCGCCGCCGCGCCACGACCACCACGTCGTGGCCCGCGCCGCGAGCTCCGCCCCCACGCGCGCCGCGAACACGGCCACGCCGCCCACCATCGGCGGGTGGTCGTCGGTCAGGATCACCCAGCGCAGCGGACCACCGGCCAGCACCTCGTCGGCGCCGAGGTCCGTGCAGGCGTGGTGCCCGCGCGGGCAGTCCACGAGCCGGTGCCGCGCGCACGGCCGGCAGCCGAGGTCGCGCTGCACCACCCGCCCGAGGGCGTAGGGGAAGAAGCCGTCGTCGGGGTGCGTCGGCCCGAACAGCGCCACCGGCCGCGCCCCCGCCGCCGCCGCCACGTGCAGCAGCCCGCTGTCGCTGCCCACGGCCACGGCGCAGCCCGCCAGCACCTCCAGCGGGAAGCCCGCCCGCACTGCGCCCGCGCGCCGGGCACCCGGGCCCGTGACCTCGGCCACCAGCGCCTCCTCGCCCGGCCCGCCGAGCACCCACACCGGCCCGGCCCAGCCCCGCCCGACCGCCGCCAGCCGATCCGGCCGCCACCGCTTCGGCGCGCACGACGCCCCGGGGATCAGCGCCAACCCGTCCCGCGGCAGGTCCGCGAGGTCGAACCACGGCGGCGCCACCGGGCTCACCCCGGCCGCGCGCCCGTACAGCGCCGTCACCAGCGCCCTCCCCTCCCCCCACCCGCGCAGCCGCAGCCACCGCGCCACGCTGTGCTTGCGCACCCGCCGCGCCCACGGGAACGCCCGCAGCGTCCGCAGGTCGCGCTGCAGGTCCACCACCCGCCCGTCCACGGCCGTCCCGAAGGCCACCGCCCGGTCGACGCCGCGCAGCTGCGCCACCAGCGGGACGAAGCGCGCCTCGGTCACCACCGTCACCGGCCGCGGCAGCGCCCCCGACGCGGTGATCGCGCCCAGCAGCACCACGTCGCCGAGCGCCCGCCGGCGCACCAGCACCGTCCCCCTAGCCACGGCCGATCCGCGCCAGCACCGCCTCGAGCCCGAGCTCGAAGCACTCGTACGCCTGCGTGCACCGCTGGCGGTAGCACGGCGCACACGGCACCGGCGGCCCCACCAGCGCATCGGCGCCCAGCGGGCCCGTCCGCGCCGGCCGGGTCGAGCCGTACAGCACCAACACGGGCACCCCGCAGGCCGCGCGAAGTGCGCGCCGGAGTCGTTGCTCACGAACAGCGCGCAGCGCTGCAGGGCGCGCGCGAACGCCGGCAGCGACAGCCCCACGCGCAGCGGGGCCCTGCGGCCAGCGGCGCCACGCGGCCCTCCTCGCCCGGCCCCCGTAGACCACGACCGGGCCGCGCGCCGCCAGCGCGCGCGAAGTGCGGCCACTCCGCACCCGCCCCGACACGCTCACCGGGTTGAGCCCGACGTGGCCCTCGGGCACGCTGCGACTCGTCCTCGGGCCGCACCGCCCACCGCGGCGGCCCCGAGACGCGCGCCCCGAGCGCCTCGGCCAGCGCCCGGTAGGTGTCGAACCGGTGGGGCCCCTCGGCCACGATCCGCGTGAGCAGCGGCCCCCGATGGTCGGTGGCCGTCCCGATGCGCTCCCGCACGCGCAGCGCTTCGAGCGCCGCCCGCAGCGACGGCGGGAACAGCACCGCGGCGTCGGCCGGCGCCATCGCCCCGCGCGGCCGCACCGTGGCCGGCACGTCGCGGTACAGGTCGCGCCCCCAGCCCGGCGCGTGGACGTCGAGCGGCCCGAGCCGCGCCAGCGCCTGCAGCGCGGGCAGCGCCATCACCCCATCGCCCAGGTGGTTCGGCGCCCGCGCGGCGAGCCTCACTTCCGGTTCTTCTTCCGCGCCTTGCGCTGCTCGCGCTGCTTCTTGCGCCGCGCGATCTTCTCGTCGGACGACACGGCCTTGCGCTGCCCGCCGCCGTCGCCGCCCATCCCGGGGAACCCCGGGAACCCCGGCATGCCGCCCATCCCGCCCATGCCCGGCATCCCCGGCATCCCGCCGCCCATGCCGCCGCCCGACAGCATCTGCTGCATCTTCCCGAGCGCGCCCGGGTTGCCCATCATCTGCCCGAGCCCGGCCATCATCTGGCGCGCCTGCAGGAACCGCTCGTGCAGCGACTCCACGTCCTCCACCTCGCGGCCCGAGCCCTTCGCGATCCGCCGCATCCGCGACGTGTCGATCACGTCGGGGAACGTGCGCTCCTGGCGGGTCATCGACTGGATGATCGCCAGCGTGCGGTCCATCTCGGCGTCGTCGAGCGCCTCCTCGGGGATCTGGTCCATCATCCCGCCGATGATGGGCATCTTCGCCATGATCTCGCGCAGCGGCCCCATCTTGCGGACCGTGTTGAGCTGGTTGACGAAGTCGTCGTAGCCGAAGTCGCCGCGGAGGAGCTTCTCGGCGTCCTTCTCGGCCTTGTTGCGGTCGACGTGCTTCTCGAAGTCCTGGACCAGGCCGACCACGTCGCCCATGCCGAGGATCCGCTGCGCCAGGCCGTCGGGACGGAACTCCTCCAGCCGGTCGAGCGCCTCGCCCTGCCCGAGGAACTTCACGGGCTTGCCCGTCACCGCCTTGATCGACAGGGCCGCGCCGCCGCGCGCGTCGCCGTCGAGCTTGGTGAGCACGAAGCCGCTGAAGTCGACCCGCTCGTCGAAGGTCTTGGCGGTGCGCACGGCGTCCTGGCCGATCATCGCGTCGACCACGAGCAGCGTGTTCTTCGGCTTCACGGCCGCCTTGATGTCGACGACCTCCTGCATCATGGCCTCGTCGACCGTGGTGCGCCCGGCGGTGTCGACGATCACCACGTCGCGCCCGGTGTTCCGCGCCTCGATCAGCGCCTGCTGCGCCAGCGCGACGGGCTGGGTGTCGGGCTTGTGGAAGACAGGCACACCGAGCTTGCGCCCGAGCGTCTGCAGCTGGTCGACGGCGGCGGGGCGGTAGATGTCGGCCGCCACCATCAGCGGCATGTGCCCCTCGGCCACCAGCATCTTCGCGATCTTCGCCGTGGTGGTCGTCTTCCCGGAGCCCTGCAGGCCGACCATCAGGATCACCGCGGGGCGCCCCTCGAGGTCGAGCGTGGTGTCGACGGGGCCCATCAGGTCGACGAGCTCGTCGTGGCACGCCTTCACGAACCAGTCCTGCGGCGACAGGCGCACGGTCTGGCCCGCGACCTTCAGCGGGACGATCTTCTCGAGCGACTGGACCTTGACCCGGTCGAGGAACTCCTTGACCACGCCGATCTCGACGTCCGCCTGGAGCAGCGACGCGCGCACCTCGCGCAGGGCGGGGCCGAGGTTCTCCTCGTTGAGCTGCGTCTTCCCCTGCAGCGCGAGGGTGGCGCTCTTGAAGCCCCGGGACAGCACGTCGAACATTCGGCAGACCTCCGCGCGCCTCCGTATCCCGCGGCGGCGCCGGGGCGGCTAGAGTGTCCCGGGGGACGAGGTGACGATGCGGACGGGATGGCTGGTGCTGGCGCTCGTGAGCGCGGGTTGCTCGGGCAAGGGCAAGGACGCCGACACGGCGGGCGAGCCGTCGTGCGACGGCCTCACCACGAACGTGCTCGGGCAGGTGGAGGTCACGCAGTGGCCCGCGGGCCTGTCCGACGTGCTCGTGCCCTACGATGGCCTCGAGGGGCGCTACCAGGTGAGCTCCACCTGCGGCGGGCTCGTCACCATCAAGATCGTGGCGGTGCCGCGCGAGGAGCTGCAGGTCGTGACCTCGCCCTACGCGGCCGGCTCGTCGGGCTGCGGCTGCACCTTCGACCCCGACTACGGCGACGACGCGCAGTACCCCATGGGGGCGATCACCGAGACCTTCGACTTCTACGTCGATTCCTACGAGGATCCCGCGCTCGACGGCCAGACGCTCCACGGCCAGGGCGTGCTCTACGGCACGAGCGCGCCGTTCCTGTTCCGCGGCTGCGCGCTCGACGACGTGGACCCCGTGTTGCAGTCGGCCTACGACCAGGTGGGCGGCATCGTCCGCATCACCGACGCCGGCGAGCTCGAGGGCGCCATCATCCTGCGCCCGCTCAACGGCGAGGCCGAGGTCTGCGAGCTCGGCGGCTTCGACAAGGTCGAGTAGCCGCTCCGCGCGGCACTACTCCCGCCGGTTCGAGCGCGACTCGAACAGCAGCGGGTCGACGAGCTCGCCGCCGAACGATGCCGCCAGCGACAGCGTACCGCCGCCGCCCGCGCGCAGGCGGATGCGGTCGATCGCGTCGCGGCAGCCCTCGCGCACGCCGCCGTCGGAGAACCACGACGAGGCGCGGTCGCGCAGCGGCGCGAGCACCCGCGCCGAGCCGGCCGTGCCGAGGGCCTCGGCCGCGGCGAGCCGCACCGGGAGCGTGCCGCGGTCGAGCCAGAACAGGAGCGCCTCGTCGACGTCGGCGCCGCCGCGGCCGAGCCGGCGGATGAGCGCGATCGCGTCGGGCTCGCCGTGGGGCCGGACGGGCACGAGCCAGTCGGTGTGGTTCGCGGGCACCTTCTCGAGCAGCGCGGCCATGAGCTCGGCCGAGCGCTCCGACGCCCGGCGCACCGGCTCCAGGCGCTCCTCGCGCCCCGCGGACTGCAGCTCGATCGCCGCGCGCTCCGCGAGCGTCTGCGCCGCGGCCGCGCGCACGCCGGACGATCCGGCCGTGAGCCACTCGAGCAGCCGGCGATCGACCTCGGGCGAGGCGTAGCAGCCGAGCGCGCGGGCCAGGCGCCGCGCGATCGACGAGCTCTTCGGCTGGATCTGCAGCAGCAGCTGCAGCGCGCCCGGCGGCGGGTCGCGGCGCACCGCGCGGACGAACTCGCGGACGAAGCCCACGTCGTCGCACAGGCCGGGCGTCTCCCACAGGCGGATCGCGGCGTTGGCGGCCTCGGGATCGGGCCGCATCAGCAGCCAGGCCAGGTAGCGCGCGGCGGGCCGCGGCGAGCCGGTGCGCCAGGCGTCGATCACCCGCACCGCCACGCGCGGATCCAGGGGATCGCCGAGCTTGAACCAGGCCCCGAGCACGCAGGCGAACGGCGGCATCACGGCGAGCAGCGACAGGGCGTTGTCGACGTCGTGCTCCAGCAGCACGCGGCAGGCGGTCTCGGCCTGCTCCTCCGAGACGGTGGGCAGCCGCTCCACGACCCGGCGGGCGGCGGCGGCGGTGACCATGGCGGCGCCGTCGTCCTGGAACCAGCGGTCGAGCAGCTCCTCGACGGGCGGATCGACCGACAGCCGCGACGCGAGGTCCATCAGCTCGCGGATGAAGCCCGTCGCGGCCGCCGCGTCGGCGAAGCGGCCCGTGACGGCGGGCTCGAACGTGGCCTCGGCCGCGCCGATGATGGCGCCGAGATCGCCCACGAGCTCCACCAGGCGGCGGCGCTCGTTCGCGCCGAGGCGCGGCAGCAGCACCCGCCCGCCGTTGACGATGGCCACGCGGCGATCGAACGCCTCGTCGCCCGTGCGCCAGCGGCTCGCCTCGGGGACGAGCCCCGCGGGGGCCACCAGGAACTGCCCCTCCGAGCGCACCGGGCGGACGAGGACGCGCACCGCGATGGGCGAGCGGAAGGCGTGGTAGTGCAGCTCCACGACCACGGGGCCGCCGGGCAGCTGGTACCGCAGGCCGTCTTCGACCGCGCCGACCGGCACCAGGCCGAGCCACGCGATCACGTCCGACCACAGCGCGGGGTCGCTCATGCGCGAAGCATACTCCCGCCGTTGCCGGCTGCGGGGACGGCGGTAAGTGGAAGCCGATGATTCCTCCCCGACCAGGGGCCTGGGCGCTCGCGATCCTCCTCGCGGGCTGCGCCCACCGGCCGCCGCAGAGCGCGGATCCCGAGCCGCCGACGCCGTCGCGCCTCGAGCTCCAGCGCGAGCGCGCCCAGCAGGAGGGCAACGACCAGACGCTCGAGACGGTGCGGCTCGCCTCGGTCGCCCTCGCGGAGGGCCAGCGCGACGAGGCCGAGGCCGCGCTGCGCCGCGCCGTCGGCAAGATGCAGGACTTCCGCGCCGAAGGCCAGTTCCGGGCGATGGTGGGCGCCGAGTCGAGCAAGGAGTGGAAGGGCGATCCCTTCGAGAAGATGATGGCGTTCCAGATGCTCGGCGTCCTGCTGTACCAGGACGGCGACTACGGCAACGCCCTCGCGATGACGAAGTCGGCGATCCTGGCCGACACGGGCACGAGCCGGTTCCAGTACCGCGCCGACTTCGTGCCGGCCTTCGTCCTGGAGGCCCTGGTCTACGACCAGCTGAACGAGCCGCAGAGCGCCGAGCGCTCGCTGCAGCAGGCGATCGATGCGATGTACGTGCGCGAGCTCACCGCCCACCTCACCGGGCTGCTCACCGACGTGCGGATCGACGTCGACGTGCGCCCGAGCGCGGTCGACGCCGCGCGGGTGCTGCTGATGGAGGCGCTGCCCGCCGGCCTCGCCGCACACCCGCAGGACGCGCGGGAGGCCATCGACGCCGCGCTGTCGCGGGCCACCGAGCTGCGCGGCATCGTCCTCGACGGCGCGAAGAAGGACCGCCCCGACGGGCTGCGCGGCCTGTCGAAGTCCGACGTGCGGGCGAGCTTCGACGCGCTCGAGCCCATGGTCGTGGCTTGGCGCGCCGCTGCCGAGGCTCACCCCGTCGACGTGGAGGCGGACCTCGCGCGCAGCGCTCGCGAGCTGCGCACGCTCGTCTCGCACCCGCCGCGCCTGCTGCTGTGGGTCGAAGAGGGCCGCGGCCCGCGCAAGGTCGCCTTCGGCGAGTACCGCGAGATCCTGCGCTACGTCCCGCGCGACGACGCCTCCACGGCGCCCGCCATCCGGCTCGGCGGGAGCGACGTGCAGCCCGTCTACCTCGACAGCCTGACCTACCAGGCGTCCACCCGCGGCGCGCGCTGGGTCGACGGCTTCCTGGCCGGCAAGGCCCAGTTCAAGGACGCCGCGCCGATCCTCGGCTGGACCCTCGTCGCGTCGGGCGACATCGCGCGCGCGGTCGACGACGACTCGCCCGTGGCCGCCGTCCTCTACCTGGTGGGCGCGCTGACCTGGGTGGCCGGGGCGCTGACCAACCCCGCGGCCGACGTGCGGGCCTGGAGCGAGCTCCCCGAGACGCTCTGGCTCGTCGCGGCCGACCCGGCGCCCGGCCGCCACCGCCTCGTCGTCGACGGGCGGACCTACGAGGTCGACGTGCCCGACCGCGGCACGGTGGTCCAATGGATCCCGTCGCTGCCGCCGGGCGGCGCCCCGAGCTTCGGGGAGCCCTGCAGCGCGTGCGACGCGCCCCTCGCCCTGCCCGAGCGGGGCCAACCCGTACAGGAGACGCCATGAGCGAGGTTCGGTTCGGTCGGTTGTTCGTGGCCCTCGGGGTCTGCGCGGCGCTGGTCGCCGGGGCCGGGTGCCGCCACAAGGCGCGCTACGTCGACCCCGACGCCGAGAGCCGCGTCGAGGGCACCGGCATGGAGTCGCGCGACGTGCGCGCGGTGGCCCAGCAGATGGCGACGGAGCTGCTCCAGAGCCCCGCCCTCAACAACACGGAGAGCGTGCCGCGGATCGCGATCCTGCCGATCCAGAACCGGTCGCGCTTCCTGTTCGACGCGAACATCATCACCACCCTGTTCACCGACGAGGTGATCTCCACGTCCGCGGGGCGGCTGGCGGTGGTGAACCGCGATCTCATCGACCAGATCATGGAGGAGCGCCGCATGAAGAGCCGCGGCGAGGTCTCCGACGACGGTCGGATCGGCGCGCTGGCGGGCGTCGACTGGTTCCTCGAGGGCACCATCGAGAGCCTCTCGGCCTCGACGGCCAAGGCGCAGACGGACTACGTGGTGGTCCGCTTCCAGCTCACCAACGCCGAGACGAGCGTGGTGGCGTGGAGCAACCGCTACGAGATGAAGAAGGAAGGGTCCTGGGGCGTGATGTACCAATAGGGGGCGTGACCCGTCAGGTTTTCGTCAAGGCGCTCTTCCCAGGGCGACCGTCCACTCACCGCGACAGTTGGATCCGCGTCTCGCCGTTGTTACCGAGTCGTCCGCACCGGGCACGGGGAAGCGACTTGCGCGTCACCCGACCGATGCTTTAGGTTTGGGGCTCCCGAAAATCCCCGCGCCGCCGGATGAGCTGTCGAGGAGAGTCGGGATTCCCCCTACACAGATCGATACTCGGACCTCCGGACGGGAGTGGAGATGGCGATCGAGTCGTTCGTCCCCCGCCAGAAGAAGAGCGAGCGCCTCACGGCCGAGCAGGAAAAGGAGATGGCCCGTCGGATCCACCGGGCCGAGAAGCGGGCCAGGGAGGCCATCAAGGGCATCGATGTCGCCGACGCGGTGCTGACGCGCCGGCCGAAGCGGGCGGAGCGAACGCGCGCCGGGATGGTCGATCGGCTGGAGGAGGCGATCACCGGCGTCTGGAGGAAGCACCGCAACGACACCGAGCTCAAGCTGCGGGCGCGCGAGGCCAAGCAGGCCTGGGCCGAAGCCGAGGCCATCCGCTGGGAGCTCGCCATGTCGGGCCGCCGCATCGCCCACGGTGAGGCGCGCAAGCTGGCCGGGCCGTTCATGGACGAGGCGGATCTGGTGCAGGAGGGCTACATCGGCCTGCTGCGCGCGGCGAAGCGCTTCGACCCCGAGCGCGGCATCCGCTTCTCCACCTATGCGCGGTGGTGGGTGCGCGCCCAGATGACGCGGGCCATCGACCACACGGGCCGCCCCGTGCGGCTGCCGGGCTGCGCCGTCGAGCAGACGCGCAACCTGCGCAAGGCCATCAAGCGCTTCGAGGATCTCGGCGCCGAGTACAACGTCGGCGACCTGGCCGACGAGGTCGGCATCGACAAGAAGCGCGCCGAGTTCCTGCTGTCGCAGGGGCAGACGGTGTCGCTCGACCAGCCGGTCGACGACGGGCCGCGCGCGCGCTCCCTCGAGCACTTCCTGGCGGACGAGTCGGCGGCCGATGCCGACGACGAGGCGATCCACAGCCAGGAGATCCGTCGGATGCTCGACGCGTTCCACAACGTGCTGTCCGACCGCCACCGGTACGTGCTGTCCCGCCGCTACGGCCTCGAGGACAACCAGTTCCGCACGCTGTCGCAGGTCGGCAAGGGCATGAACCTGTCGCGGGAGCGCGTGCGCCAGATCGAGCGCGAAGCGCTGATGCGCCTGCGGGAGCACGCCAACATCCGCGACCAGGCCGCGCTGGCGCTGCTCGCGCCGCTGCCGTCGAAGTAGCCGCGGCCGCCCGCGCGGCCGCGATCAGACCGAACAACAGGGGCCGGGTCTTCGCCCGAGCGCGAAGCCTCGCGTGTGGGGAGAAGATGCCGGACTTCAAGAACCTGGTCGACCTGCAGGCGAAGAGCTGCGCAGCGTTCGCCGACCGCGAGCTGTTCGGGACCAAGACCGCGTCGGGGTGGCAGTGGCTCACCTACCGGCAGTTCGCCGAGCAGGTCGACAAGGTGCGCGCCGGGCTCGCCGCCCGCGGCATCGGCCCGGGCGACCGCGTCGGGTGCGTGGCCGACAACCGCGTCGAGTGGGCCGTCGCCGCCTACGCGACGTACGGCCGGGGCGCGCAGTTCGTGCCGATGTACGAGGCGCAGAAGCCCGCGGAGTGGGAGTACATCCTCTCCGACAGCGGCGCGAAGGCCGTCTTCGGCTCCAAGCTGCCGGTGGTCGAGGCGCTGCGGGCGATCCGCGACCGGCTCGAAGGCCTCGAGCACGTGTTCGGCTTCGACCTGCCCGAGAGCGACGCCGACAGCTTCGCCGCCCTCGCCCGGCAGGGCGATCCGGTCGACGCGCTGCAGCCCGCCTGGGACGAGGTGGCGGGCTTCATCTACACCTCGGGCACCACGGGCCAGCCGAAGGGCGTGCTGCTGTCGCACGGCAACATCTGCTCCAACGTGAACGCCATCCACGAGGTCTTCACGTTCCAGCCGACGGATCGGTCGCTGTCGTTCCTGCCGTGGGCCCACAGCTTCGGGCAGACCTGCGAGCTGCACGGCCTGCTGTCGATGGGCGCCTCGCTCGCCATCAACGACGAGATCCCGAACCTGCTGCCGAACCTCGCCGAGGTGAAGCCCACGATCCTGTTCGCCGTGCCGCGCATCTTCAACCGGGTGTACGACGGGCTGAACAAGCAGATCTCCGAGCGCCCGGGCGTCATCCGCGGCCTGTTCGCACGCGCCATCGCCGCGGCCCGGCGCAAGAGCGACGGCGAGGCCCTCGGCTTCCGCGACAGCATCGCCCTGGCCCTCGCCGACCGGCTCATCTTCTCCAAGGCCCGCGCGCGCCTCGGCGGCCACCTGAGCTACGCGATCAGCGGCTCGGCCGCGCTCAACCAGGACGTCGCGCGGTTCATCGACGCCCTCGGCATCCAGGTCTACGAGGGCTACGGCCTGACCGAGACGAGCCCGATCGCCACCGCCAACTTCCCCGGCCACCGCAAGTTCGGCAGCGTCGGGCGCGCGATCCCGGGGGTGACCATCGAGATCGATCGCGAGGTCACGGGCGACGCGAAGAACGGCGAGATCATCGTCCGCGGCCCGAACGTGATGAAGGGGTACCACAACCAGCCCGAGGCGACGCGCGAGGTCCTGATGGACGACGGCGCGTTCCGCACGGGCGACATGGGCTGCCTCGACGCCGATGGGTACCTGTTCATCACCGGCCGCATCAAGGAGCAGTACAAGCTCGAGAACGGCAAGTACGTCGTCCCCTCCCCGCTCGAGGAGGAGCTCAAGCTGTCGCCCTACATCGCCAACGCGATGATCTACGGGGCGAACAAGCCCCACAACGTCGCCCTGATCGTGCCCGACGCGGCGGCCGTCGAGAAGTGGGCGAAGGACACCGGCGTCGATCTGGGCGGCGACATGGCGCACAGTCCGAAGGTGATCGAGCTCGTGATGAAGGAGATCGAGTCCCACTCCTCGTCGTTCAAGGGCTACGAGAAGCCGAAGCGCGTGGTGCTCACGACCGACGACTTCACCACCGACAACGGGCTGCTCACGCCCACGATGAAGCTCAAGCGCCAGAAGGTCTGGGAGGTCTACGGCGACGCCATCGAGGCGCTCTACAAGTAGCGCCTAGAACTTCACCCGCCGCATCACGAACCGCGGGAGGCGGCGGATGACCGCCATCACCAGCGCCCAGATGCCCGGGGCGTAGACCACGGGCTTCTTGCGGTCGATGGCGGACACCACGCGCGTCGCCACGTCTTCGGGGGTGCCGGCGAAGGGCGGCGGCTTCAGGCCCGCCGTCATGTCGGTGTGGACGAAGCCCGGCTTCACGCACACCGTGACCAGGCCGTCGCGCCGGTAGCGGTGGTCGAGGCTCTCGAGGTAGTGCGACAGCCCGGCCTTGGTGCTGCCGTACAGCCCGACCGGGCGGCGGCCGCGATCGCCGGCCACCGACGAGAACACGCACAGCGTGCCGCCGCCGCGGGCCATGAGCCGCTTGCGGACCGCCTCGCACAGCAGGACCGTGTTCGTGTAGTTGGCGGTGAGCACGCGCGCCGCCAGCTCCTCGTCCTCCTCGAGCTGCTCCTGGGTCCCGAACAGCCCCGCGGTGACGACGACCGTGTCGAACTGCTTTCGAGCGCCTTGTCGGCCGCGTCCAGCGCGAGCGGGAAGGTCTGTGGCTCGAGCAGGTCGCACGGCGCGCGAAGCCGACCCGCCCCGGCGCGCCGCGCGCCTCGAGGTCCGCCGCCGAGCGCGCCAGCTCGCCCGGGTTGCGGCCGAGCAGGAAGATGCGGTCACCCCGCGCCGCCAGCTGCCGCGCCACCGCGCGCCCCATGCCCCGCGTCCCGCCCACGATCGCCACCTTCACGGCCGCCCTCCCCTGCCGTCGCGCCCATAGCGCGCGACGGCCCTCAGCGGTAGCCGGCGGCCTGGAGCGTGAACAGCGCGGCGTAGCGGCCGTCCGACGCCATGAGCTCGTCGTGGGTGCCCTGCTCGACGACGCGCCCGCCGTCGAGCACCACGATCTGGTCGGCCATCCGCACCGTCGAGAACCGGTGCGAGATGAGGATGGCGATCTGGTGGTCGGCCAGCGACCGGACCCGCTCGAAGACCTGCGACTCGGCGTCGGCGTCCATCGCGGCGGTGGGCTCGTCGAGCACCAGGATGTCGGCGTCTTCCCGGACGAACGCCCGCGACAGCGCCACCTTCTGCCACTGCCCGAGCGACAGCTCGCGGCCGGCCTTGAACCAGCGCCCGAGCTGCGTCTGGTAGCCCTCGGGCATGTCGTCGACGAACGGCGCGGCCATGCCCCGCTCCGCCGCCCGCTTCCACCGCTCCTCGTCGGTGAGGTGCCGGACGTCGCCCACGCCGATGTTCTCCCCCACGGTGAACTGGTAGCGGACGAAGTCCTGGAAGATCACCCCGATGCGCTGCCGCAGGGTGGCCGGGTCCCACTCGCGGATGTCGCGCCCGTCGAGCAGGATCCGCCCGCCGTCGGGCAGGTACAGGCCGGTCAGCAGCTTCACGAGCGTGGTCTTGCCGGAGCCGTTGTGGCCGACCAGCGCGAGGCGCTCGCCCGGGCGGATCCGGAGGTTCACGCCCTCGATCGCCGGAGCGGCCGCGCCCGGGTAGGTGAACGAGACGTCCTCGAAGCGCAGGCCGTCGCCGGGGACGAGCCCCTCGGTGGCCTCGCCGCCCGCGGAGAGCACCGGGAGCGCCAGGAAGTCGTAGAGGTTCGACAGGTAGAGGTTGTCCTCGTACATGCCGCCCACGGCGCGCAGGATGGCCGAGAAGGCCGACTGGCCCTGCTTGAAGACCATCAGGTACATCGTCATCGCGCCGACGGTGATGGTGCCGGCGACGGCAGCGAGCGCGATCCAGCCGTAGGCGCCGTACAGCGCGGCGATGGAGAGCATCCCGAGCAGCGTGCCCCACAGGCCGCGGCGCAGGGTGAGGTTGCGGTCTTCGTCGTAGAGCTTGTCGAAGATGGTCTGGTAGCGCTCGACCAGCATGGGGCCGATGCCGAGCAGCTTGACCTCCTTCGCGTAGTCCTCGCGGGCGACGACGACCTCGAGGTAGGCCTGCTCGCGCGTCTCGGGGGCGCGCCAGGAGAACAGGCGGAACGCCTCGCCCGCGAACCGCGTCTCGGCCACGAACGCCGGCACGGCCGCCACCAGCAGCAGCCCCACGGCGAGCGGCGAGAACGCGAGCAGGATGGCGCCGTAGGTGGCGAGGGTGAGGCCGTTCTGCCCCAGGCCGAAGGTCTTGCGGACCAGCGCCAGCGGGCGGCTCGAGGCCTGGCGGCGGGCGTTGGTCATCTGGTCGTAGATGTCGGCGTCCTCGAAGTGCACCAGATCGAGCTCCAGCGCCTTGTCGAGGATCATCTTGTTGACGCGGTGCCCGAGCTTGACCCGCAGCAGCGACTCCGACACGTCGAGGCCGCGCTGGACGGCCGAGATGGCGCCCACCAGGGCGAACTCAGCCACGACCACATCCAGCACGTGCTGCCGGTCGGCGGCGGTGCGAGGCCGCCGCGGCGATGACGCCAAATCGACGATGCCTTGCCGATGTAGGCGATGCCGCCAGGATCCGCCGGCCACGAGCGTGAGGGCGGCGAGCACCGGCGAGCAGGCGGTCGATCTCCAGACCAGACCAGGCGCACGGCGCGCGGCCGGTGGCGAAGGGCAACGCCGCCGTGCGGCGGACGGACAGGGCGAGGAGGTGTCGGAAGGCGGTGGGCTCACGCTTGGATGGGTAGCCCCGCCAGCGCCGACGGCACCTGCCCGGATCGACGGGCGCGCCCGCCGAAGCCCGGGGCGCCGCCCCATCGAGGCGAGCATCGCAGGCGGCGGCGGCCACCTCCTCGAGGTCGTCGTGCAGCGGCTCCTCGGCGCGGCGCAGGGCGCGCTGGACCTCGGCCAGGGCGTCGAAGGCGCCAGGCAACGCCAAGGGCTTCGCCCGAGGCCAATACAGCGCCACGACGGGGTCGGTGCCGCGGCCGTCGCGGCGACGCGCCCTCGGCGTCGCCGAGGTCGAGCGCAATCTCCGCCAGGGCCGCGCGCACGACGGGCGCGTCGACCTCGGCCTTCGGCGGCGAACGGTTCGTCCTGCTGGGCTCGTCGTGCCGCGGCCTTCTGACATGGGCATCGACCCAGGTGCGAGTTGCGGCGCGGAGACGGCTGATAGCGCCAGCACGGCTCCAGCGTGATGGCGACCTCCACCTCGCGCGGCCCCGGGCAGGTGATCGCGCTGCTGCCAGGCCACGGCCAGGCGACCACCACTTCGGGCAGGCGATCCATGGAGCGCCTCGACGCCGTCCTCCCAGGCCTGCGAGGGCGGGCGTGGGCTCCCCGCGCGGCCCTTCGCTACGGCCTTCGCCGGGGCGGGGCCCGCGTCGCCTGCGACGAGTCGTGAGGTGTGAGTTACAGGCCCGTGCCGGGCAGGTGACGCTGACGCAGGCCCGGAACCACCGTCACCTTCGCGCCCTGGGGGCCAGCGACGCTGACGCCCCGCTCTTGCTCAGGTTCGGGACGCCGGGACCGAAGAGCCGGACCGCCGAAGCGAAGCCCCGACACCCTCCCTGCCGCCCGACACACCCTCAGGCGGGTACGCTGGAGACGGAGGCGGGTGGCGGATCGGCGCTCAGTCGTGGTCGGGGCGGCGGATGGACGGGGGCCGTCATCCTGGAGCCTGTGGTCGCGGCCGCGGGCTCGGCGCGTCGACCTGGCCAGCGACGCCCAGCGGGTGCTCGTCCTCGCGACCTGCCCGCTCATGCTGGTCGCGGCCGCCAGGCGGCGACCACCTGGCGCAGTCGTGGTGGCGACGCCGCGAGGCGCTGCGCGTGACGAGCCGGCCGGTCCTGCCTGATGACGTGGTGCGCATCCCGCGCGCCGACCTCGTTCTTCGCGCTCGATCCGGTCGGTGGAGCCCTGCGACGGCGAGGCCGGGTGGGCTGGCGGCGCCCCGGCTGGTCGGTCGTGGCGCGCACCCGCCGCGGGCGCACCTACACCATCGCCTCGGGCTACCGCTGATCCGGAGCCGACGCCAAGCGGCTCGTCGACGCTCGGCGAGGTGGGCCGCTGAGCGAGCCTCCTTGAGCCACACTCGCCGATGCGGTGCCACAGCAGGTCGCGCGGAGGTCGCAGGCGAGCCCGGCGTGGTCGGGATCGTGGTCGAGGCCCAGGCGACCGGCCTCGGCGGTAAGTCCACGGCGCCAGGCGAGGCCCGTCGACGAAGCGCCGCATGGCGTCGAGGTGCGCGAGGAGGCGGTCGCCGGCGCCGGCCACCGCGACACGGGCCGCGGCGGTGTGGGCCAGGCAGGCGTCGCAGTCAGTGCCGTCGGCGGCGGCCCAGCGATCGCGCCACCAGAACCGGCGAGGTCACGACGTAGTCGCGGGCTCGTCTCCGGCAAGTTCCCCAGCGCAGCCGCTTGCTGGAAGAATCAGGCGCGGGTGATGGCCTCGAACGCCGACAGGGTCAGCGCCTTCTGCTCGCCGGCGCCGGCGCGGCTCGTGCGACGGCAGCCAGACGTTGGCGCCGAGCAGCGACGCGTCGAGGGCGACGCCCCTCGTAGGGCCGCGGCGACGTGGCCGCCGAGCGAATGGCCCGACACGCCACCGGCGGCCTCCCCCGCGGGCGGCTGGCGACGAGCGCGGGAGATCGCGCCGCACGAGGTCGTCGTAGGTCCAGCGGCCGCCCTCGTCGGGCCAGGGGCCGCTGTGGCCGTGGCCGCGCAGGTCGGCGCGCCACACCCGCAGGCCGCGCTCGGCGAGCACCGAGGCGAGGCCGCGCCCGGCGCGATCCATGCTGCGGGCGTCGGCCATCATCGCGTGCAGCACGATGGCGAGGCCCCGCGCGGGCCCCGGGGGCTCGTGGACCTGGACGCCGAGCGACCAGCCGTCCGCCGTGTCGACCCGGATCAGGGCCCCACCAGCCCGAACAGCCCCCACCACCCGAGCGACGACAGCGGCGCCCCGCCCGTCTCGATGGCGAGGAGCCGGTCGAACAGCTCGGGCCGGCGCGCCAGGTTGCGGACGGCCCGCTCGGCGATCCAGCGCCGGCCGATGCCGAACAGGATGATCTCGGTGAGCCGCCGGCCGTCGCGCACCAGCGCGGCGTGGGCCTCGGCGTAGGGCGCGAGCGCCGCGGCGTCGCAGCGGCTCCCGGCCTTCAGCGCGCCCGACACGACCTCGGCGGCGAGCGCCGCGCTCGCCAGCGACGTGGACATGCCCTCGCCCGTGATGCCGTCGAGGAAGCCCGCGGCGTCCCCCACGAGCACCACCCGATCGGCCACCACCCCGGAGGGGACCTGGCGCAGCGGCCCCGTGACGCGCACCTCGTCGATCGCCTGGGCGCCCTCGAAGCGCTCGACCATCATCGAGCTCGCGATCCAGCGCGCCAGGGCGCCGCTCGAGCCGCCCTCGCCCTTGAGCTCCTTCGCGGCGTCGCGCTCGCACAGCGCCGCCACGTTGACCTCCTGCGGGCCCACGGGCGTCAGGTAGAGCTCGGCGCCCGCCACCAGCTCGACGTCGACCCACTCCTCGATCGCGCGGCCCTCGGCCAGCCGCAGGTGCTGACGCACGCCGTAGCGCTTGCGGCCGCGCGCCTCGCGCTCGAGGCGCACCCAGAGCCGCACCTGCGAGTGCAGGCCGTCGGCCGCGACCAGCACCCGCGCACTGATCGGCCCCTCGTCGGTCTGGACGGCGACGCCGTCGTCGGTCACCTCGAGCCCGCGCGCCGTCAGCGGCGCCCGCAGCGTGACCCGCGCGTGGGCCTCGGCGGCGGAGCACATGACCTGGTCGAACGCCCGCCGATCGAGGCCGAGCCCGGTGGACCCGTTCGGGAACACGCCGATGGCCGTGACGCCACCGGCACTCCAGCGGATGCCGCGGAAGCGCTGCGCCTGCAGCGGCGGGTCGATGCCGAGCTCGGCCAGCGCCGCCACGCCGTGGGGCATGAGCCCCTCGCCGCACACCTTGTCGCGCGGGTGCTCGAGCCGGTCGATCATCACCACGTGGTGGCCCAGGCGAGCGAGCCGGAGCGCGGCTGCGCTGCCCGCCGGGCCCGATCCGATCACTGCGACGTCCGCGTCGTGTCCCATCGGCCGCCCCATAACGCGAGCCGCTGCCGGTGGGCGCGGGGCGGGATAGGACGCGCCACCCCCGGGAGCCCCCATGCCCGCGCAGCTCACCTTCGCCGCGTCCGCCGCCGACCTGCAAGGCGTCGACGCCCTCCTCGTCGTCGGCCGCGCGGCGCGGCTCGTCCAGCCCGACGTGCTGGCCCTGCTGCCCGCCGGCCTGCCCGAGCCGCTGTTCCGCCAGATGGTCCGCAAGACCGAGCCCGGCGACCACGGCCGCGTCGCCACCACCTGGCTCGACGGCGCGCCGTCCCGGCTGCACGTCGGCGTGCTGCCCGAGGCCTGCTCGCGCCACAACGCGCCCTCGCGCGCGTGGGCCATCCCCGCCATGGTGTCGGCCGCGAGCAAGGGCAACCTCGGCGTGGTGCTCGCGCTGGAGCACGCCGATCACGCCGCGGCCAGCGCCCTCGCCGTGGCCCGCGCGCTGCCCACGTTCTCCGCCACCTCGAGCACGGTGGAGCGCCAGGCGCGCGTCCTGCTGCTGGCGCCGGGCGATCAGGCGCTGCCCGACCTCGCGCGGCTCGACCTCGCCGCCGAGGCCGTCCGCCGCGCCGCCCACGAGACCGACGAGCCGCCCGATCGCCTCGGCTGCGACGCCCTCGTCGAGCGGGCCCGCGCGGTGGGCGCCGCCGTGGGCGCCACGGTCACCGTGCTCCGCCGCGATGCCCTGCGCGATCAGGGCTGCGGCGGCCTGTTCGGCGTGGGCCGGGCGGCCGCGCAGGAGCCGGCGCTCGTCATCCTCGACCACGCCCCGGCCGACGCCGCGCGCACGGTCGCCTGGGTGGGCAAGGGCATCGTCTACGACACGGGCGGCCTGTCGCTCAAGACGAAGACCTCGATGCCGGGCATGAAGACCGACAAAGCGGGCGCGCTGGCCGTCCTGGCCGCGTTCGAGGCGGCGGCCCGCGCCGGGGCCCCCGACCGCATCGTCGCCGCGCTCTGCATCGCCGAGAACGCCGTGGGGCCCGAGGCCATCCGCCCCGACGACGTGCTCACGATGTTCTCGGGCAAGACCGTCGAGGTCAACAACACCGACGCCGAGGGCCGGCTCGTGCTGTCCGACGGCGTGGCCTGGGTGGTGCGCCACTTCTCGCCCGACGTGCTGATCGACCTGGCCACGCTCACGGGCGCCCAGGCCGTCGCCACCGGCAAGCGCCACGCCGCCGTCTACTGCAGCGACGAGGCGCTCGAGGCCGAGGCGGTGCGGGTGGGCCGGCGCACGGGCGACCTCGTGCACCCCGTCCCCTACGCGCCCGAGCTGCTGCGCGCCGAGTTCCGCTCGCCCGTCGCCGACATGCGCAACTCGGTGAAGGACCGCAGCAACGCCCAGCCGAGCTGCGCCGGCCAGTTCATCGGCAACCACCTGGCCGCCGTCGGCTACGACAAGCCCTGGCTCCACGTCGACATGGCGGCCCCGGCCGTCTCGTCGTCGGGCCGGGGCACGGGGTACGGCGTGGGGCTGCTGCTCGGCCTCGCCGGGCTGCTCTAGCCGCTACAGCAGCCCGAGCACGGCGTGGGCGGCCGCGAGCCGCGCCACCGGCACCGCGGTAGGGCGAGCACGACACGTAGTCGAGCCCCACCTGGTGGAAGAAGCCGACGCCGACGGGGTCGCCGCCGTGCTCCCCGCACACACCGAGCTTGAGGCGGGCGCTCGTCGCCCGGCCCTTCTCGACGGCGATCTGGACCAGCTGCCCGACCCCTTCCACGTCGAACACGGCGAGCGGCGAGTCGCGCAGGATCCCGTTGCGCTGGTAGTCCGCGAAGAACTTGCCCATGTCGTCGCGCGAGAAGCCCCACGTCATCTGCGTGAGGTCGTTGGTGCCGAACGAGAAGAAGTCGGCGTGGCGCGCGATCTGGTCGGCCGTCAGCGCGGCGCGCGGCAGCTCGATCATCGTGCCGATGGTGTAGGCCGGGCCGCCGCCGAACTCGGCGATGACCTCCTCGGCGACCTCGACCACGTCCTGGCGGGTGCGCTCGAGCTCGGTGTCGATGGCGACGAGCGGGATCATGACCTCGGGGAGCACGACGATGCCGCGCTTGTGCAGGTCGCAGGCCGCCTCGAAGATGGCGCGCACCTGCGTGCGGTAGACCTCCTTGCTCGTGATGCCGACGCGCACGCCGCGGTGGCCGAGCATCGGATTCGTCTCGTGCATCTGCAGCAGCCGGGCGCGGAGCGCCTCGGGGCGGACGCCGAGCTCGGCGGCGACGTCGGTGATGTCGCCGTCGCGCTCGGGGAGGAACTCGTGCAGCGGCGGGTCGAGCAGCCGGATCGTGACCGGCAGGCCGTCCATCACCTCGAACAGCTCCGTGAACATCTCGCGCTGGATGGGCAGGATGTCGTTGAGCGCGCGCTGCCGCGACCAGGGGTCGTCGGCCAGGATCATCGACCGGATGGCCTTGAGCGCGTCGGGCTGGAAGAACATGTGCTCGGTGCGGCACAGGCCGATGCCCACGGCGCCGAGCTGGCGCGCGCGCAGGGCGTCGGGCCCGGAGTCGGCGTTGGTGCGGACCTTGAGGCGGGCGATCTCGTCGGCCCAGCCGAGCAGCTGCGCCATGGCGCCCGACTCGGCCTGCGGCGCGATCATGTCGACCTTGCCGAGCATGACCTCGCCCGTGCCGCCGTCGATGGTGATCCAGTCGCCCTTCCGCACGACGGAGTCGCCGGCGTAGAAGAGCTCGCGCGTAGTCGACCTGGATGTCGGTGCAGCCGACCACGCAGGGCTTGCCCATCCCGCGCGCCACGACCGCGGCGTGGCTCGTCTGGCCGCCGCGCGCGGTGAGCACGCCCACGGCCACGGCCATCCCCTGGATGTCCTCGGGGCTCGTCTCGAGGCGCACGAGCACGGTGGGCTCGTCGCGGTCGAAGAACTCCTGCGTGTCCTGCGGGTCGAACACCACGCGGCCGGTGGCGGCGCCGGGGCTCGCGTCGAGGCCCTGGGCGATGACCTGCTTGCGGGCGTCCGGCGCGATGACCGGCCGCAGGACGTACTCGAGCTGCCGCGGATCGACCCGCGACAGCGCCGTCCGCTGGTCGATGAGCCCCTCTTCGACGAAGTCCACGACGATCTGCACGGCCGCCTGCGCGCTCCGCTTGCCCCGCCGCGTCTGCAGCATGTAGAGCTTGCCGCGCTCGACCGTGAACTCGATGTCCTGCATGTCGCCGAAGCGCTGCTCGAGCTTGACGCGGATCTCGTCGAGCGCGGCGTAGGCGGCGGGCATGGCCGCCTCCATCGTCAGGCCGTCGCGCTCGCTCGCGGCGTTGAGCGGCAGCGGCGTGCGGATGCCGGCGACGACGTCCTCGCCCTGAGCGTTGGGCAGCCACTCGCCGAACAGCCCGCGCGCGCCGTTCTTCGGGTTGCGGGTGAAGGCCACGCCCGTGCCCGAGTCGTCGCCCATGTTCCCGAACACCATGAGCTGCACGTTGCAGGCGGTGCCGGCGTCGTCGGCGATGCCGTTGGACTTGCGGTAGTACTTGGCGCGGGTCGTGTTGTAGCTACGGAACACGGCCTCGATCGCCAGCTTCAGCTGCTGGCGCGGCTCCTGCGGGAACGGCGAGCCGTGGTCGGCGATGACGTTCTCGAGGCGCTCGCACAGGCCGCGCATCTCGGTGGCGTCGAGCTCGTCGAGCGGACGCCCGGCGAGGAGCTGCTCCTCCACGCGCGAGAAGCGGGTGTAGTGGATGCCGAGCACGACGTCGCCGAACATCTGGACGAAGCGGCGGTAGGAGTCCCACGCGAACCGCGCGTTCCCCGTGGCGTCGGCCAGGGCCTGCGCGGTGTCGCGGTTCAGGCCGAGGTTGAGCACGGTGTCCATCATGCCGGGCATCGACACCGCGGCCCCGCTGCGGACCGAGACCAGCAGCGGATCGCGCGGGTCGCCGAACCGCCGGCCCACGCGGGCCTCCAGCGCGGCGACGGCCTGGTCGAGCTGCTGCTGCAGCCCCTCGGGCCACTCGCCGTCGTCGCGCAGGAACTGGATGCACGCCTCGGTCGACAGGGTGAAGCCGGGCGGCACGGGCAGCCCGAGCCGCGTCATCTCGCACAGGCCGGCGCCCTTCCCGCCGAGGCGCTCCTTGTCCGCGCCGTCGCCGTCGTCGAACGACCAGATCCACTGCATCGCGCTCTCCGTGCCCGGGCCGGTGGTCACCGGGTGCTGATCCGTGAGAAGTCCGCCACCGCCCGGAAGGTGCGGGCGACGCGGAGCAGGAGGCCCATGCGAACGGCGCGCTCGCGCGGGTCGGGCGAGTCGACCATGACGGCGTCGAACAGGTCGGCCACCGGCTGCCGCAGCGCGAGCGTCCGGTCGAGGGCCCGGCGGTAGTCGAGCGCGGCGACCGCGCCGGCGACCTCGCCCTCGGCCTGCTCGACCGCGCGCTGCAGCTGCCGCTCGGCGTCGACGGTGAGGTCGCCGGCGGCGGGCGCCGCGGCGTCCTGGCCGACGGTGATGTTCAGGACGCGCTTGAAGACGGTCAGGATCGCTGCGAACTCGGCGTGGCCGGCGAGCCCCGCCAGCGCCTCGACCTTGCCGTGGAGCACCAGCGGGTCGGGCTCGCTCACCGTGACGACGGCGTCGACCACGTCGGCGGTGGCGGCGGCGCCGGCCCGGAACCGGGCCAGGGCGAAGGCCACGAGCTCCTCGACGAGCGCCTCGGCGTCGCGGGCGGTGGCGTCGGTGCCGCGCGCCCTGGCCCACGCCTCGTAGCCGTCGGGCGCGGCCCGCACGGCGTCGTGGAGCTGCGCCACGGCCAGCCGGAACAGCGCGCGCAGGTCGAGCCGCAGCCGGTGCTCGATCACCGTGCGCAGCAGCCCCTGCACCGCGCGCCGGAGCCCCTGCGGGTCGCCGCCGCCCTTCGGCACCATGCCCACCCCGAAGCACGCGGCCAGCGCGTCGAGCCGGTCGGCCAGCGCCAGCGCCACGCCGGCGGGGCTGGCCGCCACGGCGTCGTCGGCGCCGCGCGGCTGCCACTGCTCCTCGATGGCGAGCGCCGCGGCCGGGGCCATCCCTCCCCTCCGCGTACAGCCGGCCGACGTGGCCCTGCAGATCCGGGAACTCCCCCACCATCTGCGTGACGAGGTCGCACTTGCCCACCGCCCCCGCCGCCGCGACCACGGCCGGGTCGGCGCCGACGGCCTCCGCCAGCGCCACGGCCAGCGCCGCGACCCGCTCCTGGCGCTGCGCCATCGTGCCGAGCCCGCGGATCCACCGCATGTCGGCGAGGCGCCGCCCGTGCTCGGCGAGCGGCTTCTGCGGTCCTCCGCGACGAAGAACCGCGCGTCGTCGAAGCGCGCGAGCAGCACCGACGCGTTGCCCCGCGCGATCGCCTCGAGATCGCCGCCGGGGTTGTTCGCGATCACCACGAACTCGCTCGCGAGCGCGCCGTCGCGGAACACGGGGAAGTAGCGCTGGTTCTGCTTCATCGTCTGCACGAGCAGCCGCGGCGGCAGCGCCAGCAGCGCGGGGTCGAAGCGGCCGATCACCAGCGTCGGCGCCTCCACGAGGTGGGTGACCTCCTCGAGGAGGGCCTCGTCGACGAGGTCGTCGGCGCCGAGGCGCTCCCGGGCCTCGGCCAGCAGCCCGCGGATGCGCTCCCGCCGCCCGTCGAGGTCGGGCTCGACCCAGCGTCCCCCAGGCCCGCGAGCCAGTCGGCCTCGCCGCGGAAGCGGAACGGCGCGGGCCGAAGCCGGTGCCCCACGGTCTCGTCGCCGAGCGGGACCCCGGCGGCCACGCCGACCAGCCGCTGCCCGTCGTACACGGCGTTGACCCGGTGGATCGGGCGCGCCCACCGGACCCCGCCCGTCCCAGACCATCGCCTTCGGGCTGTCGATCCCGCGGATCACGGCGTCGAGCCCCTGCGCCACCCGCTCGACCGTGCGCTCGCCGCCCTCCGCCACGTCGACGGCCACGACCTGGCCCTTCGGCCCGTCGACCACGATCAGCGCCGCAGGGTCGACGCCCTTGCCGCGGGCGAAGCCCTCGCCCGCCTTGGTGGGCACGCCGTCCTTCAGCGCGCGATCGACCGGCGGGCCGGTGATCCGCCGCGTCTGGCGCGGGCTCGCCTCGGCCACCGCGTCGACGACGACGGCGAGGCGCCGCGGCGTGGCCCAGGTGCGCACCGCGCCGTGCTCGATGCCGCCGAGCAGCCCGAGCACGCCGTCCCGCAGCTGGCCCAGCATGGAGCGCACCGCCCCCGGCGGCAGCTCCTCGCACACGACCTCGACCAGCAGCTGCCGATTGCCGCTCGCCGGCTCCGTCGGCGGCGGACCCGGCACGGCGGGCGGCGGCGCGGGCACGGGCGGCTCGTGCTGCGCGACCTGCTCGTGCCACACCTCGGCGCAGCGCACCGACAGCGCGCGGATCGAGTCGATGTAGTTGGCCCGCTCGGCGACCGAGATCGCCCCCCGCGCGTCGAGCAGGTTGAAGGTGTGGCTGCACTGGATCGCCCGGTCGTACGCCGGGAGCGCGAGGCCGGCCTCGGCCAGCGCGCGGCTCGCCTCGGCGTTGCGCGCGTACTCGGCGAACAGCGCCTCGGGATCGGACAGCTCGAAGTTGTAGCGCGACTGCTCGACCTCGTTGCGCCAGAACACGTCGCGGTAGGTGACGCCGGGCGCCCACTGCACGTCGTAGACGGACTCGACCCCCTGCAGCTGCGCGCACAGCCGCTCGAGCCCGTAGGTGATCTCCGCCGGCACCGGCAGCGTGGGGATCCCGCCCACCTGCTGGAAGTAGGTGAACTGCGTGACCTCCATCCCGTCGAGCCAGACCTCCCACCCGATGCCCCAGGCGCCGAGCGTGGGGCTCTTCCAGTCGTCCTCCACGAAGCGGACGTCGTGGTCACCGAGGTCGATGCCGATCGCCGCCAGCGATCCCAGGTACAGGTCGAGCACCTCGAGCGGGCTCGGCTTGAGGATCACCTGGAACTGGTAGTAGTGGCCGAGGCGGTTCGGGTTGTCGCCGTAGCGGGCGTCGCCGGGGCGCCGGGACGGCTGGACGTAGGCGCAGCGCCAGGCCCCGGGGCCGAGCGAGCGCAGGACCGTGGCGGGGTGGAAGGTGCCCGCGCCCATCATGAGGTCGTGGGGCTGCACGATCACGCACCCGCGGTCGCCCCAGTAGCGCTGCAGCGTCCCGATGACGTCCTGGAAGTACATGTGACCGGCCTGTGCTCCGACGGATTGCGGGGCTCACGGGCGCCAGCCGTATGCAGTTGGCCGGTCCGTCGCCACCACCCGCTGACAGCGGCGGCGAGGAGCGGGCATGCGGAACCGCGGGCGATCGACCGGGGGCCGGTTACGTTCGCGCGTCGGAGGAACGAGGAATGCGCGCGCTGGTCGCCCTCGCCATCATCACGGCCGCCACGGCCTGCAACGGAGACAAGGACGGCACCTCGCAGCCGACCGACTCCGGAACGTCCGATCAGCCCATCGTCTTCGAGCTGAAGTCGTCCACGACGGCCACGAGCTTCGAGGCGGGGGTGGTGCCGCTGGCCCTGCAGGCCCACCAGGTCTCGTCGATGCTGGTGGCCTCCACCGCCCTCGTCGTGGCCGACGAGAAGGTGCAGGACCGCCTGAACACCGACGGCGGCGGCGATCTGCGCCGGGCGGCGCCGCTGCGCTGCTGGAACCGCCCCGACTACCCGATGTTCAGCTTCACGCTCGACTACACCGGGTGCGCCGGGTACGGCATCAGCGGCGGCGTGTTCGTCAACGATCACCCGGCCGGGCCGCTGCTGTTCGACTTCAACAACCTCGCCTTCCAGCCCGACGGGCAGGTCCGCGAGATCGGCGGCGTCCTCGGGCTCGACACGATCGGGGCCTACCCCGAGCCGCTGTACTGGCAGACCTACGACACCGACCAGACCGAGCCCGGCCCCGACAACCGGATCCCGGTCACGGTCTCGCTCGACGGGCAGCGGTTCGGCGTGTCGTACTCGGGCGGCGCGGCCGTCGACTTCCTCGGCCAGACCTGGTCGATGTGGGGCGTGGCCACCATCACCGGGCTCAACGACGAGAGCCTCACCGTCGTCCAAGGCGCCCGCCTCCCCGAGGAGGTCGCGCCCGACGAGCCGACCGGCGACGACGTGCTGAAGTCGCCGCTGAACTGGCTCGAGTGCCGGTGCCCGACCTCCGGCCTCGAGGCGCTCGACATGCCGCTGCACTTCGAGCAGGTGTCCATCGACATCGACGACCTCGAGGTCGAGCCCGACGACGTGGACGACCCGGTCGTCGACGTCCCCGTGGACTACGAGCTGGCGGGCCAGGGCGTGCTGACCCACACCGGCTGCGGTGAGTACGACGTGGACTACCAGTCCGAGGCGGCGACCATCCCGGTGCCGCTCGACCAGCTGGTCGGCTCGATCTCGTTCCTCTGCTCGACCCACGTGATCGACGACGAGCGGCGGTGCGCCGCATTGATCGCGGCCGCGGCCGGGATCGGCGGGGATCTCCAGGTCGCGATCTCCCCCGAGGAGGCGCAGGGCATCGCGAGGAGCGCGGTCGACAGCGACTTCGACACCACGTGGTGCCAGGTCTACTGACCCGGGGTACCATTCGAGCGCGGGGTGTGGGAAAATCCACCATGCGCTCAAGCTCGCTGGTGTTCAGCGTCCTTTCGTCGATCTGGCTCGCCTTTCCGCTCGTCCTCCCGCTCCGCGCGTCCGCGCAGCAGGTGGTGATGAGCCCGAGCGAGCCGAACACGGTCACCCCGGCCCTCGAACCGCCCCAGAACTGCGCCGCCTGCCACGACGGGTTCGACGAGTCGCCCAACCGTGCCTGGGAAGGCACGATGATGGCGAACGCGATGCGGGATCCGCTGTTCACAGCCGCGCTCACCATCGCCAACCAGGACATCCCGGGCATCGGCGAGTTCTGCCTGCGGTGCCACACGCCGCCGGGCTGGCTGCTCGGCCACTGCGCGCCCGGCAACCTGTCGCTCGTCACCGGCAACGACTGGGAGGGCATCACCTGCGATGCCTGCCACCGGATGACGCAGCACCCCGACGGGCCGCTCATCGGGAACGCCGAGTACACCATCTTCAACGGCTACGCGAAGACAGGCACCTTCGCCGCCTCCGAGTCGCCGCACGAGGTCACGCAGGACCCGTTCCTCGAGTCGGCCGAGCTGTGCGGCGTCTGCCACGAGGTCACCAACCCGCTGTTCCAGGACTTCCCGATCGAGCGCACCTACTCCGAGTGGGCGAGCTCGGCGTTCGCGGTCGAGGGCGAGACCTGCCAGGACTGCCACTTCCCCCGGAAGAACGGCTTCGCGTCGAACCACACGGGGATCCCGGCCCGCGAGATCAACCTGCACCGGATGGTGGGCGGCAACGCCTTCATCCCGCGGGTCCTGGCCGGCGAGTACCCCGAGCTCGGTCGGGGCGACGCCTTCGAGCGCACTGCGAGCGACGCCGAGGCGCTGCTGCAGGAGGCGGCGGTCGTCACCATCGACCCGGTCGAGGTCCAGCGCGGCGCGCCCGCCAGCTTCGAGATCCGCGTCGAGAACGTCTCTGGCCACAAGCTGCCGTCGGGCTACCCCGAGGGCCGGCGCGCCTGGCTCGAGGTCTACGTGCGCGACGGCTCCGGCCGCGAGCTGATGCGCTCGGGCGTCTACGACGACGCGACGCAGACGCTCGACCGCAGCGAGCCCCAGCTGCGCACCTACGAGGCGCGGCTCGGCAGCGACGGCGTGTTCAGCTACCACATGGTCGAGCAGAACCAGATCCTGTTCGACGGCCGGATCCCGCCGCGCGGCTTCGTCAGCCGCCCCGACCTCGCGCCGGTCGGCCGCGAGTACCCCGTCCAGCCCGACGGCACGCTCGCCCACTGGGACCTCGCGCCCTACACCTTCGACGTGCCCGAGGACGTGGTCGAGCCCGTGCAGGTCACCGCGCGGCTGCTGTACCAGACCACCACGCGCGAGTTCGTCGAGTTCCTGCGCGATGCGAACCTCACCGACACCCTCGGGCAGGAGATGTACGACCTGTGGGTGGCCTACGGGCAGGATCCGCCCACCCAGATGGAGCTCGCCGTCGCCACCTTCCCGGTCGCCGCGCCGCCCGTCACCACGCTGCCCGACGACGAGGACGAGATCACGCCCCACCACTGCGGCTGCCGCAGCACCTCGGGCGCGCCCCTCGGCCTGCTCGCGCCGCTCGTGCTGGCGGGGGTCGCCAGCACCCGCCGGCGCCGCGAAGCGTAGCCTCGCCTCACCAGCCGGTCGGCACCCGGTTGTGCAGGAAGGTGATGGTGTTCGGCGCGAACGGGGTGCTCCAGGTGGAGCGCGCCGGCTGCTCGGGGGTGCCCGCGGCGAGCCCCTCGGCCTCGGGCCAGTGCGGCGCCTGGCGGGGGCGCAGCCGGTGCAGCCCGCTCTGCCAGGGGCCGATGATGTGGGTGTGGCCCGCCGTGTCGCAGCCGAGCAGGTGCGTGAGCTCGACGGCGAAGCGGTGGCCGCGCCGCGCGCCGAACGTGTCGCAGGTGCGGAACCACCACAGGGCCTCGGGCGCCAGGCGCTCCCGGACCTTCAGCAGCCCCGCCCGGTGCGGGTGCCCGGCCTCGAGCGACGCGTGGTCGAGCGACTCGGCGCCGATGCGCGCACAGCCCCAGTTGCCGTGGCCCCAGTACTGGACCTCGGCGATGCGGGCGTCCGGCCCCGCCCGCCCGGTGAACGTGCCGAGCCACTCGAGCGCCTCGCCCCAGCTCGCCACGCCCCGCCAGCCGTCGAACCGGCCGAGCCCGCCGTACACCAGCGCGCCCGCCCACCACACCTCGGTCAGCCCGCGCCCCTTCAGGCCCGTGCACGTCCGGTCGTAGATCATCAGCCGCAACGGCCCTTTCGTGCTCATACCGAGAGCGTAACCAGCTCCTCGTCCAGCCAGGTGCGCGCGGCGGCGATGGCGGCGGCGAGCGCCTCGGCGTCGGCCACGAAGACCAGCGGCTGCAGGCGGGCGACGACCTCCGGCGGCAGATCGGCGTCGAGGTAGCGCAGGCCGAAGTCCTGGCGCCGCGGGGCGTGGCGGGCGCGCAGCAGCTCGACGAGCGGCCCCAGCAGGTGCTTGTGCAGGCCGTCGACCGCCTCGACGAGGTGGCCGCGCGCCAGCGCCTTGCCCGGGAGGTGGCCGATGACCCGCGCGCGGTCGCGCAGCTGGAGCCGGCGGCGGCGCAGGGCCTCCTCGAGGTCGGGGTCGTCGGTGGGGACGAGGGCGCCGGCGCGGTCGAACCACACGAGCGGCCGCCCGTGGCGGACGGGGTCGAGGAACGGCCCGAGGCGGTCGCGCCGCATCACGCACAGGTCGAGCATGGCCGTCTCGGGCAGCGCGGTCAGCTGGTAGAAGCGCTGCCGGTGGCCGTGCCAGGTGGGCTCGGGCACGTCCCAGCGGGCCGAGACGCCGCCGAGGTCGGCGAGCACGGCCTCCACGGCGGCGAACGCGTCGTCGGCGCGCGCCGTGGGGACGAGCAGCTGCAGGTCAACGTCGGACAGCGGATCGGTGCGCCCGGTGGCGTCGGACCCGCCGAGCCAGGCCGCCTCGACCCAGTCCAGCGGCGTGACGGCGCGCCGCAGCGCCTCCACCAGCGCCTCGCGGGTCACTCGGCGATCACCCACCGGACCCACGGATCGGCGCCGTTCGTGTCGGTGACCGCCACCGCCGTCTGGCCGGCGCGCAGCGCGCGGACCCGGATCTTCTTCGGGTCGCTCTCGGACCGCAGGACCTCGAAGTGATCGGCGTCGCCCACCACCAGGTGGTCGATCTCCCGGCCCACGGGCAGCACGAGCTCGCCGCCGATGGGGATCCGCACGAGCTCGGGGGGCGGCATCACGCAGCCCACCTCGGCCGCCGCGGCGACGACCTCCGGATCGGGCGGCGACAGCTCACCGGTGGCCGGATCGGCGCCGTGGGCCTCGAGCGTGAGCACCCGGGGCGCGCGGCCCTCGATGTCGAAGACCACGTCGACCGTGCCCTCGTCGACGGAGAGGAAGTAGCCGCGCGGGCCCATCGGCTCGAGGCGCGCGCGCGACTCGTCGATGAGGATGGCGGTGCGCGGCGCCACGTCGGCCGTGCAGACGATGCCGATGCCGGCCGGCACCTCCAGGTGGTCCGAGCCCGTGATCAGGTCGGGCCCGCCGTCGGCGTCGAGCGACGTGGTGCGGCTCACGTCGTAGACCCACTCGCGCTCGCCGCCGCCCTCGAAGGAGACGGTGAGCGTGCCGCGACCGGGCACCATCGCGCCGAGCACCAGGTACGGGGGCGTGGGCACCACCTCCATCCCGCGCGACACGCGGATCTCGGCGGGGCGCATCCCGATCTCCAGGACCCCCGCGCGCCCCTGGCCCATCAGCACGTCGGCCCGCTTCCCCGACAGCACCACGGGGCGCCCGGTGTCGTCGGACGGCGGCTCCATGCCGGGCACCGGCGCGTGCAGCGGCGCGACGGCGTCGCTCGGCGGCGGCTCGGCGTGCTCCCCGACCGTCTGGAAGCCCTGCGTGACCGGGGCGGGCTCCTCCGGGGCGGACGCCACGACCTCCTCGTCGCTGGAGCGCAGGTAGACCACCGCGGTCAGCGCGGCGACGACCATGCCCGCCACGAGCGACAGGCCCGCGACCACCACCAGCACGCCGCCGAAGACGCCGAACATCCCGAACAGCCCGAGCGGCGACACGGCCCGCTCGGGCGCCGGCGGGACGGAAGGGCTCGGCGGCACGTCGTCGTCGTCGTCGCCGAGGAGCATGCGCTTGCGCCCGGCCGAGGTGCGCTCGGTGAGGACCTCGCCCACCAGCGCATCCTCGGTGTGCTGGACGGCGACCTCGGGCACCGCCCGCTCCGCCCAGGAGCGCAGCGACGGGTTGCGGCCGGTCGCGGCGAGCAGGACCTCGCAGCGGTGCTCGACGTCGCGGATCTTCGGCCGCATGTCGGGGTCGAGCCGCGTCATCTCGTTCGCCAGCTGCAACGCGGCGCGCAGCCCGGGATCCTCGGCGTCCTTCGGCTCAGTGCGCGGCTCGCCGGCCGTGCGCCGCCGCCCGAGCAGCATCTCCTCGAGCACGCGCCCGAGCGAGTAGACGTCGCCCTCGGGCACCTCGAGGCCCTGCAGGCGCTCGGGCGCCATGTAGTCGGCGGTGCCGAGCAGCATGCCGCGCGTCTCGGCGTTGCGGTCGTCGAGCTCGGCCCGGGCGACGCCGAAGTCGAGGATCTTCACCTCGCCGTGGGCCGTGATCTGCAGGTTCGCCGGCTTGAGGTCGCGGTGGAGCAGCGACAGCGGCTGGCCGTTGGGCCCCGGGTGGTGGAAGACCTTGTCGAGCGCGCGCGCGACCTCGCCCACGATCTCGAGCGCGACGCTCGGCGGCACGGGCCCGTGGACGGCGATGAGGCGCCCGAGGGTGCACCCGTCGACGAACTCCATCACCACGGCCCAGTGGCCGCCAATGCGCACCGGCGGCTCGGCCGCGACGATGGCCCGGTCGCGCACGAGCCCGAGCAGCCGCGCCTCGTCGCGGAAGCGCGCCAGCACGTCCTCGGGCGGCTCCGCCTCGGACATCACCTTGATGGCGACCTCCTTGGTGAAGCCCTCGGCCTCGAGGCGAGCGCGGTAGACCCTCCCGAACCCACCGCTTCCGATGAGCCCGAGCACGCGGTAGTGCCGCCCTTCGTCCTGCATCCCGGGCAGGATATCCCACCAGCGCGGGTCGGCGCCCGCCGCTGTCAGAACAGCGGGAGCTGATCGTCGGTGCGGTCGGGGAGGAGCGGACGATCGCCCGTCAGGCAGGCGTCGCACAGGCCGTGGACGGTGGGATCGCCCGTGCCCAGGAGCTGGCGCAGGTCGGTGGGCGCGAGCGCCTCGGCCGAGGTCGCCCCCAGCGTGCCGCCGCGGTGCGCCCACATCTCCTCGGGGGTCGGGCAGGCCACGCCGTACGGACACGCCGCGCGCGCCGGCGCCGAGGCGACCCGCAGGTCCACCCGGCTCGCGCCCGCGCGGTAGAGCGCGTCGACCGCCGCTTCGAGGCTGCGCCCGTGGTCACGCTCGGCGCCACCAGCACGACCGCGAGCCCGCGCACCGCCGCGGTCACCGCCCGCCAGCGCGGGCCGCGCACGTCGTCGAGGCCGTCCGAGCCGCCGCAGACGACGACCAGCGCGGCGCGCAGCGGCAGGCCCGCCGCCTCCGCCCAGGCCAGCGCCACCTGCTCGTAGCCCGGCACCCCGCAGACCACCTCGGCGCCGGGGCACGGCGCGACCTCGGCCAGGCGGCGCGCGAGCGCGGCGCGGGCCTCGGCCACCGCGATCCCGAAGGGCGCGGCGTCGGGCGCGGCCAGCGCCACCAGCTCCTGCACGCAGGCCGACGGCGGGCGGCCCGGGAACGGGCTCACCGACTGCACCCCGCGCCCGTCGAGCACCAGCAGCTCCCCCGCCTGGACCGGCCGCCGCACCTCGCCGCCCGCGGCGACCACGGCGGCGTCCTCGGTGGCGACGAGCGCGGCCTCGTTGAGGCGGCCGAGCACCAGCGGCCGGAACCCGGCCGGGTCGCGGACGGCGAGCAGCAGCTCGGAGGTGAGCACGAGCAGCGAGTACGCGCCCTCCACCCGCCACAGGGCGTCCACCACGCAGTTGACGAAGCGCCGCTGGCTCGAGGTGGCGATCAGGTGCAGCAGCAGCTCCGCGTCGGTGCGCGTCTGCAGGACGGCGCCCCCCGAAGTCAGCTCCTCCGACAGGCGGGCCCCGTTGGTGAGCCGCCCGGCCAGCGCCACGGCGACCCAGCGGTCGCGCACCCGCCCCACGACGAGGCGCTCCTCGCCGGCCTCACCGCCGAGCCCCTCCGCGGGGGGCTGGCCGTGGACCTCGCCGATGGCGAGGCCGGGCCGCAGCGGGGCGTCGGGCGCGGCCGTGAGCCCCTCCGACGCCACGATCCGCCGGTCGAGCTCGCCGCGGTGGCCGAGCGCCTCGAGGCCCAGCGCCACCCGCGTCGCTGCGTCGCGCGCGCCGGCGATGCCGCACAGGCCGACCGTGTCGACGAAGCGGTCCACGGCGGACGCGCGTCAGCCGAACAGGCGCGCGTGGAGCGCCCGGTAGGTGTCGCCGAGGTCGCCGAGATCGCGCCGGAACACGTCCTTGTCGAGCTTCTTGCCGGTGCCCCGCTCCCACAGCCGCGCGCCGTCGGGCGTGAGCTCGTCGGCGAGCAGCAGCCGGCCGTCGGCGCGGCCGAACTCGTACTTCGCGTCGACGAGGTCCACGTCGTAGCCGGCCCAGAACCGCCGCAGGACCGCGTTGATCTCGAGCGCCGCCTCGGTCAGGAAGGCGACCTCCCAGCGCCGGGCCCAGCCGAGCGCCACCGCCACGTCGGGCAGGACGAGCGGGTCGTCGAGCGCGTCGCTCTTGTAGAAGAACTCGACCACGGGCGCCTCGAGCGGGCTGCCCTCCTCGAGGCCGTAGCGCTTGCTGAAGCTGCCGGCGACCACGTTGCGGACCACGACCTCGATGGGGACGATCTCGACCCGCTCGCACAGGAGCTCGGTGTCGGACACGGGCGCGACCATGTGGTGGCGCACGCCGGCGCGCGCGACCTCGTCGAACAGGTGGCGGGTGATCGCACAGTTGATGCGGCCCTTGTCGGGCACGTCCGCCTTCTTCTTGGCGTTGAAGGCGGTCGCCTGGTCGGTGAACCGCAGGATGACGCGCTGCGGATCGTCGGTGGCGAGGACCTCCTTGCTCTTGCCCGCGTACAGGATCGGTCCGCGCTCCATGGCTCCCTCCGGGCGCTGGGCGTATCCGTCGCGCGGGCGGGATGCACGCGCCGCCGCGTGTTGTCGGGCGTTGCACAACGTCGCACGGGGGTGGCCTCGCCCGCCCATAGGACCTCGCTGCGGCCCACTGCCGCAGGAGGAACGCCATGACCCGAGCACTCCCGCTGTGCGGGCTCCTCACCGCCTGCACCGTCACGCTCGACACGAAGACCGACACGCACACGCTGCCCGAGACCACGCCCACCACCGATGCGTGCACCGCGGACCCCGCCTACGGCGAGGGCACCTGCGACGCCGACCTGTCCTGCGGACCGCCCGACATCGACAGCTTCAGGTTCTTCGACACGCAGGCCGAGGCCGAGGCCTTCTACGAGGCCGACGAGGCGGGCCGCGCGCCGATCGAGGGCCACCCGCCCCGCGCCGTGATCCCGAGCACGGATCCGCGCTGGCCGGTGGTCCGCGACCTGCTCGACGAGGGCTGGGCGTCCTACACGAGCGTGTACGACGTGGCCGACCTCGCCGCGCACGATCCGGCGCTGGTGCTCATCGAGGACGACGCGCCGAACGCCTACGTCATCGCCGACTACGACGCCGACCTGTCGGCGTTCATCGTCATCGTCCACGACGGTGTGCTCGACGTGGGCGCCGGCGACGACGCGATGCTCGGCCTGATGCTGCACGAGCTGCAGCACGCCGTGGGGCTGCACCTCATCCACGACAACGTGGCGCGGACGCGCAAGTACTACCTGGCGGACGGCATCGAGCCGATCGGCGCCGACCAGGCGGACGATCCCGCGGTGCGGGAGCCCGGCGAGGGCTGGAAGAGCATCGCCGAGGACGTGGGCTACCTCGACGACCCCGAGCTCCACGGGCTCCCGCTGTTCAACGGCTCGTTCTACACGCTGTTCCTGCAGGTCGTCCGCGGCGCCATCGAGGTGGACCCCGCGGCGTGCCAGGGCCCGGCGGAGGCCTACGGCGACGTCGTCGGCGAGATCCTGGCGCACGCCGAGCCGCTGTCGGGCGAGGTGGCGCTGCCGGCCGGTCAGGGCATCGGCGGCCGCGCCGACGACGCCCTGGCGAGGCTGCGCGACGAGTGCGTCACGGCGCTGCCGAACGACTTCCCGACGGTGATGAGCGGCCTGACGGGGCTTCCGCCGGACGACCTGCTCGCCGCGCTGCCGCCCGACGTCGTCCCGGAGGTGCAGAACGCCCACGTCATCGACGGGATCGCGGCGATCGAGGCCTGGGGCCGCGGCGAGATGCGCGCCATCGAGGGCGACTTCGAGGGCGACCTCGCCCCGTGGACGGCGCTCCGGTACTTCTCGACCGAAGAGGACGCCGACGACCACACCGTCCCCGTGATGCGCGCGCTCGGGCGGACGCCGTGGGCGCAGGCCGACATGCTGCTCGCGCTGACGGGCGAGCTCGGCGACGCCTGCGACGACCTGCTCGCGACCGGCGCCGCCCCGGCCTACGGCGCCGACCTGACCGACGAGCACCACGCGACCTGCTGGCGGGTCGACCACGTCCGCGCGCTGAGCGAGGACGCGACGGGCCCGGTGGCCCGCCGGGCGCCCGCGCGGCCGTCGGTCGGGGCGGAGGTGCCGCGCGGGGTGCTGCCCGCCGCGGCGCGCCCCGGCCCTCCGCCGGCGGCCGATCCACTGCCGCGCTGCGTGGAGCTGGTCCCCGGCCAGCCGCTGTGCCCGCCCGGCGTGGCTGCTGCGCCCGGGCGCCGATAGGGCCGGCCCAGGAGCGCCGACCGTGCAGCCCTCGCCTCGCCCCTGGCCCATCCGGCTGCAGGCCGGCGCGCTCGACCCCGACGCGGGCGTGATGCGCCGCGACGGCGAACGCATCGAGCTCGGCCGGCTGGGCGCGGCGCTGCTGCGCATCCTGTCCCGCGAGCTCGGCGTGGTCGTCTCGGTGGAGGCCCTGTGCGCCGAGCTGTGGCCGGGGCGGGCGGGCCAGGAGCGCGCGCTGAGCGTGGCCGTCCACCGCCTGCGCGCGAAGCTCGAGCTGGACCCGCTGCACCCGGTGCACCTGCGGACGGTGCGCGGCGAGGGCTACGTCCTGTCGCCGACGCCCGACGCCCCGGCGCCGGCGCCCGCCGGGCCGGGCGCCTCGCTGGCGCTGGTCGACGGCGCCGTGGACCTCGCCGCGGGGGTGGTGCGCCGCGACGGCGTGCGCACCGAGCTCGGCACGGCGGAGCTCGCCGTGCTGCGCGCGCTGGTCGACGCCGACGGCCCCGTCCCGCGCGAGGTGCTGAAGACGCGGGTGCTCGGGTACCGCGCGTCCACGCGCAGCCGCGCCGCCGACGCCACGGTGACGCGGCTGCGGCGCAAGCTCGAGCGCGACCCGGAAGCTCCCGTCCACCTCGTCACCGTGCGGGGGCGCGGGCTCCAGTGGGTGCCGGCGGAGGCGCCGGCCGCGCCGCTGCAGTGGGAGCGCCCCCGGGTGGGGCGCGCGGCCGAGCTGACGGCGCTGCAGCAGCTCCTCGACGCGCACCGCCTGGTGACGGTGACGGGGCCGCCCGGCGTCGGGAAGAGCCGGCTGGCGGCGGCGGCGGCGGCGCGCGCCTTCGGGCGGGCGGGCGTGCGGGTGGACGCCTCGCTCGGCCTCGTCGAGGCCGTCTGCAGCGCGCTGGGCCTGCAGGGCGTGGGGGCGCCGCCGCGACGGCCCGGCGGGTCGCGCGGGCGCTCGCGAGCCGCGGCGCCGTGGCGCTCGTGCTGGACGGCGCCGACGCGCTCGGCCCGCAGGAGCACGAGGCGCTGACCCGCTGGCTGGCGGCGCCGAACGTCCGGGTGCTCGTCGCGAGCCGCGTGCGGACGGGGCTGCCGGGCGAGGCGGTGCTGGAGGTGCCGCCCCTGGCGCCGTCCGACGCCCTGGCCCTGTACGAGGCCCACGCCGCGGCGCTGGGGGTGCGCCTGCGCGGCCCCGAGCACCGGGCGCGGATCGCGGCCCGGCTGGCCGAGCACGACCACCTGCCGCTGGCCGTCGAGCTGCTCGCCGGCGCCGCCGACGGGGCCCTGCCGCCGGCGGGCGAGGCCGGGCTGACCGCCGCGCTCGACCTGTCGTGGACGCGGCTGTCGCCGGCGGAGCGCGACGCCCTGGCGCAGTGCACCGTGTTCGCGGCGCCCTTCGCGGCGGAGGCCGCGGCGGAGGTGCTCGACTCGCCTGGCGCGCTGGTGGCGCTCCGCCGCGCGAGCCTGCTGGGCGCCTCACCCGACGTCGACGGGACCGTGCGGTACACGCTGCTGCGCACGGTGCGGGCCCACGCCGCCGCCCAGGGCGACGCCGCGGCCCTGGCCCGCGCTGCCGAGCGGCACACCGCCTGGGCCGCCGCCGCGGCGCGGGCCGAGCTGCAGGTGGCGCTCGCCGTCGGCGCGCGCCCGGCGCGCCCCGAGCCCAGCGCCGAGCTCCTGGCGGCGCTGGCGCGGCAGCCGAGCCCGGCGCTGCGCGCCGACTGCGTGGTGGGGCTGCGGAGCTGGTGGCTCGAGCACGACGTGGCGGCGCTGCGGCAGGCCGTCGACGCCCTCGCCGACGCGCCGCTCGACGCCGACCGCCGCGCGGCGCTGGCCGTCCCCGGGGTCATGGCCCGCGCCGAGCCGCTCGGCGCCGACGAGGCGGCCCCGCTGCAGCGCCTGGCCGTCGCCGTCTCCGACCTGCGCCTGGGCGACGGCCTGCGCTTCGTGGTGGCGCGCGACCTGCTCGCGTCCGGGGAGATCGCGCTCGGCGAGGCCATCGGGCAGCGCCTGGCGCGGCCGCCGTCCACCCCGCGGCAGCAGGCCCACGGGTGGCTGCTCCTCGCCGTGGTCGCCCGCGCCCGCGCCGACTGGCCCGGAGTCGTGCGCTGCGCCGAGCGCGCCGTGGCCCTGCTGCGGGCGCACGGCAGCAGCGAGGAGCTGGCGGCCGCGCTCTGCGCGCGCTGCCTGGCCCTGCGGGTCGACGGGCGCCTGGCCGACGCCGAGGCCGTCGCCCGCGAGGCGCTCCGCCACGCCGGCGACGGGCGCACCGCCACCGAGGCCCACACGCACCTCGGCCTCGTCGCGGTGGCCGCGCTCGCGCCGGAGGCGGCGCGGGCCTCCTTCGCCCTGGCCCGCGACGTCGCGGCCCGGCGGGGCGACGTCGAGGTCTACGCCACCGTCGGCGACGCCCTGGCGCTGCTGGAGCTCGGCGAGCGCCGCGTCCTCGAGGAGCGCCTGGCCGAGCTCGACGCCGCGCCCGCCGTCCCGCCGGACCACCGCCTCCGCGCCGACGAGATCCGCGCGCTCGCCGCCGCGGACGCCGGCGAGCCCGAGGGCGTCGCCGCGCTCGAGGACGTCCTCGCCCGGGCCGAGGCCTTCGGCGCCCTGCACGTCGCCGAGGTGGCGCTCTCGCTCGGCTGGGCGCGCCTGGCCCTGGGAGATCCCGTCGGCGCCCGCGAGGTCCTGGCCGCCGGGCGCGCGCGGCTCGGGCCGGGCATGGGCTCGGTGGCGGAGCAGCTGCTCGCGTCGGAGGCGGTGGCGGCGGCGCGCTGCGGCGAGCCCGACCGGGCAGAGGCCCTGCTCGCCCGCGCCTCCCCGCGGCCCGGCGAGCTCGTGGCCGCCCTGCGGCACCTCGGGGCCCACGCCGCCGCGCGGGCCCGCGGCCACCGGGCGCGCCCCCCGACGGCGCTCCTCGCGCTGCTGCCCCGCTCGGTGGCGGTCCGCCTGCTCCTCGCCGGCGACCGCTGAGCGTGGCATGATGCCGCATGCCGCGCATCGCCGTCGTGCCCGCCCTCGCCCTGCTCGCCGCGTGCTCCGCCGAGGACGCGCCCACGGGCCCCACCCCCACCTACGCGCCCGGCTCGTCGGGCTTCTTCGACACGCCGTTCCCCTCCGACGATCGGCGCGACCCCGACGGCACCATCTCCGTCGACGGCTTCCCGAACCCGCTCGGCGTGGTCCTCGTCGACAGCTACCTCGAGCGCGCCGACCTCCTCGAGGGCTTCGGCACCTCGAGCCCCGTCTACGTCGGTTTCGACGGCGAGCTCGATCCCGCGGTGATGCCCACCCCGGGCCGCTCGCGCGATCCCGACTCGCCGCTCGTGCTCGTCGACGTCGACCCGCGGTCGCCCTACCGCGGCGAGCGCTTCCCCGTCCAGTGGGAGCAGTTCGAGGACCCCGACTCGGCCTACGCCCCCGAGCACCTCCTCGCCGTGGCACCCGTGTTCGGCTGGCCGCTGCGCCCGGCCACCCGCTACGCGCTGATCGTCACCACGGGCGCCGCCCGGCAGAGCGCGGCGTGGGCCGCGCGGCCGCTCGATCCCGACCTGCAGGACACCCTGGAGCGGATCGACCTCGATCCCGAAGACATCGCCATCGCCACCGTGTTCACCACCCAGGACCCGGTGAGCGAGCTCGCCGGCATCATGTGGAGCGTGCAGAACGAGGTCGGCCCGCCCGACCTCGATCAGCCGCTCGAACACCTCTTCGACCACTCGACCTACACGGCGTGGCGCACCCACTACAAGAGCCCCGTCTACACCTTCGGCGAGCCGCCCTACATCACCGAGGGCGGCAGCTTCGAGTTCGACGAGGACGGCCGCGCCAAGATCGCCCGCTTCGACGACATGCGGCTCGCCGTGTGCACGCCCGTGGGGGTGGAGCCGCCGCCCGAGGGCTGGCCCGTCGTCATCTACCAGCACGGCACGGGCGGCGCCTACCGCGGCTTCTGCGACAGCGAGGGCGCCTACGAGGTCGCGCGGCTGCTCGGCGCCGCCGGCATCATCGGCCTCGGCATCGACCAGCCGCTCCACGGCAACCGCCCCGGCGCCGACGCCGCGTCCGACCTGGCGCACTTCAACATCGTGAACCCCGACAGCGCGCGCACCAACTTCCGGCAGGGCGCCATCGACCTCGCCTACCTCGCCCGGGCGCTCGCGCGGAAGCCGGCGGTGTTCCGGACCCCCGAGGGGCAGACGTTCACCACCGACCCCGAGCGGGTCATGTTCTTCGGCCACAGCCAGGGCGGGCTCACCGGCGCGCTGGCCGCGCCGTTCCTCGCGGGCGACGTGAAGGCGGCGGTGCTGTCGGGCGCGGGCGGCGTGCTCGCCATCACCGTCATCGCCCGCAAGGACCCGCTCGACTTCGAGGCGCTCGTGCGCCAGCTGCTCGGCGTGGGGGCCGAGGAGTCGCTGAGCCCGCTGCACCCCGCCCTCGGCCTCGTGCAGACGCTGGTCGAGGTGACGGACCCCGTGAACTACGCGCCGTACTGGTTCTCGCAGCGGGGCGCGTGGGTGAACCACCAGCCCACGCCGATCCTGCTGACCTCGGGCACGCTCGACGCCGCCACGCCCTACACCACCGCGGTGGCGCTCGCGGCGGCGGCGCGCCTGCCCATCGTCGGCGAGCCGGCGAGCCGCGCGGAGGCCGTCCTGATGCGGGCGGGCGCCCCGCAGACGCTGCCGCAGTACGACAACGTGCGCGCCTTCACGGGCGCGCCGATGACGTCGGGCTTCGCCCAGTTCTACGGGGGCACGCACTTCGTCGTGTTCGAGCAGCCCGAGGCGAGCGCCCTCGCCATCCAGTTCCTCGAGTCGACGGCGGAGGGCGGCTCGCTCCTCTGGTACTGAGCGCGCTGCGCTACTGCGAGATCGACACGATGACCGCGGCGCCGGCCCGCGTGGCCGTGCCGGTGAGCTTCGCGCCGTCGTCGCGCTGCCAGACCACCAGCTCGCCGGTGTCCTCGGCGACCGACCAGCCCTGCGCGCCGAGCGCCTCCGTGTAGCTCTTCAGCACCGCCGCCTCGTCGGTGGCGTCGTGGGTGGCCTGGAAGGTGCTGTCGGTCTGGAACACGACCTGGCTGTTCGGAAGCGGCAGGCCCAGCGCCTTCCAGGCCGGCGCCGTCTCCTGCTGCGGCAGCAGCTGGCGCAGCACGCCCATCCCGGCGTCGGCGTCGCCGCCGGCCCCCGCGCCGTCGCCCTGGCCCTGCAGCGCCTTCTGGAACGCGTCGCCGAACATGCCGCCGAGCCCGCCGTCGGCCGTGGCGAGCGGCTTGCCGTCCCAGGCCTCGAACTGCGGCAGCAGCGACAGGCGCTTGCCCGTGCCCCCACCCGACACGGTGACCTCGAGCTGCTTCAGCTTGCGGTCGAACGCGACGCAGTTCGGGTACTGCGGGATGGCGGTGCCGTTGGTCGACACGACCTCCTCGTCCTTGTCGCCGCACCAGAACCACGGGCTCTTCTTGTCGTACTTGTACAGGCCCACGTCTTCGGGGCGCGCGAAGTCGAACGCCACCTTCGCGTCGAGCCGCCCGTCGCGCGGGACGAACTCGCGGGCGCCGACCCGCCACGACGGGTGGTCGTCCTGCACCTTGCTGCCGAGCACGTACTCATTGACGACCTGCGCGAAGTCCTCGTCGGCCTTCGTGGGGTCGTCGGTGCCGATGTCCTCGACCATCAGCTCGCCCTTGCCCGTGGCGAGGTCGAAGCGGAAGGTCATGCGCCCGACCTCGGGGCAGGCGGTCAGGATCCCCAACAACGCGGTGATCGCCCCGAACCCGAGCCACCTGTACGACATCCGCAGCCTCCTCGGTGCGGGTCTATCGGCTCGCCACCGCCGAGGCACGACGATAGGGCGGTGCCGTGCTGATCGCGTGGCTGGCCGCCGCATCGCTCGCTGGGAACGGGGTGCAGACGCTCCGCCGCAGCGACGACCCGCTCCGTGAGGCGTTCGACGCCGGGGCGGGGCACCCGCGCGTCGTGGTCGTGCTCACCTCGAGCTGCCGCACCTGCGGACCGGGCGCCTCCGCGCTGGCCGAGCTGCTCGGGGCTCGGCCCGACGTCCGCGCCATGGTCGTGTGGGTGCCGATCCTGTTCGCCGACGGGCGGCCGGGCAAGCGGGAGCGCCGCGCCCTGCCCGACCCCACGGCGCGGTTCTGGGACCCCGACGGCTCCGTCTCCGCCGCGATCGTGGCCGCGGCCGGCCAGGACGAGGGCGAGGTGTGGAACGTCGTGATGCTGTACGGACCGGATCGCGTCTGGCCCGACGACGGCGCGTTCCCGGTGCCCGATTGGTGGGGGACGCCCGTGATCGGCGCGGTCGAGCCGCTCGCCGCCGCCCTCGACGGGGACCCGCCGACGGAAAGCCCGGGTGCCGACGACGGAGTCCCGGACGCGATCGCGCCGCTGGATCGGTGACCCGGGACCGGTGACCTGGCGGTGACACAACCCGACCCCCAACGGCTTATCAGGGTCGGCCGGGGGCGGTGCCACCCGCCGAACCGGTGATCTGGAGCGCGCGTGACGAACGGTCCGACGCCGATCGGGGTGTACAACCCCGGCTCGGCCCTCCCCGCCTTCGACCCCGACGAGCTGATCCGCGCCGCGGCGGCGTTCCGCGAGCCGGCGCACGTGGTGATGGACCCCGCGTCGCGGCGGCTCGGGGTGGGGCGCGGCGGCGGGGTGGCGGCCAGGGAAGCGCCGACCAACGGCAAGAGCACGCTCCCGCTGCTGGCCACGCTCCCGGCGATCTACCCCGAGTGGCTCGGCGACCGCAGCTTCTGCGAGACCCACGGCGTGCGGTTCCCCTACCTCACCGGCGCCATGGCCAACGGCATCGCGACCCCCGCCATCGTCATCGCGATGGCGCGCGCCGGCATGATGGGCTTCCTGGGCTCGGCGGGCCTGACCCACGCCCGCATCGAGGAGCGCCTCGACGAGATCGAGGCCGCGCTCGGCGGCACGGGCCTGCCGTGGGGCGCCAACCTCATCCACTCGCCGAACGAGCCCGACCTCGAGCGCGGCACGGTCGAGCTGTTCCTGAAGCGGCGGGTCACCCGCGCCGAGACCAGCGCCTACATGGGGCTCAACCCGATGGTGGTGCGCTACGCCTACGCGGGCGTGCACCGCGCGGGCGACGGCCGCATCGTCCGCCGCAACCACGTGTTCGCCAAGATCTCCCGGCCCGAGGTGGCGCGGCGGTTCATGTCGCCCGCGCCGGCCGAGATCCTCGACGGGCTGGTCGCGAGCGGTGGCCTCACCCGCGAGGAGGCCGAGCTCGCGCGCCAGCTCCCGGTCGCGGAGGACGTGACCGTCGAGTCCGACAGCGGCGGCCACACCGACAACCAGCCGCTCGGCGCGCTGTTCCCGATGATCACGCAGCTGCGCGACGCGCTCGTCCGGCAGCACGGCCGGCCCATCCGGGTCGGCGCGGCGGGCGGGATCGGCACGCCCGCGGCGGTCGCCGGGGCCTTCGGGCTCGGCGCGGCCTACGTGCTCACGGGCTCCGTCAACCAGGCCTGCGTCGAGAGCGGCCTCGCGCCCTACGGCAAGAAGCTCCTGGCCAACGCCGACCTGGCCGACGTCGTCATGGCGCCGGCGGCCGACATGTTCGAGCTCGGCGTGCAGGTGCAGGTGCTCCGGCGGGGCACGATGTTCGGCGCGCGCGCCCAGCGACTGTACGACGCCTACGTGGCCCACGACGGCATCGAGTTCATCCCCGACGACGAGCGCAAGCGCCTCGAGACCGAGGTCTTCCAGCGCCCGCTCGACGACGTCTGGAACGAGTGCGTGGGCTTCTTCCAGCAGCGCGACCCGCGGGAGCTCGAGCGCGCGGCGAAGGAGCCGAAGCACCGCATGGCGCTCGTCTTCCGCTGGTACCTCGGGCTGTCGTCGAAGTGGGCCATCTGGGGCGACGACGACCGCAAGATGGACTTCCAGATCTGGTGCGGCCCGGCGATGGGCGCGTTCAACGCCTGGGTCAAGGGCTCGTTCCTCGAGCCGCCCGAGAGCCGCACCGTCGTGCAGGTGGCCTTGAACCTGCTGGAGGGGGCGACCGCCATCACGCGCGCCCACCAGCTGCGGACCCACGGCGTGCCCGTGCCGGCCGAGGCCTTCCACTTCGCCCCCCGCCCGCTGAGGACCTGATCATGTCGACGCAGATCGAGCCCAGTCCGAGACTCCCCGCGCGGCCGCCCGAGCAGGCCGAGCGCGCGCCGCACAACCCGCCCATCGCGGTGGTGGGCGTCTCCGCGGTGTTCCCGGGCAGCGTGGACGCCACGGGCTTCTGGAACGACATCCTCGCCGGCCGCGACCTCATCCGGGAGGTCCCCCCTTCGCACTGGCTGAAGGAGGACTACTTCGACCCCGACATGAGCGCGCCCGACAAGACCTACGCGGTGCGGGGCGCGTTCCTCGACGACGTGCCGTTCGACCCGCTCGAGTGGGGCGTGCCGCCGTCGATCGTGCCGGCGACCGACACCACGCAGCTGCTGGCCCTCATCGTCGCCAAGCAGGTGCTGCAGGACGCCACGCAGGGCCGCTGGCCCGAGGTCGACCGCGACAAGATCAGCTGCATCCTCGGCGTGACCTCGGCCCAGGAGCTGCTGGGCACGATGGTGAACCGCCTGCAGCGGCCCGTCTGGGCCAAGTCGCTGCGCGAGCTGGGCTACGCCGAGCGCGAGGTCGACGCCATCTGCAAGCGCATCGGCGAGCACTACGTCCCGTGGCAGGAGTCGACGTTCCCGGGGCTGCTCGGCAACGTCGTGGCCGGGCGCATCGCCAACCGGCTCGATCTCGGCGGCACCAACTGCGTGACCGACGCCGCCTGTGCGAGCTCGTTCTCGGCCATCTCGATGGCGATGAACGAGCTGTGGCTCGGGCAGAGCGACCTCGTCATCGCCGGCGGCGCCGACACGATGAACGACATCTTCATGTACATGTGCTTCAGCAAGACGCCGGCGCTGTCGCCGTCGGGCGAGTGCGCGCCGTTCTCCGACACGAGCGACGGCACGCTGCTCGGCGAGGGGCTCGGCATGGTCGCGCTGAAGCGGCTCGAGGACGCCGAGCGCGACGGCGACCGGATCTACGCCGTGGTCCGCGGGCTCGGCAGCTCGTCGGACGGGCGGGCCAAGAGCGTGTACGCGCCGGTGCCCCAGGGCCAGGCCAAGGCGCTGCGCCGGGCCTACGAGCAGGCCGGCTACTCCCCGGCCACGGTGGAGCTCGTCGAGGCCCACGGCACGGGCACCAAGGCCGGCGACGTAGCCGAGTTCGAGGGCCTGCGGCTGGCCTTCGACGAGTCGGAGCGCGCCGACCGCCAGTGGTGCGCGCTCGGCACGGTGAAGTCGCAGATCGGCCACACCAAGGCGGCGGCCGGGGCGGCCGGGCTGTTCAAGGTGGTGATGGCGCTGCACCACGGCGTGTTGCCGCCCACGATCAAGGTGGCGACGCCCAACCCGAAGCTCCAGGTCGACCAGTCGCCGTTCTACCTGAACACGAAGGCGCGGCCGTGGGTGCGGGCCTCGGATCACCCGCGCCGGGCCAGCGTGTCGAGCTTCGGCTTCGGCGGCAGCAACTTCCACCTCGCCCTCGAGGAGTACACCGGCGACCCCGCGCGGCGGGCGGGCCGCCTGCGGACGCTCCCGAGCGAGCTCGTGGCCCTGTCGGCCGACACGCCGGCGGCGCTGGCGCAGGCGGCGCGCGCCCTGGCCGAGCAGGCGACGGGCGGCGCGCTGCAGTTCCTGGCCTGGTCGTCGGCCACGGCGTACGACCCGGCGCGGCCGGCGCGGCTCGCCGTGGTGGCGGGCAGCGACAAGGACCTGCAGTCGCGGCTGCTCGACCTGGCGGCGCGCATCGAGCGGGCGCCCGACGAGCCCGTGATCAGCCCCGCGGGCGCGTTCTACGCGAACGGCGCCGAGCCGGGCAAGGTCGCGTTCCTGTTCCCGGGCCAGGGCAGCCAGTACCTCGGCATGGGCGCCGACGTGGCCATGGCCTTCGAGGCGGCCCGCACCGCCTGGGACGCCGCGGCCGACGTGAGCCGCGCCTGGCCCGCGCCGCTGCAGGACGTGGTCTTCCCGCGCCCGACCTTCGGCGAGGGCGAGGACAAGCGCAACGAGGAGCGGCTGCGCGCCACCGAGTGGGCCCAGCCCGCGCTCGGCGCCCACAGCCTGGCGCTGTTCGGCCTGCTCGACGCGCTGGGCCTGCGCCCCGACCTCGTCGGCGGCCACAACTACGGCGAGATCACCGCGCTGGCCGCGGCCGGCGTCCTCACCCCGACGATGCGCTGCGGGTCGCGCGCGAGCGCGGCGAGCGGATGGCGGCGGCAGCGCGCACCGACGGCGCGATGACCGCCGTGCCGCGCCCCATCGAGGAGGTCGAGGCCCACGTCGCCGCGGTCCCCGGCTGCTCGGTGGCCAACCACAACGCGCCGGCGCAGGTCGTCGTCTCGGGGCCGACCGAGGCCATCGCGGCGCTCGAGCGGCGGCTGGCCGGGGTCGGCATCGAGGCCAAGCGCCTGGTGGTCGCCACGGCGTTCCACTCGCCGGTCGTGGCCGACTCGGTCGGGCCGTTCTCGGCGTTCCTGAAGGACATCCCCTTCCGGGCGCCGCGCATCCCGGCGTACCACAACCCGACGGCGGCGCCGCACGGCGACGACCCCGAGGCGATCCGCCGCGGGCTCGGCCAGGCGATCGCCGAGCCCGTGCGGTTCGTCGACCAGATCCGCGCCATGGCCGACGCCGGGGCACGCACCTTCGTCGAGGTCGGGCCCCACGGCGTGCTCACCGGGCTCGTCACCGAGATCCTCGGCGACCGTGCCCACGTCGCGACCACGCTCGATCGCCGCAAGAAGAACGGCGTGACCGCGCTGCACCTCGGCCTCGGCCGGCTGGTGGCGGCCGGCGCGCCGCTGCAGCTGGCGGCGCTGTGGGCGGGCTACCGCGAGCCGGCGGACCCGGCGAAGGCGCCGAAGAGCAAGCTGTCGCTGCGGATCAACGGCGCGAACTACGCCAAGCCGTACCCGCCGCCGGGCGGCGCCGCCGCGCTGCCGAAGCCCGCCGCCGCGCGGTCGGGGTTCGCCAAGTCGCTCGACGCGGCCGGAGAGCCGCGCGTCATCGAGAAGATCGTCGAGGTCGAGAAGGTCGTGCACGTGCCGGTCCCGCAGGAAGCCGGCGGCGGAGGAGCCATGTCGAGCCGCAGCCCGTCGAGCCCCCCCCAGCCCGCGCCGGCGGCCCCGGTCGCCGCCGACCCCTGGGTGGCGGCGTTCCAGGAGGCGCAGCGCGCCACGGTGGAGGCCCACGCCGCGTACCAGCGCGCGATGGCCGACAGCCACAGCGAGTTCCTGCGCACGCTCGAGCAGTCGTTCGCCGGGCTGACCCGGATGGCCGGCGTGTCGATGCCCGAGCAGCCGGCGCCGCAGGCCTGGCGGGCGCCGCCTCCCGCGCCGACGACCGAGCTCGCGCCGCCCGTCTGGAACCCGATGTCGCCGCCCTCGCCGCAGGTGGCCTCGCCGCCGGTGCAGAGCGGGGTCGACGTCGTGCGGCCCGCGCCGCGCCCTGTGCCTGCTCCGCTCCCCGCGCCCGCCCCGGCCCCGGCGGCGCCGCCGGTGGACCTCGAGGCGCTGCTGCTCGACGTGGTCGCCGAGAAGACCGGCTACCCGGCCGACATGTTCGGCATGCACGGCCCTCGAGAGCGACCTCGGCGTCGACTCCATCAAGCGCGTGGAGATCCTCTCCGCCGTCCGCGAGCGCGCCCCGGGCCTCCCCGAGGTCGACGCCGCCGAGATGGCCCGCCTGCAGACGCTCGGCCAGGTCGTCGACCACCTGCGGTCCGCGCTGCCGAGCGGCGCCCCGGCAGCAGCAGCGGCCGCGCCCGCACCGAAGCCCGCGGCAGCGGCGATCCGCGGTGGACGTGGAGGCGCTGCTGCTCGACGTGGTCGCCGAGAAGACCGGCTACCCCGCCGACATGCTCGGCATGCACATGGCGCTTCGAGAGCGACCTCGGCGTCGACTCCATCAAGCGCGTCGGAGATCCTCTCCGCCGTCCGCGAGCGCGCCCCAGGCCTCCCCGAGGTCGACGCCGCCGAGATGGCCCGCCTGCAGACCCTCGGCCAGGTCGTCGACCACCTCCGCGCGGCGCTGCCCGCGGGCGGCGCCGCGGCCCCGGCTGCGCCCGCCGCGCCGAAGCCCGCGTCGGGCGCGTCGGCGGTGGACGTGGAGGCCCTGCTGCTCGACGTGGTCGCCGAGAAGACCGGCTACCCCGCCGACATGCTCGGCATGCACATGGCCCTCGAGCGACCTCGGCGTCGACTCCATCAAGCGCGTGGAGATCCTCTCCGCCGTCCGCGAGCGCGCGCCGGGCCTCCCGAGGTCGACGCCGCCGAGATGGCCCGCCTGCAGACCCTCGGCCAGGTCGTCGACCACCTGCGCGCCGCCCTGCCCGGCGGGGGCGCCGCCGCGGCCCCGGCGGCACCCGCGGCCGCCCCGTCCGCGGTGGACGTGGAGGCCCTGCTCCTCGACGTGGTCGCCGAGACGGCTACCCCGCCGACATGCTCGGCATGCACATAGCCCTCGAGAGCGACCTCGGCGTCGACTCCATCAAGCGCGTGGAGATCCTCTCCGCCGTCCGCGAGCGCGCCCAGGCCTCCCCGAGGTCGACGCCGCCGAGATGGCCCGCCTGCAGACCTCGGCCAGGTCGTCGACCACCTCCGCGCGGCCCTGCCCGACGCCCCGGTCCGCAGCTTACAGGCCCAGGGGCTCCCGAGCCCCCTGCCGACGAGCTGACCCCGATGGGGCCGCCGCTCCCGGAGGTCTGGGCCGCTGGACGCTGTCTACGGTGCCCGCCCCGCCATCGGCTGGTCCCAGCCGGGCCTCGGCCCCGACGCGCACGTCGTGGTGTGCCCCGACGTGCCCCTCGCCCACGCCGTCGTGGACGCCCTGCGCGCCGAGGGGCTGCAGGGTGAGGTCGCGCCGCCCCCGCCGACGACGAGGCGAGCGCGCTCGTCCTGCTCCACGGTACGGGCGACGCCGATCCCGACAGCGCGCTGCGCGCGGCGTTCCAGGCCGCCCGCACCGTGGCGGCGTCGTACGGTGGGCGCGGCGGGCTGCTGCTCACCGTCCAGGACACCGGCGGCGACTTCGGCCTGTCGGGCTCCGACCGCGCCGAGTTCGGCGGCCTCGCCGGCCTCGCCAAGACGGCGGCGCAGGAGTGGCCCAACGCCTCCTGCAAGGCGCTGGACGTGGACCGCGGCGACCGCAGCGACGCCGACGTCGCCCGCGCCATCGTCGACGAGCTGCTGCGCGGCGGCCCGGAGCCCGAGGTGGGCCTGCGGGCCTCCGGCGAGCGCCTGGCGCTCCGCAGCGTGCCCACGGCCCTGTCGGCGGCCGGCGCCGCCATCGGGCCCGACACCGTCGTCGTCGCCACGGGCGGCGCCCGCGGCGTCACCGCGGTGCCTGATCGCGCTGGCCCGCGCCCACGGCGGCCGCTACGCGCTGCTCGGCCGCACCCCGCTCGCCGACGAGGACCCGGCCTACGCCGGCCTCGACGACGACGCCGCGCTCAAGCGCGCCGTGCTGCAGCGCGCCGTGGCGGCCGGTGACAAGCCCACCCCCGCCGTCATCGGGCGCGAGGTGGCCGGCATCCGCGCGGCCCGCGAGGTCCGCCACACGCTCCAGGCGCTCGAGCAGGCCGGCGCGCAGGCGCGCTACCTCGCCGTCGACGCGAGCGACGCCGCCGCCGTCGGGGGCGCGCTGGCGCAGATCCGCGAGCAGTGGGGCCCCGTCGGCGCCCTGGTCCACGGCGCCGGCGTGCTCGCCGACAAGCGCATCGCCGACAAGGCCGACGACGCGTTCGACCGCGTCTACTCGGTCAAGGTCGACGGGCTGCGGGCGCTCCTCGAGGCGACCCGCAGCGACCCGCTGTCGGCCATCGTCCTGTTCTCGTCGGTGGCCGGTCGCTGCGGCAACCAGGGCCAGGTCGACTACGCCATGGCCAACGAGGTGCTGGCCAAGGTGGCCGCCCGCGAGGCGCGGCGCCGGCCCGACGCCATCGTCCGCGCGCTGCAGTGGGGCCCGTGGGCCGGCGGCATGGTCACCAAGGAGCTCGCCTCGCACTTCGCCTCGGCCGGTGTGCCGCTCATCCCGCTCGAGGTGGGCGCCCGCTGGTTCGTGGAGGAGCTCTCCGACCGGCTCGGCGCGACCGAGGTGGTGCTCGGCGGCGAGCCCCGCATGGAGCCGCTCGCGGGCGGCGACGGGCCGCAGCCCCTGCGGCTGCGCACCCGCCTCGACCACGGCAGCGCGCCCTACCTCGCCGACCACGTCGTCGCGGGCAAGCCCGTGGTGCCGGTGGTGATGGTGCTCGAGTGGTTCGCCCGCGCCGCCGCGGCCGCGCGGCCCGACCTCGTGCTGACGGGCTTCCGCGACCTGCGCGTGCTGCGCGGCGTGCGCCTCGACCACTTCGACTCGGGCGGCGACTGGTTCGACGTCGTCGTGACCGAGGTGAGCAACGGCTCGGGCGCGGTGCTCGCGCTCGAGCTGCGCGACCTGCAGGGCCGCCCGCTCTACAGCGCGCAGGGCACGCTCGCGGCCGTCGCCGCGACGGCGCCGCCGGGGCCGGCCGCCCGCCAGCTGCCCGCCTGGTCCGGCGAGGCCATCTACGACGGCCAGGTGCTGTTCCACGGCGACGCCTTCCGGGTCATCCGCCACCTCGACGGCATCTCCGACGCCGGCGTCGACGCCACGCTGGCCTCGACCCGCGCCGCCGACTGGCCGGCCGAGCCCTGGCGCACCGATCCCGCCGCGCTCGACGGCGGGCTGCAGCTCGCGCTCCTGTGGAGCCACCGCGTGCTCGGCGGCCCGTCGCTGCCCATGGGCGTGGGCGCCTACCGCACCTTCCGCACCGGGCCCCCCGAGGGCACCGTGCGGGCCGTGCTGACCGGCGAGCGCAGGGGCCGCGACAAGACGGTGAGCGACATCCTGCTCATCGACGAGCAGACGGGCGAGGTCGTGAGCGAGCTGCGCGGCGTCGAGGCGATCCTCCGCCCGAGCTAGCCGGACGCGCTAGGCGTGGGCCTCGCCGCGCCGCGCCTGCGCCTGGGCGCCCGACTTCAGCAGCGGGTTGCCCAGCGCGCGCGCCACGCGCTCCTCCAGCGCCTTGGCCTCCTCGAGCTGCACCACGCCCGACGCGATGGGCAGCGCGCGCCCCTCGGCCAGGACGGCGTCGAGCGCGAAGCCCTTGCCGGCGTGCTCCGTGACGGCGAGCCGCGCGACCGAGGCGGCCGGCACCGTGCGCGCGCCGGGCCACGGCATCGGCCCGACGGTGACCTCGATGCCCTTCGGGCTCATGGCGACGCGCGTGCGGTTCGTGAACCACGCGATGGCGATGTAGCACAGCACCACGGCGGCCAGCAGGTGCAGCCCGCCGCCGATCACGGCGACGAGCAGCCACATCCCGCCCTTCGCCACCAGGAAGCCCGCGATGGCGAGCCAGCCCGTCAGCAGGCCCGTCCAGCACGAGGCGACCAGGCCGAGCAGCATCGCCGGGAGGCCGAACCAGCGGCGCTCCACCGTCAGCACGCCGTCCTGCTCCACGACGACGAACGCGTCGCTGCCGTCGTCCTCCTCGGCTGCCTCGCGGCGCGCCGCGGGGGCGGGGTCGGCGCCCGCGCCGGGCGCGGCTTCGGCGCCGCCGGCTTCAGGGTGGCCTTCGGCGAGGCCTTCGGGACCGGGCCGGGCGTCGCGGTGAGCGGCGGCGGGGCGTCGCGGGCGGCGGCAGCTGGGCCGGGCGCGGCGCGGGCCGCGGCTTCGGCGCGTCGGCCACTGGCGTGGCGCGCGAGCTCCACCGGCTCCGCACGACGCCGGGCAGGCCGCACCGTGGGCGCCTCCTCCTCGGGGATCGGCTCGGGCGGCGGCTCCTCCGGGAGCACCTCGACGGCGTCGTCGGGGAGTGCCTCCGCGCGCAGCAGCGGCGGCGGGGCCGGGGCCTCGATCTCGTGAGAGACCCGCTCGTAGGCCGGCGTGGGCTCGGGATCGAGCGAGGACGTGGCCGCGAAGGGCCCCGGCTCGTCGTCGTCGAACGTGGGCGCGCCCTTGCGCGGCTTCCACCGATGCTTCCCGGTGAAGGCCACCGGCACGGCCGGCTCGAACGCCGACGCGGGGATCGCCGGCATGGTGATGGGATCGTCGGTGCGCTCCCCCTGCGGCGCGCCACGGCCCGCCCCGAGGAAGCGGGGCAGCGCGTCCACGCGCTCCCCGCACGCGGGACAGATGTGGGTGCCGTCGTCCTGCAGGCGGGTCGAGGCGGGGATCGTCTCCCCGCACGCCGAGCACTTGATCGCGCCGTCGAGCATCCCCTGGATGATACGACGGGGCGCGCGGCGGCGCTACGGCCTACAGCCGTCGCCCGCCGCCACCGGCCTGGATCGGCACGACGTGCAGCCGCGTGCCGAGGGTGTCGGCCCAGGCGGTGATCGCGGGCAGGGCGCGTCCGCCGGCGGCGAAGCGGCGCTCGCGGAACACGGGCCAGGCGTCGGGGTCGACGAAGGCACCCTCGCCGGCGTCGAGCGGCTCCAGGGGATAGAGCGCGCGCGACTCGGGGAGCGCACGATCGATGACGTCGGTGCTCGCGTGGAGCAGCAGGCCCTGCCCGAGCCCCTCGGGGACCCCGGCCGGCAGCGGCACGCCGGGGAACCAGAACGGCCCGACGGTGGCGCGCGCGAGCCGCACGACCTGGCTGTCGGTGGCCTGCTCCAGCTGGATGCGCAGCGCCGGCAGCGCCACCGCGAAGTGGCGCGTGAACAGGTGGCGCACGCTGTCGTCGATCTGCAGCCGCCCGGTGCGGTCGACGCGCATCGCCTCGGTGACGCCGCCGCGCACCACGAGGTCGACTCGGATCCGCACCCACCGCCCGTCCGGCGCGATCCGGTCGTAGGCGATGCCGACGTTCGACTCCGTCGGCCCGTACCAGCGCACCGCGCCGCCCAGCTGCGTCGTCGCGAGCAGCTCGGCCCCGCGCAGGTAGCGGTGGAGCTCGCGCCGGTCGCGCATCCGCCCGGCCAGCGCGGGGTCGAGCTCCTGGATCCGCGCCAGCTGCACCTCGCTCGGCCCCTCGCGCGGGTCGGCGCGCGCCAGCTCGGCCTCGGAGCGCGCGCGCTCGAGCCAGGCGTAGCTCGGCATGCCGGTCGCGCCCGCGAGCTCGGGCGGATCGAGCAGCGCGCCGCCGTGGGCCGGATCGAGCGCGCCGAGGTGCCCGAGCGCGCGCGACATCGGCACGTGCTCCTCCCCCGGCGCGAGCGCGCGGATCGCAGCCGACAGGGCCCGCACGTAGGGTCCCACCCGCTCCGGCGGCAGCGTGATCACGGCGCCAGCATCACCGCTGCTCGTCCCCCAGCAGGCGCGCCACCTCGTCCTCGGCCTCTCGGCGCAGCGTGCGCTCGGCCTCGAGGCGGATGCGGTCGCGATCGTGCTCCTGCAGCTCGTACGCCAGGGCCTGCTCGGTGGCGACGGCCTCGCGCTGCACCCGGGTCGACAGCTCGGGCAGCACCTCGGCGATGAAGCGCTGGCTGCGGTCGATCCACTGCGTGGTGGCCTCCATCGCGAGGCCGAGTGCGTCGAGCGACTGCTGCAGCTCGGCCACGACGGCCGGCGCGTCGGCCAGCATGCCCATGGCGCCGATGCGCCGCCCGGCGGCGTTGACGGTGTGGGTGGCGCTGAGCACGTAGGTCGCCATCTCCTCGTGCAGCCGCAGGACGGTGTCGCGCAGCGCACGCGCCGGATCGAGGTGCTGCCGCGACAGCTCCACGGCCGCGCCGAAGAGCGCGAGCGAGACGGACTCGCTGCGCAGGTCGAAGGTGTAGCGATCGCGCAGGCGGGCCTTCTGCTCCGGGGTGTGCTGCACGGACTCCTCGAGCTCCTCGAGCCCGCGCTCGATCTCGAGGACCCGCGCGGCGGCGGCCTGCTGCTGCTGCAGCGACCCCGCGAGCTCGCGGTGGAGCTGGTCGACCTCGGCCTGCAGCTCCAGGGCGCACAGCCGCAGCTCGTCGGAGAAGGCGGTCGCCTCGCGCAGGCGCACGCTCACCTGCTCGTAGCGCTGCAGGAGGCCCTCGGCGATCGACCGGCGCGCGAGCGCGTGGCGCCGGCCCACGAACGGGCGCACCAGCGCGGCGAGGAGGCTCGCGTCTGTCTCGCGGCGATCGAGCGTCTCGAGCTCGGTGCGCTGGCGGGAGAGGACCTCGAGGCCCTGGCCGAGCTCCGCCCCCACGCGCCGCTGCGTGTCGAGCAGCTCGCCCACCTTCTCCACCGCGCGGCGGTGCCGATCGTGGACCTCCTGCTGGCGCCGCTGGAGTCGGGCGTGGGTGAGCGCGTCGGCGGCTTGCTGTTCCTGACTCATGTCCCTCGCAGGGTCAGCGGACCGGTGGTACCAGCGTGCCCGATGGATCCCTATAGCGACATCCGCGGCGTCCCAAGCCCCGCTGCGAGCCCGGCGAGCGGCGGGTCACCCGGCGGATCGCGCCCGGTGGACGCGGTGCGTCGGCGATGATCTGGGCGGGGATGCTGGTCGGGATCGGGCTCGGCGCGCTCGGGGCGTGGCTCGGGCGCCGCATCTGGCTGCAGCGGGCGGCGTCGGATCCCCGGCTCGATCCCGCGGCCCGGTGGATCGGCGCGGGGCAGCGCGAGGCGCTCCGGGCGCTGGTGGCGCGCGAGGGGCCCGCCGCGGCGCGGCTGGCGGAGGGCCTCGCCCTGTGCGCCGTGGACCCGCTGCTGTCGTGGCGGGGCGGGCTGCGCGAGCTCGCGCCGCTGGCCGAGGCCCTGCTCCCGGGCGACGACGCCGACGCGCTGCGCGCCGGTCCTCGCGGCCGGGCTCGGCGAGATCGCGCAGCGCGCAGGCGCTGGTGGCCTCGCTGCCGCCCGACCACTGGCGCGCCTGCGCCGTCCGGGCGCGGCTGTACGACGCCGCGGGCGACGCGCGCGCGCCGACGCCGCCTGGGTCGCCGCGCGGGCGCTGGCGCCGCGCGAGCACCGAGCCGCCGTGGACCGGCAGCTCCGGGCGTGGCGGGCGCGCCGGCGCTGGGGCCCGGTGCGCGACCCGCTGCGCCTGTGGGAGCGCCCGCCGCCGTGAGCGCTACTGAACGTCGACGTGGGCGAGGATCAGCGGCACGGGCGTCGCGCACTTGCTGCAGATGATGCCCACGAGCCAGGTGCCGTCCGCCGTGAAGCCGCCGAACGCGTTGCCGCTGCTGTCGAGCGCCGTCGACAGGTCGTCGAGCTTGGTCGAGCCCAGCACGTCGACCCGGTACAGCTCCGGCGTCTCGTCGAGCCGCAGGAAGTCCGCCTCCACGTCCGCCACCGTGCCGTCGAAGTGGCCGATGATCAGCTCGTCGGCCAGCTCCGGCTGGAAGGGGTGGCCGAAGGTGTCCACCGTCACGTCCTTCCACGACAGGCTGTAGGTGTCGGCGTCGGCCGTGGTGGGGATCGCCGCGGCGCCGGCGATGTCGACCGTCACGTCGAGCGACGAGATGCCGTCGACGAACGCCACGTCGGTGTTGGTGCCGGCGTCCTGCGGCACCAGGAACAGGGTGTGGAGGATGTCGGTGCGGACGTTGCTCCCGAACTCGCCGCCGGGCTGGTTGAGCAGCGACAGGACCCAGGTGCTGTTCGCGTCCTCGGTGAGCAGCGACAGGTCGATGGGGATGCTGGTGATGCTGAAGTCCGACAGGTAGCAGCTCGTGCTGCCGTCGTTGTCGTAGAGGTACACGTCCTGAGTCACGTCCTGACCGAGGTCGTTGTTGGCGATCATGTCGATAACGTCGTTCAGCGGCGCGCTCACGTTGAGCAGCGAGACCTTCTCGATGTCCGCGGGGACGACGGGCCGACCGCGCACGTCCGTCGTGAGCGCCGACCAGTCGATGGTCAGGTCCGACTGGGACTGGACTTCGATGGCATCGGCGGCGAAGACGGCGGAGAAGTCGTAGTTGTTGGCGTCCTCGAAGACGAGGTCGCCGTCGTTGCCCTTGCCACCCGAGCAGGCGGCGAGGAAGGCGACGGCCAGCAAGGCTGGGCGGGTGCGGTCGAGCATGCGGTGTTCCTCCATCGAGCGGAGGGTAGCCTCTCCCCCCGCCGGTGGCAGTAACTCGGGGCGCCCTCCCGGAGGCCGCACGCTCGACCTCGTGGCGGGGCGGGTCAGACGGGGAAGACAGGGCCCGGCCGCCCCGTTCTGCGTCGCGACGGGGGTTGGAACCGGAGCGGCCGGGCGCCTGTTCACCCGATCGGACACCACGCCCGCGCGGCGTCGTCCCCGCGGTGACATCTCGAGACGAGCGCCACGCCCGCCTCGTCGCCGCGGAGGCCTACAGGACGTCGACGGCGGCGGTCCACAGCGGCAGCCGGGTCAGGCAGGTGGTGCAGCGCACGCCCACGAGCCACGTCCCCGATGCGTCGAAGCCCGGGAACGCCGCCCCGCCCGGGTCGCGCGCCAGCTCCAGCCGCGCGTCGGTGTCGCCCGCGACGTCCATCGTGTACCAGGCGTCGGAGGCGCCCTGCAGGTCGAGCATGTGCACGCCCAGCGCCGACGCCGGGTCGGCGAACCGCGCCACGAACAGCTCGTTGCCCTGCCGCTCGTCGTAGGCCGTGCCGAGCGCGTCGTCCTGCAGGCCGCCCCAGTCCACGGTCACCGCGGGGATGCCAGCGCTGGCCGCGACCTGGGCGCCGTCGATCACCGCCGTCCAGTTCACCGTGCTCCCGCCGGGCGCGAAGACCTCGCTGGTCTGCCCCGCGGCGTCGACCTGCAGCGCCAGGAAGTCGAGCGGCGCGAGCGAGCCGTCGTCGCGGGTGCGCGCCAGCATCAGCAGCCAGGTCTTGCCGGGGTTCGCCTCGAGGTAGGCGGCCGGATCGAAGGCTTCGCCCTGCGCCGACCGCAGGTCGCTCAGGTTCGCGAACGTGTCGCCCATCACGTCGGCGGTCCAGGTGGACACGAGGTCGGTGCCCAGGTCGTCGGCGGCGAGCCGCGCCGGGAGCTCGCTCGGCGTCATCACGAGCTCGAGCAGCGCCAGGGTGGGCACGGCCGTGGGCGCCAGCGCCTCCTCACCCCAGGCGTCGGACGACAGCGACGGCCAGGACACGAGCGCGTCCCACCCCGCCCGCACCGTGCCCGTGGCGATGGAGTAGGTCGCGGTCACGTGGTAGTCGTTGGCGTCGGCCACCACCAGGTCGGTCACGACGACCACCGCGGTGTCGACGGTGGACGTCGACGTGTCGGTGGTGCCCGGGACGGTGTCGGTGCCGGTCGGGTCCTTGTCGCCGCTGCAGCCCGCCAGCAGCGCCAGGCCGAGCCAGGTCCCACGCGTTCCCATCGTCCCTCCAGCCTGCAGCAGTAACGTCCCGAGTCGAGGGGATCTATGGCGCGGGCGCGGGCCGCGCGTCACCGCAGCGCGCCGCGGCGTCCGCGGGGCCGAAGACGTCCCGCCCCGCGACGGCGCCGTCGGGATCCCGCAGCACCACGCAGTCCCCGAGCCCCCGCAGCGGCGGCAGCGGCACCCACACGGCGCCCCCGGGCGCCGCCGCGCCGTCGAGCGCGATGGACGCCTCGCCGACGGCGATCGTCCAGCCGGCGAGCGAGCCCGCCGCCTCGAGATCGAGATGGCGCTGCAGCTCCACCCGCGCCCCGCCCGGATCCAGCAGATCCGCGCCCACCAGCTGCACGATCCGCCACGGCCCGTCGCCCTCGGGGCGCCGGCCGCTCCGCCGCAGCGCCGGGGCATCGCCGTCGCGCCACCAGCTGCGCGCCTCGCCCCCGGCGGGTCGGCCCCCTCCTCGCCACCCGAACGGGTCGACGGCCTCGCCGTCGCCCGTCTCGAGCTGGAAGTGCAGGTGTGGCGCCCGCGAGCAGCCCGTGCTCCCCGACGCGCCGACCGGCTGCCCCGCCCGCACCCGCTGCCCGGGCGCCACGTCGACCCGCGACAGGTGGAGGTAGCGCGTCACGAACACCCAGCCGTCGCCGAGATCGTGCACGAGCTCGACCTGGACGCTGCGCGCCACCCGGACCCGCCCCCAGCACAGCTCGGGCCCCACGTCGCCGGCGAGCCGCACCACGCCGTCGGCGGCGGCGACGACGGCGGTGCCCGGGGCCATGGCGAAGTCGTAGCCCCGGTGGCCGGGGCGCCCGTAGACCCGCTGGCCGTCGAGCGCGAGCTGGCTCCTCGCCCGGCGCGGCGGCGTGGTCGAAGACGCCGGTGACCGCGGGCTCCCCGCGAACGGCGCCGCCAGGAACGCCGCCGGCGCCGCCGTCACGGCCCCCACGACAGGGTCCCGTCGTCGGCGACCGCACGCCCGTCTGCGGGAAGTCGGCGGCGGACAGCTCCGCGATCTGCTCGAGGCCGGGCCCGCCGGGGTGCGGCACGGCCTCGGGGTCGAGCCGCAGCGGGTGCAGGCGGGCCGAGACCACCGCGCCGTCGTCGGCGAGCGTGGCGTCGAGCAGCACGGTGCTGCCCGTCAGCGCACCGCGCGTGCCGAACTGGCGGTATCCCACGAAGTTGCCGAGCGAGTACGCGACGAGGCGGCCGCGGTAGACCTCCATCGCCCGCAGCACGTGCGGGCCGCTGCCGATCACCAGGTCAGCACCTGCGTCCACGGCGGTGTGCGCGCGCGCGCGCACGTTCCCCCGCGCCTCGCCCCACGCGTACTCCGTCTCGCCGGTGACGTGGCGGTGATCGGCGCCCTCGGCCCCGCCGTGGAACGCGAAGATCACCAGGTCGGCGTCCTGATCCGCCAGGGCGACCGCGGCCCGGACCTCGTCGAGCGCGTTGACGGAGAGGCAGCACGAGCCGGAGTGCGCCGCCACCAGCGCGATCTTCTTCCCCTTGCGGGTGACGCTGCCCCGGTCGGCGTACCGCCCGGTGTGGGCGATGCCGACGGCGTCGAGTGCGGCCATGGTCGAGGTCTGCCCGGCGTGGCCGAGGTCCGAGGCGTGGTTGTTCGCGAGCTGCGCCAGGTCCACGCCGGCGCGCTCCAGGGCCCCGGCGAACCGCGTGGGGGTGCGGAACGCGTAGCAGACGGGGCTGTCGACGCACTTGTCGGACGGCAGCCCGTCGGCGAGCGGGCCCTCGAGGTTCACGACGGTCACGTCGCCGGCCTGCAGCAGCGCCGCGACGTCGGCCAGGACGACGTCGCCGTCGCCCTCCGGCAGCCCCCTGGCGCCGCGCAGATCGCTGCCGAGCATGGTGTCGCCCCCGGCGACGATCCGCAGCGTGCCCTCGCTGTCGGGCGCCTCGACGACGGGCTCCGGCTCGCCGTCGTACGCGAGCCACCGGCCGCGCACGGTGGCCGCCTCGCGCCACACGGTCAGGTCCTCGGCCGTCCACGGCCCGTCGCCCTCGACGTGGCCCCACGCGGCCGCGGCGCCCGCGGGATCAGCGGCGTTCCACCGCGCCCAGCCGAGCTCCCACCAGGCCTCGGCGCGCGCCGGCTCGGCGTCGACGGCTTGCTGCAGCAGCGAGAGCGCCTGCGTGGTGCGCCCGCTCCGCAGCGCGTCGACGCCGTCCTCGTACGCCCCGGCCCACGCGGCGGCCCCCAGCATCGCCACCCACATCCCGCCTCCGTTCGATCGCTGCCAGTATCGCCTGCGACAGGCTAAGGCACTGGACGGTGTCGGAGCGAACGGAGGACGGGTTGTCACGGCTGAAGCGGCTCGCCACCCTCGGTGGCCTCACGAGCAAGGTCACCACGTCCTATCTCGGCGCCCGCGTGCGCGACGCCTTCCTCGACGACGAGCGGCGGAAGAAGGCCCTCGATCGGCTGCACCTGCAGAACGCCGAGCAGATCACCGCCACCCTGTCGCAGATGAAGGGCGCGGCCATGAAGCTCGGCCAGCAGCTGGCTGCGGCGGCAGGCTCGCTCGATCTGCCGCCGGAGGTCGCGAACGCGCTCGGCAAGCTGCACAAGGACGCCGAGCCGGTCCCGTTCGAGCACGTCCGCGAAGACGTCGAGGCGTCGATCGAGGCCCCGCTCGACCAGGCCTTCGCCTCCTTCGATCCCACCCCCATCGGCACCGCCAGCCTGGGCCAGGCCCACCGCGCCCGCCTGCCCGACGGCACCCCCGTCGTGGTCAAGGTGCTCCACCGCGGCGTCGCCAACGCCGTCGACACCGACCTGCTGGCGCTCAAGGCCGTGCTCGTCGGCTCCAGGGCCCTGCGCCGCTCCCGCGACGAGGTCGACGCCGCGTTCGAGGAGATCCGCGAGCGCCTGTCCGAGGAGCTCGACTACCTGCAGGAGGCCGTGAACCTCCAGCAGTTCGCCGACGCCCTCGGCGACGACCCGCGGGTGCGGATCCCGCGGCTGCACCACGCCCTGTGCACCGACCGCGTGCTCGTCATGGACGAGCTGCCCGGCCGCCACCTCGACGCCTTCCTCGTGGACGCGACGGAGCAGGCCCGCCAGGCCGCGGGGAACACGCTCGCCGACCTGTACTACCGCCAGGTCTTCCGCCTGCGCATGCTCCACGCCGACCCGCACCCCGGCAACTACCTGTTCGAGGACGACGGCCGGGTGGGACTCGTCGACTTCGGCTGCGTCAAGCGCTTCGACCTGTACTGGGCCGCGACCTACGCCCGCGCCGCGCTCGCCGCCATGGCGGGCGACCGCGAGGGGCTCCTCGCCGGCTGCTTCGACCTCGGCGCCTGGAACGGCACCGACGAGGGCGACGCCGACCTGCTGTGGGCGTTCGCCGACCAGATGTGCGCGGCCTTCCGCGCCGGCCCCATCACGCTCGGGCCGGGCCACGAGCAGCTCATGGAGGATCTGCGCCCGATCCTGAAGGGCTTCGTCTCGCGGCCCACGGTCCGCATCCCGCGCCACGTGCTCTTCACCCACCGCTCGCTCGGCGGGCTCTACACCATCCACCGCCGCCTCGGCACCCACGCCGACTTCGGCCACTTCCTGGTCGAGCACGCCCGCTACGCCGTGGCGGCGGCGTCGGACGGGACGGCGGCCTGATTGTCCGCCGGGGATCCCGCCGCGGACCCGTTCGAGCCGACGCTCCGCTGCGGCTGCGGAGCGACCTACGCCGTCACCGTCCTGCCGCGCATCCGCTACCGCTGCGGCGCCTGTCACGCCGTCCTGATCGACGCGGACGCCCCGCGCGACGAGCGCACGCTGTACCCGCCGCGCCTCGACGCGACCCCGCGCTGGACGCTCGGCCCACACCCGCCGGGCCGCCGGTTCGGCCGCTTCGTGCTGCTCGACGAGATCGGGCGCGGCGGCATGGGCGTCGTCTACCAGGCCTTCGACCCCGAGCGGAGCCGCCCGGTGGCGCTCAAGGTGCTCCTCGCCGGCGAGCACTCCGCGCCCGAGCACGTCGAGCGCTTCCTCCGCGAGGCGTCGATCGCCTCGCGCCTCGACCACGACAACGTGATCCCGGTGCTCGACAGCGGGTGGGCCGAGCGGCGCGCCTACTTCACGATGCCGCTGGTCGAGGGGCCGTCGCTCGACGAGCTCTGCGCCCGCGCGCGCGACGGCGGCGCGCCCGTCCCCACCGCCGAGGCCATCCGGCTGACGATCGGCGTGGCGCGGGCGCTGCAGGCCGCCCACGGCGCCGGGCTCGTCCACCGCGACGTGAAGCCCTCCAACGTGCTGCTCACGCGCGACGGCGTGCCCCGGCTCGGCGACTTCGGCCTCGCCACCGACCTCGAGACCTCGTCGCAGCTCACCCGGAGCGGCCAGCTCCTCGGCACGCCCGCGTACATGGCGCCCGAGCTGCTGTCGGCCGACGGCGTGGCCTCGCCGGCGACCGATCAGTACGGCCTGGGCGCGGTGCTCTACGAGCTGCTGGCCGGGGAGCCTCCGTACGCGGGATCGGACGCCATCTCCGTGGTGCGGCGGGTGGTGGACGGCCCGCCGCCCTCGGTCCTGACGAAGCGGGCCGACGTTCCGCCCGCGCTGGCCGTGGTCCTCGCCAAGGCGATGGCGCGCGACCCCGCCGACCGCTACCCCGACGTGGGGGTCCTCGCCGAGGACCTGCAGCGCGTGGCGCTCGGGCGGCCCACCATCGCGCGGCCCCCCGGCCCGCTGGCCCGGGCGTGGGCCTGGGCGCGGCGGCACCGCCGCCCGGCCGCCGGCGTGGCCGTGGTCGCCGCGGCGATGGGGCTCGCCGTCGAGGCGGCCACGGTGGCGCACGAGCTCGTGCTCCAGCGCGCGGTCGCCGAGCGCGAGCACGACGCCGCGCTGCAGTCGCGGCAGGTCCAGCGTCACGTCGCCGGGCTGGTCGACGAGGGCGAGGTGGAGGAGGCCGCCGCCGCGCTCCACGCGTTCGCCGTCGCGCCGCCCTACCGGGGCACCGCGCCGGCCACCGCCGCGCTGCTCGAGCGGGCGCGCCTGCTCGACGACGCCCGCCAGCCCGCTGCGGTCGAGGCGTGGGCCGCGGCCTACGCCAGCGCCGCGCGCCCGGCCGAGCAGGACCCCGCGCTGCGTGGGCTCGCCGCCCACTTCGCCCGGGCGTGGCGCTGGGACCCGCTGGCCCACGTGGTCGCATCGCTGCTGCTGCGCAACCCCTCCGCGACGCGCGAGCGCGACGTCGTCCAGTGGCGAGCCCAGGCCCTGCTCGGCACGCACGCCCTGCGACAGGCGGCGCTCGAGGCCCGCGACGCGGAGCTCCCCGACGCCCCGCTGCTGGCCGCGCTGGCGCAGGTCCGGCGGGTGCGCGGCTTCGACGGCGAGGTCGCCCCCGGCCCCGACGGCACCGTCTGGGGCTGGGCGCCCGGCTCGGCGCGGATCCGCTCGGTCGCCGCCGACGGCACCGAGCGCTGGCAGCTCGTGCTGGCGTCGCCGGTGCAGGAGCTCGTCCCCGTCGCCCCCGACGGGCGGATGCTGGTCGTGCGCACCGTCACCGGCGACATCTCGCTGCTCGAGCCCGCCGGCGACGGGCTGCGGACGGCGGTGCACTGGCAGGGCGCCCAGGTCCTGTCGGCCGTGCGGGGCGACGCCGACGGCGACGGCCAGGCCGAGGTGTGGATCGGGCTCGGGCCGTACGACCGGCGCCTCGTGCGGGCCCGCCGCAGCGACCACGGCTGGGTGCTGGACCGGCCCGCCCACGCCGTCGACGCCGCGGTCTCCGACGTGGGCGGCGTGGTCGTCACCGACCTCGACGGCGACGGCGCCACGGAGCTCACCGTGGCCGCGGGCGCCTGGCGGGCGTACGACGTGCGCTGGCTCGATCCCGGGCTCGCGCTCGGCGGGCGGATCAAGCTCGGCCAGGTGCACGACGTGGTCGTCGACCGGCGCGACCCGCGCACCGTGTGGGTGGCGAAGGAGGACCGCAACCCGAGCCGCCTGATGTTCCCCCCGACGCCGCGTTCGGCCGTCCGGCCGGGGTGTACGGCCTGCAGCGAGAGGGCGACGGCCTCGTCGTGGCGCGCTACCTCGCGTCGCCGCTGGCCGGTAGCCCGCCGTCCAGCGTCGGCCGGCCCTGGCAGCTCGACCTCGACGGAGACGGCGCCGACGAGGTCGTGTTCGAGGCCAGCGACGCCGAGCGCACCGGCATGGTCGTCTACCCGGGGCGCGACCGGGCCCCCTGGGTGGTGCCGGGCGTCGTGCCGCAGGCCGTCGTCGACGCCGACGGCGACGGCGACGACGAGCTCGTGGTGCGGATGGACGACGGCACCGCGTGGGTGCTCGGCGCGGGCGACGACGCCCTGCCCGTGCAGGCGCCTTCGACGCACCAGGAGCCCGTGCCCGAGCAGGCGTGGCCCGCCTCCGTGGCCCGCCTGTGGGGCCGCGCCGAAGAGCTCGTGGGCATGGGCATGGACGCCGCTGCGGTGGACGAGCTGACCGCGCTGGCCGAGACCACCACGGCGCCGGTCGCGCGCCTGGCGCGGCTCCGTGCGGCGACCCTCGCCGACGCCCTGGGCGACGACCCGCGCGCGGCCGAGCTCTACGAGGCCGTCGGCGACACCGACGCGCTCGCGCGCGCCGCCACCGCGCACCTGCGCGGCCACCGCCTCGCCGAGGCGCGGCGGGTGCTCGCCGCCGCCCGCGCCGCGGGCCTGCGCGATCCGCGGCTGCCGCCCCTGGAGGAGGCCGTCGCTGCGACCCGCAGCCACACCTGGTCGTTCGCCACGGCCGCCTGGACGGGCGCCTCCGATCCGCTGGCGGTGGCGCCGACCGCCGAGGGCTGCGGCTGCTGGTGCTCGGGCAGAGCGACCGGCCGGCGCTCCGCATCCCGTTCCAGTGGTCGGGCGATCGCCTCGGCGTGCAGGCCACCCTGGAGCTGCGGCGCCTCGAGTGGGCCGCGGGCTGCGCATCGCGCTGGTCGGCCCCGACGGGGAGCGGGTCGGGGTGCAGGTCTCGGGCTGGGGCGGCGGCGACCGGCTGCAGGCCGAGGTCGGCTGCGAGTCCACGCTGGGGCCGCCGTGGAAGCTGCGCAGCCCGCGGCAGTCGCCCGTGGAGCGCGAGCACCTGACCCTGTCGGTCGACCTGTCGCGGACGGCCGGCGACCTGCGCTGCACGCTGCGGCCCGGGGTCGAGGGCCACCGGAACGTCCCGCTCGAGCGGTGGCCGGAGGGCGGCGCGTGGGCGCTCGAGATCACCGCCACCGACCACGGCGGCGCCGAAGCCCCCGCGGCGGCGGAGGCGATCCTCGTGTCGCTGACGCTGGAGGCGAGCGGCCTCGTGGTGGAGCGGCCCGGAGCGAGCCCGCCCGATCCGGTCGCGCAGGCGGTGTCGCTCGTCACGGCGGGCGACGTCGCCGCCGGCCGCGCGCTGCAGGCGCTGCCCGCGAGCGCCGACCTCCGCCGGGCCGCTGCGCTGCGGGCGGCGCCCGACGTGCTCGCCGGTCCGCTGCGCGAGGCCGTCGGCCGCGAGCGGTACTACGCCCTGTTCGACCGCGCGTTCACCGTCCCCATCGACGCCCACCCCGACGACCAGGCGCTGGGCGTCACCCTGACCACGGCGCTGCCCGACGTGGAGGCGCTGCTCTCGGCGCCCGACCCCGCGTCGCGAGCCCGCGGGGTCCGCCTGCTCGCCGCGCGGGGGCGCGCCTGGGTGGCGCTCGGGCGCCCGGCCGCGGCGCGGCGCGACCTCCTCGCCGTGAGCCGGGCGCCCGCCCCCCACGGCCCGCTGCCCGACCCCATCGCCACGGTCTGGCTCGATCTCGCCGCGCTCGAGGCCCGGGACGGCCGCGACGACGCCGCGCTCGACGATGTGCGCCACGGGCTCGGGGCCAGCTCGGCGCCGGAGATCCTGGCCGACCGCGTCCGCGCGATGCCCGCCCTCGCCGCCCTGGCCCAGCGCCCCGCCTGGGTGGAGCTGCTCCCCCCGTAGCTACGCGGGCGGGCCCACGTAGCGCGAGGCGGGGCGGATGAGGCGCCCCACGGCGCGCTGCTCGGCGACGTGCGCGAGCCAGCCCACCGCGCGCCCCGCCGCGAACGTCGCCGTGAACGCCGCCCGGGGGATGCCCACCGCGTCGAGCAGGACGGCGGTGGCGAACTCGACGTTGGCCTTCAGCGGCCGGTCGGGCTTGTGGCGCGCGAGGGCGGCCTCCGCGGCGGCCTCGACGGCGCGGGCGAGCGCGAGCCGCTCGGCGGCGGCCCCCGCCGCGCCGAGCTCGGCGATGGCGGCCTCGAGCACCGCCACCCGCGGGTCCCGCACGCGGTAGACGCGGTGGCCCATCCCCATGATCCGCCGGCCGGCGGCGAGGCTCGGCGGCGATCCACGCCGGGGCGCGCTCGGGTGCGCCCACCGCGTCGAGCATGTCGAGCACGGGCCCCGGCGCGCCGCCGTGGAGCGGGCCGATCAGGGCGCCCATCGCGGCGATGACCGCGCTGGCGTCGTCGGCGCCGGTGCTCGCGACGACGCGCGCGGTGAACGTCGAGGCGTTCATCCCGTGATCGGCGACGGTGCACAGGTAGCGGCCGAGCGCGGTGCCGCGGGCGTCGTCGGGCGTGCCGCGGATCAGGCGGACCAGGTCGTGCGCGTGGGGGCGCGCGGCGTCGGGCGCGCCGTCGGTGCCGGCGCGGCGCTGGATCCAGCGGGCCAGGCCGAGGCCCAGCACGGCCACGATGTCGAGCGGCGGCAGCTCGCCAGAGGCCGGCCAGCAGCGCGCGCACGGCCACGGACGGGTCGTCGGCCCCGAGCGCCGCGGCGTCGCGCACGGCGGGCCACCAGCGGACGCGCGCGGCGCCGAGGGTCTCCTGGACGGCGTCGCCCGCGGGACCCGGCGCGGCGCCGTCCCACAGCAGCGCCACGGCGTCCTCCAGCCGGCCGCGCGCGGCGAGCCGCGCCACCGGCACCCGCGGACCACGAGCGCGCCCGCGGCGCCGTCGACGTCCGAGCACGGTCCGGGCCACCACCACCCTCGAGCCCCTCAACAGCGAGTTCCATCGCGACCTCCTGCACCAGGCTTCACCCGTGGATACATCGATCGACCAATCGAGGGGACGGCGATGCCCGGCGCATGGATCGACGCAGACCGAGCCGTGGCGGCGCTCGGCGTGAAGAAGGCGACGCTGTACACCTACGCGAGCCGCGGCCTGATCCGCACCCGCAAGCGCGGCCGGCGGCGCGACTACGCCGCCGCCGACGTCGACGAGCTGGTGCGGCGCGAGCGGCGGCGGCCGGCCACGCGCCGGCCGCGGCGAGCGCGCTGTCGTGGGGCGCGCCGGTGCTCGACACGGCCGTGGCCTCCATCGACGTGGACGGGCCGAACTACCGCGGCGTCCCGGCGCTGTGGCTCGCCGAGCGGGGCGTGGCCTTCGACCGCGTCGCCGAGCTGCTGTGGACGGGCACCCTGCCCGACGCCGTCCCCGCCCGGTCGCCCGCGCCCCTGCCCCGCGCCCTCGCCGCGCTGGTCCCAGCCGGCACGCCCGTGGGCCGCGGCCTGCTCGCGGTCGTGGCGGTGGCGCCCGGCCTCGCCGCCGAGGGTGCCCTCGCCTTCGTCCACCGGCTCGCGGCCGCGTCCGCCCTGCTGTTCGGGCCCCGCAGCACGTGGGCGGCGCGCGCCGACCGCGCGCTGGCGGCCCCCTGCGTCGCCGAGGCGCTCGTCGACGCGCTGGGCCTGCCGCCGTCCCGCCGCGACCCGCTCGACCGCGCGCTGGTGCTCTGCGCCGAGCACGAGCTCAACGTCTCCACCTTCGCGGCCCGCGTGGCCGCCAGCGCCGGCGCCGACGACGGCGCCGCCCTCACGGCCGCCCTCGCCGCCTGGACGGGTGCGGCCCACGGCGGCGCCTCCGACCAGCTCGAGGCCGCGCTCGACGGCGCGCCGCTGTCGGGCAGCGGCTTCGGCCACCGCCTGTACCCGGAGGGCGATCCGCGCGCGGAGCTCCTGCTCGACCTGGCCCGCGCCGCCGGGCCCGGTCCGCGCACGCCCGCGGTCGAGCGCCTCCTCGCGCGGGGCGCGGCCCTCGGGCCTCCGAACCTCGACGCCGGGCTCGTCGCGCTGTCGGCGGCGCTCGATCTGCCCCTCGGCGCCGCGGGCCTGCTGTTCGCGATCGGCCGGTGCGCGGGGTGGATCGCCCACATCCGCGAGCAGCGACAGTCCCCGTGGATCTTGCGACCCCGCGCGAGATATCTCGGCGCGCGCTGACCCCCTGGCCGCAACGGTGATAGGATCCGTCGGACCGAGGGTCCAATGCCTGTTCCGTGGCGGTGCAGCGCCGTCCTCCTCCTCGCCGCCTGCGCGCCGCGCGTCCCGGAGCCGCCGGCCGACCTCGAGGAGCGCCAGTGGCAGTGGGCGGTCGACCGCGCCGAGCTGCCCGACGGCACCCTGCGCCTGCTCAACGTCGGCCACGTCGAGATGCGCGAGCGCCAGGTGGTGGCCGGCGGCTCGCGCGAGGAGCTCGCCGGGCCGATCTCCGTCCTGCTCCTCGAGCACCCCGTCCAGGGGCTCGTCCTCATCGACACGGGCTACGGGCGCCGCTCGGCGCGCGATCTGTCGGACTACCCCGGCAAGCTGCCCACCCGCGTCCTCGGCATCGAGGTCGATCGGCCGGCGGCCGACGCGATCGGCGACCTCGGCTACACCACGCAGGACGTCTGGCACGTGGTGCTGACCCACGGCCACATGGACCACATCGGCGGCCTCGAGGACTTCCCCCTCGCCGAGGTCCACGCCGACGCCGCCGAGTGGGACGCCTGCCAGCACGATCGCCTCACCCGCGGCTACCAGACGGGCCCGTACGCCGATCGCGAGGCCATCCCCGTCCAGTGGACCGACGAGCCGTACGGCCCGTTCCCGCGCCACGCCGACCTGTTCGGCGACGGCTCCGTCGTGCTCCTGCCCGCGCCCGGCCACACCGTCGGGTCGCTGATGGTGCTCGTCAACCTCGCCGGCGGCTCCGTCCTGTACACGGGCGACGCCGCCTGGGTCGACGAGAACTGGCAGGACCCGGCGCCGAAGGGCTTCCTCGCCCGCCACTTCGCCGAGCGGAGCTGGCGCGAGGGGATGGACGCCATGTGGCGCGTCCGCGCGTGGGCCACCGAGAACCCCGACCTGATGGTGATCGCGGGCCACGACCCGCTGAACACGCGCCTGCCCACCTGGCCCCGCGCGCTGATCGGCGCGGACGCGACGGCGATGCCGAACTGAGCACGTCCTCGGAACCCCTGCCCCCCGCGGCTGTCGGAGGGAGCGGGAGGTCTCGTGGACATCTTCTTGACGATCCTGCTGGCCAGCGCCCTGGCCGCCGACGACGACGAGCGCGACGAGCCCGCGGCGGCACCGGCCGCGTCGGCGCCGCGGGTCATGTACGACTTCGGAGACCTCGACGTCTCCGGCGAGCTCGTGATGCCGCAGGGCGCCTACGCCGCCACCCCCGGCGGCGCGCAGGACATCGCCTACTTCCGCGACCAGGTCTCGCGCGGCCAGGTGCCGCTGCCCGAGGTCTTCACCCCCGAGGGCCTGCTGTCGGAGCACGACCTGCCGCTCGCCCCATCGCGGCCGTGCGAGCGCCTGCTGTGCACCGACGCGCGCGCCGCGTCGGCGTCGTTCGCGGTGCAGCCCGACGTGGACTGGCTCGTGCAGGTGGGCTTCGGCTCCGGCCTGACCGACGAGACGTTCCACCCGGCGCCGCTGAACCTGGTCGCCGTCGTCGACAAGTCCTGCTCGATGTCGGACGACCCCATCGAGACCGTGCGCGCGTCGCTGCGGGAGGTCGCCGAGCGGATGGGCCCCGACGATCAGCTGTCGATCGTGCTGTACGGCGCGGACGTGGCCACGCACCTGCCGCCCACGCGCGGCGGCGACCCCGCCATCCGCCGCGCCATCGACAGCATCGCCATCGACGGCTCGACCAACCTCGAGGCGGGCCTCACGCGCGGCTTCGCCCTCGCCCGCGAGAGCCGGCGCCACTTCGACGGCACCACGCGGGTGATGCTGTTCACCGACGAGCGCCCGAACACCGGCCGCACCGACGCGGCCTCGTTCATGGGCCTGGCAGAGGCCGCGAGCCGCGACCACATCGGCATGACCACCGTGGGGGTCGGCGTGCAGTTCGGCGCGGAGCTCGCCCAGCAGGTGAGTGCCGTGCGCGGCGGGAACCTGGTGTTCTTCCCCGACACCGGCACGATGCGGCAGCGGTTCGCCCGCGACTTCGACCTGTGGGTGACCGAGCTCGCCTACGACCTCGACGTGGAGGTCCACCCCGCCGCCGGCCTGCGCATCGCGGGGGTCTACGGCGTGCCCGGCGACCTGGTGCGGTGGACCGACGGCGGCAGCATCGCGCTGCACGTCTCCACGCTGTTCCTGTCGCGCGACGCCGGCGCCATCTACGTCTCGCTCGCGCGCGAGGACGGCGGGCCGGCGCGGCCGGTGCGGATCGGCGACAACGTCGCGTCCATCGACCTGTCGTACGAGCCGCGGGACGGGAGCCGCTCGCTGTCGACCTCGCCGGTCCCGCTCGTGGTCCCGGGCGACGGCGACGCCGGGCTCGTGCGCGGAGCCCTGCTCGTCGACGAGGCCACGACGCTGAAGCAGGCGACCGCGCTGCACCACCACGACAACGACCAGGACGGCGCCTGGCGGCTGGTGCACGCCCTGCGGCAGCGCCTCGACGCCGTCCCCGACCCGGAGCTCCGCAGGGTCGAGCTCGTCGCCGGGCTGGAGGACACGCTCGGCAAGCTCGCCGGGCGCGCCGGCAGGTGCCGGTGGTCCGCGACGCCGTCACCGGCTCCCGCGGCGGTAACCGCCGTCGGGGGCGGTATACACTGGCGCCGCCACCGGGGGGACCCATGACCGCGCGCCAGCTGACCGCTCCTGCTGTTCGCTGCCTGCCAGGGCGACGCCAGGACCGCATCGAGCCGACCGACAGCACCGAGACCGACGCCGACGCCGACGCCGACGCCGACACCGACGCCGACACCGACACCGACACCGACACGGTGTCGGGTTCAGCTCGACGTGCGGCCGCCGAACCCGACCTGCCTCGCGCAGCCGCGGCCGTGGGCGGCTCGCAGGCCCAGGTGACGCGCATCTACAGCGGCGTGTCGTTCTCGGCGGCCACCCAGCTCGCGATGGCGCCCGGCGACACGTCGCGCTGGTACGTCTCGGAGCAGCCGGGCCGCCTGTGGCGCTTCGACGACGACCCCGCCGTCACCACGCGCACGCTCGCCCTCGACATCACCGGCCCCGTCAACAACACCGGCGGCAGATGGGGTTCCTCGGCTTCGCGTTCCACCCCGACTTCCAGAACAACGGCCAGCTCTACGTCTACTACTCGGGGCCCGCGGGCGCTCGGCGTGGACCACGTCGCGCCTCTCCCGCTTCACCTCCACCGACGGCGGCGACACCTTCGACCCGGCGTCGGAGGAGCTCGTCCTCGCCATCGACGAGCCCTACTCGAACCACAACGGCGGCACCGTGACCTTCGGGCCCGACGGCTTCCTGTACCTGGGCCTCGGCGACGGCGGGCTGGCCAACGATCCGGGCCAGCGCGCGCAGGACCCCGACGAGCTCCTCGGCAAGATGCTCCGCATCGACGTCGACGGCGGCACCCCCTACGCCATCCCCGCCGACAACCCGTTCGCGGGCGGCGGCGGGCGGCCCGAGATCTACGCGCTCGGCCTGCGCAACCCGTTCCGGTTCACGTTCGACCCGGGCTCGGGCGACCTGTGGGTCGGCGACGTGGGCCAGGACGCCTTCGAGGAGATCGACAAGGTCGAGCTCGGCGGCAACTACGGCTGGGACGTGCGCGAGGGCTTCCAGTGCCACGAGCCCGCGAGCGGCTGCCCCGGGGGCTTCGACGAGCCGTACGCCGTCATCGAGCACGTCGGGCTGTCGCGAAGTCGATCATCGCGGGCGCGGTGTACCACGGCGACGCGATCCCTGCTGCGCGCCGCTGCTGTACAACGACTTCTACGACGGCGACATCATCCGGGCTGTTCTTCGACCCGGTGACCGGGCTGCCCGATCCGCGCGAGGTCGTCTCCAACACGGGCCGCAACTTCGGCGACTGCGCCGTGGCCCCCGACGGCGAGCTCGTGCTGCTCGACTACAACGGGCAGTTCTTCCGGCTCGAGCCGCTGCCGGGCCAGACCACCGACGTGTTCCCCGAGCGCCTGTCGCAGACCGGCTGCTTCGACGCGACCGACCCGACCCTTCCGCTGCCCGCGCTCGTCCCCTACGACGTGGCGCACCCGTTCTGGTCGGACGGCGCCGACAAGCGCCACTGGCTCGCGCTGCCCGACGGCGAGCAGATCACCGTCGGCGCGGACGGCGACTGGGACGCGCCCGTGGGCTCCGTGCTGATCAAGGGTTCAGCGCCGGGCGGCCACCGCATCGAGACGCGGCTGCTCATGCGCCACGACGACGGCAACTGGGGCAGGTACGCCTACGCCTGGGACGAGGCCGAGACCGACGCCACGCTGCTGTACGGCGGCCTCGCCGGTGTGCCGCTCACGGGCCAGACCTGGTCCATCCCCGACAGCGGCGAGTGCTCGCTGTGCCACAACCCCGCGAGCGGAGGCTCGCTCGGGCTCGAGGAGCCGGCAGCTCAACGCGCTCACCACGTACGACGCCACCGGGCGCACCGCGAACCAGCTGAGGCACGCTGGCGCACGTGGGGATGCTCGACGCCGACGTGAGCGATCTCGGCGCCATCGGCAGCTACCCCGCCCTCGACGACGCGACGGCCACGCTCGAGGCGCGGGCGCGGGCATACCTGCACGTGAACTGCGCGATCTGCCACCGGCCCGACGGCCCGTCGCGGACCGACCTCGACTTCCGCTACGACGTGGCGCTGGCCGACACCAACGCCTGCGACGCGCTGCCGGAGCACGGGGACCTCGGCGTGGCGGACGCACGCGTGATCGCGCCGGAGCCGGCGCGGTCGCTGGTGAGCCTGCGCATGCGCCGGCGAGACGCCGATCAGATGCCGCCGATGGCGAGCAACGTGGTGGACGAGGCGGGCGCGCAGGTGGTGGACGAGTGGATCTCCTCCCTCTCACTTCACCTGACCCCCCGCCCCTTTCCCTTTCCCTTTCCCTGCCTTGCCCTTGCCCCTGCCCTGCCCCTGCCGCCCGTCATCGGCCGCTGACCTCCGATGCGCCTCCGCCCGGATGCGGGAAATCCGCACGTCCGGATCTGTGGGGGGCCGGCGGGGTGACCCGCCGGTCTACCCGACCAGGGGCAGGGACAGGGGCAGGGGTAAGGGCAGGGGCAGGGGTGAAGGCCGATCAGCTGGGGCTGGGAGGTTGGGGGCGGCGGAACACCCACCGATCCCCCTCCGACGCCTCCGCCACGAACCGGTACCCCAGGACCTCGGCTTCCTTCAGCGCCTCCGCCCGCTCCACCCGCTGCTCCACCAGCCAGCGCGTCATCGCCCCGCGCGCCCGCTTCACGAACAGGAACAGCGACCGCGCCTTCCCCGCCTTCACGTCCTGGAACACCGGCGTCACGACCCGCGCCTGCAGCCGCTTGCGGTCGATCGCCGAGAAGTACTCGTCGGACGCGAGGTTCACCACCGTCGGGTCCTCGTGGCCCGCGACCGCCGCGTCGATCGCCGGCGTGATCCGCTCGCGCCAGAACGACACCAGGTCCTTCCCGCCGGGGTTCGCGAGCTTGGTCCCCATCTCGAGCCGGTAGGGCCGCATCCGGTCGAGCGGGCGCAGCAGTCCGTACAGCCCCGACAGGATCGCCACGTGGTCCTGCGCCCAGTCGAGGTCGGCCGCGCCGAGCGTGGTGGCGTCGAGGCCCTGGTACACCTCGCCGGCGAACGTCAGGACCGCCTGCCGGCCGCCCTCGGGCGCGAACGACATCGCCTGGAAGCGCTCGAACGTGCTGGTGGCCAGGGCGTCCGACACGTGCATCAGCTTCGTGAGGTCGGCCCGGGTCAGCGCGCGAGCCCGCTCGAGCAGCACCGCGGCGTCGTCGACGAACCGGGGCTCGGTGATGCGGTCGGTGGGCACCGGCTTGGCGTCGTCGAGCTTCTTGGCGGGTGACAGCAGGGCGAGAATCGGGACCTCCGCGCGGACCCGGGTCCTAACCTCCGCTCCGACCCCTCAGCGCGGGCCGCCCTGCACGTCGACGACGAGCTTCATCTCGTCCTTGTTGCGCAGCGCGCCCGCCAGGTTGCTGAACGGGTTGAAGCCGAAGTCGCTGGCCTTGATCGTCACGGCGCCTCCGGCGACGAACGAGCTGCCGTCGACCTTCACGTCCATCGGCATCGTGACGGTCTTCGTGACGCCGTGGATGGTCAGGTCGCCCGTGACCTTCACCTTGCCCGACGTGCCGTCGCACTTGGTGGCCTTGAAGGAGATCTCCTTGTGCGTCGCGCCGTCGAGCTGCTTCTTGCCGAGCATGTTCTCCTTGATGGTCTCCTTCGACGAGTCGCTGACCGCGCCGTCGGGGTCGAGCCCGGCGCGCTCGCGCATCCCGCCGGGGTCCACGACCAGCGCCGAGACGGGGAAGTTGATCTCGACCAGGCAGGCCGAGGCGTCTGCCGTGTTCCAGACGACCTTGCCGTCGAAGGTGGACGCGCGGACGCCGTGATCGTGGCCGAGCCGCGACGCCATGGCGGAGGTGTCGTTGTAGACGACGACGTACAGCCAGCTCTTCGCCGGCTCCAGCCGGTAGGTGACGGGCGCGGGAGCGGGCGCCTCGGCGGGCGTCTCGCCTTCGGCCGGTGCAGGGGCCGGCTCCTCGGCCAGGGCCGGACCCGCGCCCAGCAGGCCCACGAACGCAGCGACTCGCCACCATCCAGCTGTCATCTTGCCCTCCTCGGCGTCCCGTCTATCCTGTGCGCACCCTACGTCCCGAACCCGCCAACGGCTCGCGCAATTACTACGGTGCCGCCGGGCGGGGGACCCTGTCGGTCAGGCGCAGCTAGCCGGCATCGTCGTCAGATCGGCTCAGCGCCTGCCCGCCAATAGTCCCCTTTCGCCCGTCAGCAGATTTACGTCGACGCCCCTCCGCGCTGCGGGGGCCCTGCGGGAAAACCGGCTGGCCACCGCGTCCTCGACCGTGTACAACGGCGGCTCGGAGACAAAATGTGGCCGTTGCTGCTCCTGGGGATCGCCTGCAGACACGATCCCACCGCTCCCGACACCGCGGGCACCGACACCCTCGACCTCGCCGCGCCGCTCGGGCCGGGTGAGGTCCGCGCGGGCGTCGTCACCGACGAGGCGGCGCTGTTCGGCGGCATCGGCGCCGAAGGCCGCGCCGGCGACGTGAAGCTCTACAACGACCGGGTGCGCTTCGTCGTCCAGGGCATCCGGCCGGGCAACTACTACCTCCTCGAGGGCGGCGGCGTGGTGGACGCCGACGTGGTGCGGCCCGAAGGGGTGCTCGGCCGCGACCTCGTCGAGGAGTGGGACACCATGTTCGGCCTCGGCCGGGTGCTGGTGCCCGAGCAGATCGAGGTCGTGTCCGACGGCCGCGACGGCAGCGAGGCCGTCGTCCGCGTCACGGGCTACGAGGGGCCGCTCGGCCTCATCGAGGGCGCCGTGGAGCTGCCGGGCCTCATCCCGATGCTCGGCATCGAGGTCTCCGTCGAGTACCGCCTGCGCCCCGACAGCTGGCTGCTCGAGGTCACCTCCACCGCCACGGCGACCGACCGCGAGGCCGTCCTCGCCATCGGCGACCTGCTGATGGGCGCCGACGAGCCTCGTCACGCCGTGGACGCCCGGCGTGGGCCTCGATCCGGGCGGCAACGAGCCGCGCAGCTGGGCGGCCTACCAGGGCGACCTGAACGACGTGGCGCTCGGCGTGTCGGCGCCCGCCGGCACCGATCTGGCGCTCAACGGCGCCGAGATCCTGACCGAGCTCGCGTCGATGGTGGTGGGCTTCGGCCCCACGGTGACCCTGGCGCCGGGCGAGTCGACGAGCTGGACGCGCCTGTGGGGCGTCGCACCCGATCTGGCCACCCTGTCGGCGGCGTTCGCCGAGGCGCGCGACGAGCCCACGCAGGCCGTGGAGGGCCAGGTCACCGCGCCCGACGGCCCCGTGGCCGGCGCCCGGGTGGTGATCGACGTGGACGGCGCGCCGTACACCATCGCCGTCACCGACCCCGACGGGCGCTTCGCCGCGGCCGTGCCGCCGGGCGAGGTGGCGCTGCTGGCCGAGGGGCGCGGCACGGGCCGCTCCGTCGACCTGCCCCCGGGCGCAGCCGCCGGCTCGGCCTACGCCGCGGCGCCCGTCCAGGCGCGGTTCCTCGCGGCGCTCACCGACGGTGCGGTGCCGGTGCCGCTCGCCGAGGGGCGCGGCGTGGGCACGCCCGAGGCGCCGCTGTCGCTGCAGACCCCCGCCACGCTCGCCGTCGACAGCGGCGACGGGCTGCCGTTCACCGTCCGCGTCCGCTTCGTCGACCCGGACCCGCCCCAGGACCCGCTGCGCGTCACGCCGCGGCCCGACGGCCTCGCGGCGGCGGCGTGGGCGCGCGACGGCGCCGTGGAGGTGCCCGTGGAGCCGGGCACCTACGACGTGCTCGTCCACCGCGGCCCGCGCTACGAGCTGCACGAGGAGCGGGTCACGCTCGCGCCGGGCGCCCGCGCCGAGGTCCACGCCGACCTGCCGCCCGCCTTCGCCCACCCGGGCTGGGTCCTCGGCGACCCCCACAGCCACGCCTCGCCCTCGAGCGACGGCGCGCTGCCGATGGAGGACCGGCTCGTCGTGACCGGCGCCGTCGGGGTGCAGGTGCACTTCGGCACCGACCACGACCACGTCGCCGACTACCGCCCCCTGCTCGCCCCGCTCGGGCTGCAGGACGTGGTGCACTCCGTCGTCGCCGACGAGGTCAGCCCGCCGGTGCGCGGCCACTTCAACGTCTACCCGGTGGAGCCCGTCCCCGAGGCGTCGAACCACGGCGCCTGGCTGTGGTGGGACGACATCCCCGAGAGCACCGAGGCCGTCGTGGACCGGCTCCGCGCGCGCCACGGCGACGACTTCCTGCTGCAGACGAACCACCCGACCGACAACGGGATGGCCGCTGCGGCGGGCTGGTCGCCCGGCGAGGTCTCGCGCCCCGACAAGTGGACGTCGCGGTTCCAGGTGGCCGAGGTGCTGAACAGCGGCGACTGGACGAGCTTCCTGCCCTTCTGGGAAGACGTGATCTCGCGGGGCATGACCGTCACGCCGGTGGGCGTGAGCGACAGCCACTCGCACTTCGGCGGGCACGTCGGCTGGTCCGCCACCTGGCTCCACGTCGACACCGACGACGCGGCCGCCGTCAGCGACGACGCCATCGCCGCCGCCATCCGCACCGGCACCGTCGTGCCGATGCGCGGGCCGTTCCTCGACGTGAGCCCGCTCCCGGGCGCCACCGTCCCGCCCGGCACCGCCGTGGACGTGACCGTGCGCAGCGCCTCCTGGGTGCGGGTCGACCGGCTCCACCTGCTGCGCGACGGCGTCGAGGTCGAGGTCGTCGACGGCACCACCGGGCACTTCGTGCTGGAGCCCGACGCTGACGCCTGGTACGCCGTGGTGGCCGACGGCGACACGCCCATGCAGCCCGTCACCAACGACACGCCCTGGGCGCTGGCCGGGCCGTGGCGGGTCGACGTGGGCGGCGACGGGTGGACCCCGCCGCTGCCGCCGTTCGACCTCAGCCGGTAGCCCAGGGCGCGAGCCAGTCGCGGCGGACGATGAGCGGGAGCGCCTGCTTCAGCACCTGGATGCGGAAGCGCGAGCCCGCGAGCCACTCCTCGCCGTCGATCTGGCTCGGGATGGGCCGCCCGAGCGGGCCCACGAGCTCGATGTCGAACTCGGCCGCCGCGAAGCCGCCCTCGTAGGTCAGGCCGAGCCAGCTGATCGGGCCCGGATCGACCGGGAGGTCCTTCCAGTCGCGGATCAGCTTGGCGACCATGTCGGTGCGGCCGCGGAGCGGGATCACGTCGAACAGGCCGTCGTCGGGCGCGCCGTCGCGCGCGGGGACCCAGATGCCGCCGTAGACGGGCGTGCCCTTGACGATGAGGTCGGTCAGGCCGTCGAAGCGGTGCTCGACGCCGTCGGCGGTGACGTGGGCCTCGAAGCTGCTCGGCCCGACGTAGCTGCGGAGCGCCTCGCGGATGGCGGCGCCGACGTAGACGGCCTGGTCGCGGTAGACGCTGCCGAGCAGCGGGATCCTGGCCACGAGCTCGCGGTCGCGGTTGCGCCCCATCAGGATCGCCGGGTGCATGCCGAAGCCGGCGGAGTCGAAGAACAGGGCCTCGTCGACCGGCGCGCCGGCGTCGTCGCAGGCCACGATGCGCCCGCCGTCGATCCGCTGGATGCAGCCCTGCAGCACCACGTCGATGTTCTCTTCCAAGCGGGCCGCGCCGCTGCGGATCCCGAAGGACTTGCCCTGGTCGTTCGCCGTGCCCGACGGGAGCATGCCCATGGGCACGTCGCGCTCGGCCAGCACCACGGCGGCCGCGACCTCGCGGAACGTCCCGTCGCCGCCCATGTACACGACGACGTCGCAGCTCGTGTGGTCGATGCGCTCGCGGACCTTGGGGATCGTGCGCCCCTCGGGCTCCGTCGTCACGAGCTCTGCTTCGACCCCGCGGGCGAGGAACTCGTCGAGGGCGGCCTCGATGCGCTCCTTGTTCTTGCCGCTCTGGGCCGTGGGGTTGCCGACCAACAGGATTCGCACGAGGGCACTCTATCAACCCTCGACCTCCCCGGGTGACCAGGTGGCGATCGCGATCCCGCCGAGCACCACGGCCGAGCCGAGCGCGGCCCACGGCCCGGGCCACTCGGCGAGGACGACGGCGGCCAGCGCCGAGGCGCCGACGGGCTCGAGGAGCGTCAGCATCGAGACGGTCGACGCGGGGACCCAGCGGACGGCGTAGACGAAGCCCAGGTGCCCGACGATCTGCGGCCCGGCGACGGCGAGGCCGATGCGGGCCCAGGTGCCCGGCGGGAAGCCCCACAGCGGCGTGTGCCTGGCGAGGGCGACGGGGAACAGCACCGCCGCGGCGACGACGCACAGCCCCGCCATGGTGGCGCCGGCGCCGGTGCGCTGCCGCACGTCGCGCGACAGCAGGAAGTACACGGCCCACAGGGCGGCGGCGACGAGCGCCAGGCCGTCTCCGGCGAGGGTGGCGTCGCCGCCGCTGCCGGCCAGCAGCCCGAGGCCGGGCAGCGCGACGGCGAGCCCGAGCCAGTGCTGCAGGCGCGGGCGCTGGCCGAGGACGGCCCACTCCAGGAGCGCGGTGAAGCCGGGGACGGTGCACACCAGCAGGGTGGACCGCAGGACGGTGGTGGCCTGCAGCGAGGCGAACCAGGTCCAGAAGTGCAGGCCGAGGGCTGCGCCGGCGAGCGCGATGGAGAGGGCGTCGCGGCGGGTCAGGTGCGGCAGGCCCGCGCGCGCCCAGGGCAGCAGCAGCACGGCGGTGGCGAGCGTGCGCCAGGCCGCGATGGCGAGCGGATCGGCGGCCATGCCGCGCACGAGCACGGCCGAGCTCGAGATCCCGAGCACGGCGAAGCCGAGCACCAGCGCCACCCGCCCGCGGACGGCCGGGGGCGTGGCGGGGTCGAAGCCGAGCCATCGCGCCATCGGGGCTCGTTAACGCGGGGCGATCCAGCCCGTGAGCGGCGCCACCCCGGGCGGCAGCACCTCGCCGAGGGCGTCGACGGCGGCGCGCCAGGTCGGCGCGACCCAGGCGAGCGTGAGCAGGCTGCGGGCGGTGGCGGGGTCGTTGGTGGCGACGGCGCCGCTGGCGAGCCGCCCGCCCCGCACCACGACGGGGTTCGCCGCCCGCGCCCGCGCGGCGAACGCGACGGGGTCGCCGAGCGCGCGGACGGGGAGGAACAGCCACACCCCGCAGGTGGCGCCGCCCGCGAGGCGAGCGCGCAGGGCGCGGCCCAGGTGGCCCATGGTGGGGCGCGGGTTGAGGTCGCCGACCGGGACCAGGCGCAGGGCGCCGTCGACCCGCACGATGCGCGCATCGACGCCGAAGGGGCCGCGCAGGCCGGCTGCGGCGGCGTCGGCGCCGATGCGGGCCGCGAGCGCCGTCAGGCCGCGCACGATGCGGTCGGGCGCGCGGCCCTGGGCGTGGAGGAAGGCGCGGACCTCGCCGGGCAGGCCCAGATCCGGCGGGCCGAGCACGATCCCGCGGAAGGCGCCGCCGCTGGCGCCGAACCGCTGCACGCCGAGCACGCGGACCGTGCCGTCGGCCGCGATCTCGCCGTGGACGGCCAGCTCGGCCACCACCTCGCGCCAGGGCTCGACCAGCAGCGGCCCGGGCTGCTCCGCGAGCCAGCCCTGCGCGCGGCGGTCGACGTCGCCGCTCACCCGCACCCGGTGCCGCCCCGACGACGCCACGGGCGCCTTGATCACCGCCTCGCCGAGCGCGAGGGCCACGCGCGCGGCCTCGGCGGGATCGACGCAGCGGCGGCCGAGGTCCGCCGGGTCCACGGCAGGTCGAGGCCGTCGAGCCAGCGCGGCGCCTGCTCGGCGGCCCAGACCTTGTCGTAGAGCACCTCGGTGCGCGGGTCGTGGCGGACGCCGAGCGCGGCCAGGCGCGCGGCCGCGGCCGGGCTCGTCCCCCACGTCCACACCGCCCTCGCCTCCCCAGCCACTGCGCGGGATCGGGCGTCGGCACCACCTGCGGCACCGCGAACCCGACGCGGCCGAGCTCGGCGAGGAACCCGGGCGACGGCACCGGCGCCACCACCACGTCCTCGAGGCCGCGCCGCCACGACGGGCAGCAGCGCGAGGTCCGCGGCCAGCGCCTCGCGGACGCCGGCCCGGACGGGGCGCCCGGCGAGTTCCTCCTCCACCAGCGGGTCCAGCACGAACACCCGCGGCTGCGGCCCGCGCCCGCCGCCGCTGGTCGCCAGGGCGTCGACGAAGGCGGGCTCGAGCCCGGCCCGCAGCCGGCCGTCGCGGTCGAACGGCGCCTCCGCCCCGCCGCGGGCCCGCGCCGGGGCCAGGGGCGGGGCGAGGTGGCGCCGGAACGCGGGGTACTGCGGCTCGCCGGGCTGGCGCGCGCGGTCCAGCGCCCGCGCGGCGAGCCGGACGTGGCGCACCTCGTCGGCGTGGACCCGGTCGAGCACGCTGGCGGTGTCGACGTCGCCGGCCTCGCGGAAGGCAGCGGCCCACCAGGTCGAGAAGTCGAGGTTGGCCTGCTCGAAGACGAGGCCGATGCCGACGGAGAAGCGCACCGGGTCGGCCACCGGCTGCAGCGTGCGCCAGAAGAAGCCGCTCATGGGCAGCTCCCCGAGCGAGGCGCCCACCGCGGCCATGCGCTGCAGGTACAGGCCCAGGTGGCGCTGCTCGTCGAGCAGCGCGGCGAGCCAGGCGCGGCGCAGGCGCGGATCGGCGCCGCCGAAGCGCAGCAGGGCGAGGGCGAACAGCTCGAGGGCCTGGAGCTCGTGGTCGGCCAGCGCGTGGAGCACGCGCCCGCGCGCGCCGGCGTCGTGCAGATCGCGCGGGCCGGGCACTCGCCGCGCGACGCGGCCCGCCGGCAGCCGCACGACGTCGGGGCGCGCCGGCGCCTCCGGGACCGCGCGCCCCGCCGGAGGCTCGTCCGCCCCGGGCGGCGCGAGCTTGTCGGCCAGGCGGTCGCCCGTGAGCACCCGCCAGGCGAACCGCCTCACCGCCTCGTCCGTCGGTCGCGCTGTCGACACGGGCCAACGTAGCGCGCCGGAGGTTACGCGCGGCCCACGGAGGGAACGAATGCGGACCTTGGTGACCTGGACCCTGGTGGCCGCCGCGGCCGGCGCGGCCTGCAAGAAGGCCCCGCCCGCGGCGCCCGAGCCCGAGCCCGCCCCCGTCGAGGCGCCCGCGCCGGCGCCCGAGGCCGAGCCCGAGCCCGACACGTCCACCACCGCCGTCGTCCCGCCGGCCGAGCGCCCGCACAACGCGGACTTCACGGCGTCCGTCGTCAACGTCGACGGCACGGGCAGCAAGGGGCAGGTGGTCCGCGTGGAGCGCACCGAGGACTGGTACGGCGAGGACGGCTGGACCGACGACCCCGACGCGCTCAAGGTCACGCTCGAGGGCAACGGCACCGAGGTCGAGGTGCCGTGGACCGACATCGCGCGGATCGACATCTCGTACGGCGGCGCGCAGTCCGACGTCGATTGCTCCTACGACTCGTCGTACGATCCGGCGATGTACATGTGCGTGAACCGCACGACCACGAAGGTCAAGACGAAGGACGGCAAGAGCTGGGAAGGCACCGACCGGCACAAGTGGATGTTCGTGTTCTCGAACGGCGACGCACCGGAGTTCTACGTCCACAAGCTGCCGGCCCGCGAGCAGGAGGCCGAGACGCCCGCGCTCGGCACGGTCACCGAGAACACCGCGCTGTACCAGAAGCTCCAGGGCGTGCTCGAGACCGAGCGCAAGGGCGCGGTGCCCGCGACCATCACCATCACCGCGCCCGCCGCGCCCTGACGCCGTGAGCCCCCAGCTGCCGGTGCCGGTGCGTCCGCCGAACCCCCGGGTCGAGCGGGCCTGGTACGTGCTGTGCACCTCGCGCGAGCTCGGGCGGCGCCCCCTCGCCCGCCAGCTGTACGGCGTGCCGCTGGTGCTGTTCCGCGGGGCCGGCGGCGCCGCGGCGGCGCTCGTCGACCGCTGCCCGCACCGCAACGTGCCGCTGTCGGAGGGCGTCGTCGAGGGCGAGCTGCTGCGCTGCCCCTACCACGGCTGGCGCTTCGACGCCGCCGGGCGCTGCAAGGCCATCCCCGGCCTGGCCGGCGAGCCCGACCGCGCCGCCCACGCCGCCCTCGCCCACGACGTGCGCGAGCAGCAGGGCTACGTCTGGGTCTGGGGGCGCGCCGGGGAGCCCGGCGAGGGCGAGCCCTTCCGCTTCCGCCACGCCGACGACCCGCAGTACACCGTGGTGCGCCGCAAGGTCAGCGCCGACGCGAGCGTGCACCTCGTCGCCGAGAACGCGCTCGACGTGCCGCACACGGCCTTCCTCCACGGCGGCCTCTTCCGCAGCGACGCCGACCGCAAGCCGATCCGGTGCGTCGTCACCCGCGAGGCCGACCGCGTGGCCTGCGAGTACGTGGGCGAGGCGCGGCCGTCGGGCCTCGTCGGCCGGCTGCTGTCGCCGTCGGGCGGCGAGGTCGTCCACTTCGACCGGTTCTACCTGCCGTCGATCGTCGAGGTGGAGTACCGCATCGGCGCCGAGAACCACATCCTCGTCGACGCCGCGCTCACCCCCGTCGACGACGACCGCACCGACCTGTACGCCGTGGTCGCGCTCAAGAGCCGCATCCCGGGCTGGCTGGTGCGCCCCCTCGTCACGCCCGTGGCGCTGCGGATCTTCGCCCAGGACCAGGCGATCCTGCGCAAGCAGGTCGGCACCATCCAGCGCTTCGGCGGCGCACGGTTCGTGAGCACCGAGATCGATCTGGTGGGGCCGCACATCCTGAAGCTGCTGCTCCGGGCCGCGTCGGGCGCGCCGTCGCCCGAGCAGCCGAGCGTGCGGGAGGGCACCCTCCTCGTGTGACGCTCCGCGCGCAGCGGCGTACGGAGCACGGAGGAGGGGTCATGCGCGTGCTCGTTCTGGCGTTCCCGGTGATCGTGGGCTGCAGCGGCAAGGGCGGAGAACCCGAGGCCACCACCCCCGCCCCCGAGCCCACCTCGTCGCCGACGCCGCTGCCCACGTCCGAGCCCGACGAGGGCGGCGTCGTCCACCTCGAGACCGCCGACGGGCTGACGCTCGAGGCCGACTACCTGACCGCGCCGGCCGGCGCCGCGGCCGTGGTGCTGCTGCACATGATCCCGCCCGGCAACGACCGCAGCAACTGGCCGCTCGCGTTCCGCGACCAGCTCCACGACGCCGGCTACGCCGTCCTGGCGCTGGATCGGCGCGGCGCGGGCGGCTCCGACGGCGTCGCCCAGGAGGCCTACACCGGGCCGAACGGCAAGCTCGACGTCGCCGCCGCCGTCGACCGGGTCGTCGCCGACGGGCACGAGCGCGTCGCCATCCTCGGCGCGTCCAACGGCACCACCTCGATGATCGACTACACGGTGTGGGCCGCGGGCGAGGGCCACACGGCGCCGCTCGCGCTCGGCTTCCTCACGGGCGGCACCTACACCGAGAACCAGACGCCGATGAGCGCCCTGCCGAGCCTCCCGGCGGTGTTCACCTACTCGACGGCGGAGCGCAGCTGGTCCGAGGCCCAGCGCGCGCTCGATCCGGGCACCTGGGTCTTCCACGAGTACCCGAACGGCGCCCACGGGACGGGCATGTTCGCGGCGGCCCCCGAGGTGGCGGACGACCTGGTCGGCTTCCTCACCGACGCCGTGCCGCCCGCCCGGTAGTCCCGCAGGGGTTCACTTGGCCAGGTGCGACTCGGCCAGCGCCGGGTCGGCCTTCTCGGGCAGCGTGGGATCACAGAAGATCACCATCCAGCCCTTGGTCTGCTTCTGGTCCTCGTCGACCATCTCGGCGAAGGCCGGCAGCGTCTCGTCCTTGTCGAGCTCGCGGACCATCGGCGCCGCCTGCCCCGAGCGGATGCAGTGGGCGAAGCGCTGCTCCCGCGCGGGCTTCCCGAGCGCGCCATCGACGGCCTCGCGGCAGTTCCCGAGCTTCTTGCGGTTGCCGCGGTCGCAGATCTCGAGCTGACCCGCCTTCAGGAAGTCCTGCCAGCGGTTGTACAGCGCGTCTTCGCGCGCCTTGTCGCGTTGATCGCGGGTCACCACGAGCTCCGCCTCGGTCTTGCGCAGATCGTCGAGCAGCTGCTGCTTCTCGACCTCCGCCTCCTGCAGCTGGGTCTGCGCCTCCGACAGCTCCTTCTTCAGGCGCTGCATCTCGGCCACGAACTCCTTGCCGCGCTCGTTGCGGGCCTGCATCTGCTCTTCCAGCTCGCGGACGCGGCGCTCCCGGTTCGCCACCTCGCGCTCGAGCTCGGCCACCCGCGTCTGCGCGACGGTGAGATCGTCGTCCTCCGGCTCCTCGACCGCCTCGGCCTCGACCACCTCCTCGGTGGGCTCGGGCGGCGGCGCCACATCGGGCGAGGGCTTGACCACCCAGCCGATGATGAGGCCGACCACCAGGCCGCCCAGCACGCCGAGCCCGAGGGCGAGCGGCGCAGCCACCAGCGCGCCACCGGCAGCTCCGAAGCCGCGGCTGCTGGCGGGCGGCGGGGTGCCGGTGTCGTCGTCGTGCTCCATGGTTCCTCCGCCGACACCCTACCGCAGGCGACCGGGGCGGTCACGCAGCTGGGCCGGCGCGCCCGTCAAGGTGTGTCGGATCCCACAGGCCAGCGGAGGACCATCACCGGGACCGTGGCCAGGCGCACGACCCGCTCGGCGACGGAGCCCAGCAGCGCGTGGGTCAGCCCGCGGCGCCCGTGGGTGGCGATCAGCACCAGGTCGCGCTCCTTGCCCGCCTCCACGATCTCGTCGGCCGGGCGGCCGGCGCGGACCTCCACCTTGCCGCGCAGCGGCTCGGGGACGGCGAGCAGGAGCTTGTCGAGCCGCTGGTGCAGCTGGTCGCGCACCTTGTCCCACTCGCGGTCGAGGACCGTGCGCACGGCGGGGTCCTGGACGAGGTACGCGTTGTAGGCGTGCTCGTCGACGTAGACCAAGTCGAGGCGCGCCCGGCCCATCGTCTCCGCCCAGCGGATGGCGTTGGTGACGAGCTCCTCGGCGTGCTCGTTCGGGTCCACGGCCAACATCAGTCGCATCGGTGCCTCCTGCTCCACCCGGGTATCGCCCTCCGTGTTGCCAAACCCGTGCCAGCGGGCCAGGGTGGCTGGCATGCGCCGTGCACTGGTCCACGGCGAGGAGGACGGATGCTCTGGCTGTGGCTGGCCGTGCCGGGCGCCGCGTCGCCCACGCCGCCGGTGGTGGGCGAGATGCACGCCCGCTACGAGGCGCTCGCCGCGGCGCGCGACGCCGTGATCCGCGGCTCGGTGCCCGACGCCGTGGCCGCGATGGACCCGATCGCCGCGCCCGACGTGGCGTCGCCGCTGCCCGCCGTGTGGCGCCCGATGGACGACGCGCTCATCGCGGCCGCCCGGCGGGTCGCGCAGGCGCGCGACGTGCAGAGCGCCGCCCAGCGCGTGACCGAGGTGGCCGTCACCTGCGCCGCCTGCCACGCCGAGACCGGCGGCGGCCCCGCCGTCGACGGCGCCGAGCTGCCCGCGCAGCGCTGGAACGAGGGCCAGAACATGCCGCTGCACCGCTGGTCGGTGGACTGGATGTGGCTCGGCCTGGTCTCCGACAGCGACGAGGCCTGGCTCCGCGGCGCCCGCGAGCTCGACGACCACCCGCTGGCGCCGAAGTTCGCCGGCGACTCCGCCCGGGCGCAGCAGCTCGAGCAGCGGGTCTACGCCCTGGCCGCCCAGGCGCTCACCACCGAGGGAAACCGGGCGCGCGCGGCGGTCATGGGCGAGCTGCTGACCACCTGCGCCGCCTGCCACGCCGAGCGCGGCGGAGGTCCGCGATGATCGACAACGTCCTGCTCCCCCACGACCTGTCCGACGAGGCCGACGGCGCGTTCGAGGCGCTCCACGCGCTCGGCGTCGGCGCGGCCAACGTCCACGTGGTCCACGTGCTGCCCCGCATCGATCCGTCCATGCCGGGCCTCATCTGGCCGCGCGACGACGACGACAAGCGCAGCGACCACGCCCGCCGCGCGCTCGCCGACCGGCTGCGCGGCACCGTCCACGAGCACGCCACCGTCCACGTCTGCATCGGCGACCCGGGCTCGCGGATCGTGGCGCTGGCCTCCGAGATCGGCGCCGGGCTCATCGTCATCCCGTCCCACGGCAAGCGCGGGCTGCGCCGCCTGCTCCTCGGCTCGGTCACCGCGCACGTGTCGCGCTTCGCGCGCTGCCCGGTGCTCGTCATCCCGTCCAACGCGACCCCCGCGGCGCTGCGCCCGCAGCCCGCGCCCCCTCGCCGCGGCCCGTTCGACCGCGACGAGGAGGTCGATGCGCTGGGCACCCGCATCACGCGGATGGTCGAGGAGTCGCCCGGGTGGCTGTCGGCGCTGCGGATCGCCGTGCCGCGCGGCGAGGATCACGCCTGGTGGGACGAGGCGCTGCAGACGCGGATGGCCGCGGCCGGGATCGAGTTCGTCGACCTGGTCTTCGCCGACCGCGACGTGGAACACGCCGAGATCCTCGACACGCGCTTCGAGGAGAAGTTCGCGATCGAGTAGGCGGGCGCCTACCCGAGCTGGAACTTCTCCATCCGGTAGCGCAGCGCGTAGCGGCTGATGCCGAGCAGGCGGGCCGCGGCGCTCTGGTTGCCGTTGGTGCGCGCCAGCGCCTGCTGGATGAGGCCGCGCTCGACCTGGTCGAGCTCGACGCCGTCTTCCGGGAGCACGAACGGGCAGCCCCGGCCGGTGGCCGTGGCGGGCTCGCCGCCGAAGCGGATCTCGGACGGCAGGTGCTCGGGGTGCACGACCTCGTCGGGGCAGAGCAGGGCGACCCGCTCGATGACGTTGCGCAGCTCGCGGACGTTGCCGGGCCAGCGGTGGCGCTGGAGCAGCGCCATCGCCCCGCCGTCGACCCCGGTGATGGGCGGCAGGCGGCTCGAGGGGGCCTCGGTGTCGCGCGTGGTGCGGCCGAAGGCGCGGCAGAACCGCTCCAGGAAGGCATCGACGAGCAGCGGGATGTCGCTCGCCCGGTCGCGCAGCGGCGGGATGCGGATCGGCACCACGTTGAGCCGGTAGTACAGGTCTTCGCGGAAGGCGCCCTGCTCGGCGAGCTCCTTGAGGTTGCGGTTGGTGGCCGCGACGATGGCGGCGCCGAACGGATAGCGCGTGACGCCGCCCACCCGCTTGAAGGTGCGGTCGTCGAGCGCGCGCAGCAGCTTCGACTGGGTGCCGATGGGCAGCTCGCCGATCTCGTCGAGGAACACGACGCCGCGCTCGGCGACCTCGAACAGGCCGCGCTTGGTCTGCCGCGCGTCGGTGAACGCGCCGCGCTCGTGGCCGAACAGCTCGCTCTCGATGAGCGTCTCGGTGAGCGCGCCGCAGTCGATGGCGACGAAGGGCTGGTCGCGGCGCGGGCCGCGGGCGTGGATGGCGCGCGCCAGCACGTCCTTGCCGGTGCCGCTCTCGCCGAGGATCAGCACCGTGGGTGGGTCGACGGCCTCGAGGCGCCCCAGGATCTCGTAGATCGGCGCGAGCGACGGCGCCTCGCCGATGAACTCGCCGTAGCCCGTGCGCTCGCGGCGGCGCAGGTAGTGCACCTCGTGCTTCAGGCGGTCGTCGGCCAGCGCCTTGTCGACGGCGAGCGCGACCTCGCGCACGTCGAACGGCTTCGTGAGGTAGGCCACCGCGCCGAGCCGGGTGGCCTCGATCGCGGACTCCACGCCGCCGTGGGCCGTGAGGACGACGACCGGGACCTGGTTGCCGGAGGCGCGCAGCTCGCGCAGCGCCGTGAGCCCGTCCTTCTTCGGCATCTTCAGGTCGAGCAGCACCACGCCGGGCGCCTCGGCCGAGACCCGCGCGATGCAGTCCTCCCCGTCGACGGCGGTGACGACGGCGTAGCCCTCCTGCTCGAGGTGGGTCCCGAGGGACCACCGGATCAGCTCCTCGTCGTCACAGACGAGGACCTTCCCCTTGGACGTGCGATCGTCGCTGTGGACCATCGGGGTGGTGTATCTTGTCCGGCATGACGCGCCATCCAGCCACCGCCGCCCGTCGCGCCCCCTTCCTCCTCGCGATCTCCGCGCTCCTGACCGCCTGCGACGGCGGCAAGGGCGACGAGACGGCCGAGCCCAGCCTCGAAGAGTACGCCTGCCTCCACATCGCGGAGGGGTCGGTGGTCGACGTGGCGCTCGACCGCGCGGATGCGCACACCATCGACGTCGGGCGCGCGCCGTACCGCGTGAACCTCTACCCCGGCGAGGCCGGCTACCTGCAGTTCGAGACCGCGGGGGCGGCCGACCTCACGCTGCTGCTCGACTTCGCCGGCGCGGTCCCCGCGGTGTGGACGGGCGAGGATCGCACCGAGCTCACGCCCGACGGCGCCGACGACGTCTGCCCCGACGACATCGCCGAGGTGCTCCCCGTCTCCGTCGGCGGGGGCACGCACTGGCTCGAGGTCGGCCCCGCGTTCCAGGGCAACGTCTGGATGATGCTGGCGGAGTAGCTACGGCCCTTCGGCCGGCGGCAGCCCGATGAGCTCGGCGTCGAGCGGCTCGATGAGCGGCGGGCGGCAGCCCATGCGCAGCAGCGCCTTGAGCGCCCGCAGGCCTCCGGCGGCGTGGATGCGGTTCACCCGCTCCACCAGCGCGTCTTCGAGCTGGCTCTCGCCCGAGCGGAACAGGCGCAGGCAGAAGCTCGGCCACACGTTGGCGATCGACGAGATGAACCCGCCGAGGTTGGGGATCCGCGGCGCCGCCGCGAGCATGCGGTCGCCGCCCGCCAGCACCGCCCCCGGATCGGCGGCGGCGACCCGTCTGAGCCGGTGGACGTCCTCCGAGGCGTCGAGCATGCCCGCGACGAGCTCGCTGCGGCGCATCTCCTCGTACAGCGACGACGACACGGCGCTGTGGAGGTGCTTCGGATCGTGGTAGGCGAGGATCGGCAGGCCCTTCTCGGCGACGGCCTCGAACCAGGCGCGCGCGACGCGGTCGTCGACCTCGTAGTACAGCGGCGGGGGCATGAGGACGCCGCTGGCGCCCTGGTCGCGCGCGGCCTCGGTCAGGAACAGGGCCGTGGACTGCGAGGCGTCCCACGTGCAGGGGTAGACGGGGCGGCCGCGGGCGGCGTCGAGCACGGTGCGGTGGACGGCCTCGCGCTCGCGGTCGGTCAGGTAGAGGAACTCGCCGGTGGTGCCGGTGGGGACGAAGCCGTCGACCCCTGGGCTGCGAGCCACAGCACGTGGGCGCGCAGGCGGGCGAGGTCGACCCGGCCGCGGGTGTCGAAGGGCGTGAGCAGGGCGGTGTAGAACTGCACGGCGGTCCCGGGGTGGCTGGCATGTTGGCCGGCCCGGTGCGGGCCGTCAAGCCGCAGCGGTCGCAGCCCGGACGGGGTACCATGGCCGCGGCCGGGAGGTCAGCGTGACAGGACGGCGCCGCGCGATGCTCACGACGCTCGCGACCCTGACGGTCGGCGGGTGCAAGAGCGATCGCGACCTGTTCGAGCAGACGAACACCGACGGCTGGGCGCAGGCGCCGACCGACCAGGTCGACATCCTGTTCGTGGTCGACGACTCCACCTCGATGATCGACGAGCAGGAGACGCTCGCGTCGGGCTTCGCGTCGTTCGCGTCGCAGCTCGAGAGCTCGGGCACCGACTTCCACCTGGGCGTCATCACCACCTCGTTCCGGTACGACGATCCCGACCGGGGGCGGCTGCTGGGCGATCCCCCCATCCTGACGGCGTCCGACGACTACGAGGCGGCGTTCACCGAGCGCGCCATCGTCGGCCTCGGCGGGTCCGACAAGGAGAAGGGCCTCGAGGCCGCGGCGTTCGCCGTGCACCCGTCGATGACGCTGCCGGGCGCGCCGAACGAGGGCTTCGTGCGGCGCGACGCCGCGCTGCTCGTCGTCGCCGTCTCCGACGAGGACGACTGCTCCGACGCCGGCGCGCTCGAGGGCCAGTCCCCCACCGCCTGCTACGAGCAGGACAGCGCGCTCACGCCCGTCGTGGAGCTCGTCTCGTCGCTGCAGGCGCTCAAGGACGACCCGGCGCTCGTGACGGTGGGCGCCATCGTGGCGCCGAAGGGCCCGACCTGCCCCGACGCCTACTTCGGCTCGCGCTACATCGCGGCGGCGCTGCTCACGGGCGGCAAGTCGGGCGACATCTGCCAGACCGACTGGAGCGGCATGCTCGAGGAGTTCGGGGTCACGGCGACAGGCATCCGCACCGCGTTCCAGACCACCGAGGCCGCGAAGCCCGAGACCATCGTGGTCCACGTCGACGACGTGGAGGTCGCGCAGGACGAGGTCGACGGCTGGACCTACGACACGTCCACCTGGTTCCTCGAGTTCCACGGCGCGGGCATCCCGCCGCGCGGCTCGCTCGTCACGGCGACCTACACGGTGCAGCCGGGGGTGTCGGAGCCCGAGGTCGCGGGCACGACCACGCCCTAGCGCCTCTCAGTGCTGGTGCTCGTGCGCGGCTTCGCCCGTGCCGTCCCACGGCAGCAGCTCGAACTTCGTGGCCAGGAAGCGCCCATCGGGCCGGATGGAGCCGGCGACCCGCGCCTGGCGCTCCGTCGCGCACATGCCGCCCGGCTGGTGGGCCTCGATCATGTCGACGGGCGGGACCTCGCCGCCGACGGCGTGGAACGCCCCGTCGATCTCGACGGCCCAGAAGCAGCCCTGGTGGTCCTTCATCTCGAAGACGCAGGAGCCGCAGGCGGCGGGGACCACCTGCTCGGGCACGGGGACGCCGGGGTCGGCGCAGGAGAAGGCGAAGAGCAGCGCGAGCATGGACTCACCGGGGAGAGAAGGCCACCACGGCCGCGATGCCTCCGCAGTACAGCGCGATGAACACGATCGCCATGACGCCGACGACGCGCCAGAAGTCCCGCTGGTAGCGGATGGCCTGCGCGGCCTCGTGCAGGTCGGCGGGACCCGCTGCGAGCGTGTAACGTCCGAGCAGGAAGGTGGGCACCGCGTAGATGGCGGCGATGACGAGGTAGATGACGCCGAAGAAGGGCGCGACGAACCCGAACGGGCCGAGCTCGTCGCGCGGCAGGGTGCTCGCGAGCGTGCCCATCATCAGGGTCATCGAGATGCCGCCGCAGGTCATCAGCAGGGTCGACAGCAGCATCAGCACCGACATCAGGCCGACCCAGGGCCGGGTCTGCGCCAGGTACAGCGTGATCTGCTCGGCCGGATCGAGGTCCGTCGTCGAGGTAGTGCGCTCGGTGGGCTCGAACACGTTGTCGGCCATCGGACCTCCCGTCGCAGGCACCTAGTTCGGCGGCGCACCCTCGGCCAGCGCGGCGGTGCGGGCGTGCACCTCCTCGGGGCCCTGGGGGGTGGCGCGCTGGAGGCGGGCGCGGCTCGAGCCGTTGGGGGCGAGGCGCAGGGCGTCGGCGAGGATCCAGGTGTCGTCGGGCTCGGCGGCCGCGGCGGCGTCGAAGCGGGCGGCCGCCGCAGCGAGGTCCTGGCCGGCCCAGGCGGGGCGGGTGGCGAGGGTCAGGCCGGCGGCCCAGTCGGCGACGGGCTCGCCGGCGCCGGCGGCGATCAGGGCGTCGATGGCGGGCAGGTCGAGCGCGGCGGCGGCGGTGCCCTGCAGCTCGGCCCAGCGGGCCCAGGCGAGCGCGGCCCAGGCGGCGCACGGGGCGCGCGCCGGGTCGAGGCCCTCGAGGGCGGCGTCCCAGCCGTTGGCCTCGCGCCGGGCGACGAAGCCGGGCGCGGCCTCGAGGCAGGCCGCCGCGACGGCGCGCGCCTCGGCCAGGTCGCGCGAGGCGGCGGGCGTGTCGGCGAGCTCGCCCTCGGCGATGCGCCACCGCGCGACGCGCCACAGGACGCCCGGGTCCTGCGGGGCGAGGCCGTACGCCACGAGGAGCGGCTCCCCGGCGGCGTCGAGGCCGAGCTCGCCGCGGTCGGCCCAGCGGGCGTCGGCGTCGAGCAGGAGCTGGGCGACCTGCAGCTCGGGGCTGATGCGCTTGGGGCAGCCCAGCAGGGCCAGCGTCGGGAGGAGCCACCGCACGGCCGCCCGTAGCCCGCTGGTGGTGGCTGCGCTCGCGCGGGGGCGCTACGCAGAGCCGATGCCCTCCCCTGCCCCGCCCGGGGTGCACCGCTGCCTCGGGGCCGCTGCGTCCGCGATGCGGGACGACCCCGTCGGGCTGCTGCTGCCCGCGGCCGGGGCGCTGCTCGTGGGCGTCGCGACCGCGGTGGCCGCGCGGCAGGCCTGGGCGCTGACGGCTGCCGACGGCGTGGCGCTCGGGCTCGTGGCGCTCGGCGTGCCGCGCCGTGGGGGTCGCCGTGATGCGCTCGCGGCTCGTCGCGCTCGGGGCGCGGGCGCAGGGCTGCGCGCGGCGCCGTGGGGCCGCCCGGTGGCGCTGCTCGGCGCGCAGCTCGTCGTGTGGGCGGCGGCCGCGCTCGTGGGCGGCGGGCTCGGCAGGCCGCTCGTGGCGCTGGGGGCGTTCGTCGCGCTGCACGGCTGGTTCACCACCGGCGCGGCCGTGGGCACCTTCGGCCTGCTGCTCGGGACGGGCGCGGCCCTCGCCGTGCGCGCGCTGGGCGCGTTCGCGCCGGCCGAGGTCGTGGTGGCGCGGCGGTCGGCGGTGTCGGCGCTGTCGCGCAGCGTGCGGGCGGTGGCGCCGCAGATCGTGCCCGTGGCGTTCCTGGTGCTGTGCGGCGACCTGGCGATCGGGCTCGGCGCGCTCGCCTGCGGCGCCGGGGCGCTGCCGGGTTGCCGATCACGGACCTCGCCGTGCTGCACCGCTGGCGGGGGAGTGCCACTTCGGGGATGTCGGAGGTCCGGTGACCGTGCTGCTCGCCCTCGTGACCGCCGCGTCCGCGGAGCCGCCCGCGCCGCCGCCGACGGCCCGCGTCGCCACCGTGGCGAAGGTCGAGCCGCTCGGGCCGATCGCGCTGCGGTCGAAGCTGTTCATCGGGGGCAAGCCGAAGGTCGTGAACTTCTGGGCGACCTGGTGTGGGCCCTGCGTGGCCGGGATCCCGTCGATCGTGGCGTATGCGCGGGCGCACCCCGAGGTCGAGGTGGTGATGGTCGACCTCGATCTGCCGTCGCTGCGCACCGGGAGGTCGACCCCTTCCTGAAGTCGCACGGGGTCGTGGGCATCACGCACTACCAGCTCGATCACGCCGAGCCGGCCAAGGCGATCTACCAGGTCGTGCCCGACTTCCCGGATGCGGTGCCGATCACGCTGGTGGTCGACGGTGAGGACGATCACCGACAAGATCTTCCGGTCGCTCACCGAGGCCGACCTGGCGCGGCTCCCCGGCGGGGGCGGCGCGGGAGGCGCACAGTAGCCCGGGTGGTGGAACTGGCAGACACGGGGAACTTGAAATCCTCTTCCCGCGAGGGTGCGGGTTCGAGTCCCGCCCCGGGCACCTGTCCGGCATGGGAGGTGTGGATGGTGATCGACAGCGTGGTGCTGAGCTCCGACGAGGCCTCGATCGCGCCGCCGTGGCGGCCGGACGACTGGGCGCTGATGCTGGGCCCCGAGGACACGCCCGACTTCCGCGCGCTGATCGACGACTTCCTGGCGCACACCACGGTGAACGGCGGGCCGACGCTCGCGGCGGTGCTGGCGATGGGGGCGGAGGCCGAGGCGGTGCTGTCGACGGGCGAGCCGTCGCCGAGCGGGGGGCGCAGCGAGTACCTCACGTTGTCGGGCGGGGGCCGGCGGCTGGAGCTCGACCTGCACCAGGTGCGGCTGTCGTCGCACTTCTACGAGGTGTTCCTGCCGAAGATGCGCGAGCTGGGGCGCACGCAGACGACGTCGTACGCGTCGGGCGAGGGCGTGCCGGACGGCCCGCCCCTCCGCCGGGGCTGACTCACAGGACGGCGGGGATCAGGTCCCGCTCCAGGACCCACTCGATGTCGAAGTCGCCCGGGTCGTAGTCGCCGGTGTTCGTCGTCACGACGACGACCAGGTCGAGCGCGTCGACCAGGTACACCAGCTGCCCGCCGTACCCCCAGGCGATCTGCACGTCGTAGCCGCTGATCTGGCGCAGCCACCACAGGTGCCCATACCGGTAGGCGCCGTCGCGTCCGACCGGAGCGAACATCTCGTCGACCCAGGCGGGGTCGAGCAGGGCCTCGCCGTCCCACTGTCCGCGCGCGGCGACGAGCAGGCCGAAGCGCGCGAGCTCCCGCGGCGTCAGGTACACGTTGTAGCCGCCCGAGGAGACGCGCTGCGGGTCGCGGCCCCAGTGCTCCGCGGCGATGTCGAGCGGGGCGAACAGGACCTCGTGGACGAAGGCGCAGGTCGAGGTGCCCGTCGCGGCCTGCAGGACGGCGCTGAGCAGGTGCGTGTTGGCCGTGCTGTAGTTGAACGCGGCGCCGGGCAGCGCGGCCATCGGCCGGCCGACGATGGCGCGGACCCAGTCGGGCTGGTCGTCGATGCGGTACTCGGCGCGGTCCTCGGCCCACTGCAGGCCCGAGGTCATCGTCATGAGCTGGCGGACCGTGATCTCGGCCTTCTCCGGCTCCTCCTGCTCGGCGAACGCGTCGGGGAGGTAGCTCGCGACGGTGGCGTCGAGGTCGAGCTGGCCGCGGGCCAGGGCGATGCCGGCCGCCGCGGCGAGGATGCTCTTCGACGCGGAGTGGACGTTGTGGCTGTCCTGCGGCCCGGCGCCGTGCAGGTAGGCCTCCCAGCCGAGCGCGCCGCCGTGGAAGACGAGGAGGCTCTCGACGAACGCCACGCCGTCGAGCGCGTCGGTGGCGCGCTGGAGGAGGACCTCGTCGAGGCCGGCGTCCTCCGGGGAGAGGGTCGGGTACGGGCCGCTGCGGTCCGCGGGGTCGACGTAGGTGGGGTTGGACTCGTACCAGGTGTCGCGGTCGTCCTCGCGGACGGCGAGGGCGTCGCAGTCGACGGCTGGCTCCGAGGTCGTGGGCGGGGACGTGGGCGTCGGTGTGGTGGACGTCGGGGTCGGGTCCGTGGACGAGGGTGTGGACGTGGCGTCCGCGGGAGGTGCGTCGGGCGGGCGGACGCAGCCGAGGAGGGAGAGGGCGCAGAGGGCGTAGCGTGCAGGTCGCATGGGTCACCAGAGCGGGTCGGCAGAGGCCGCATCCGCGGTCCATTCTGCCCGACCGGGGGGCGACCGGCTCAGGTCAGCGCGGCGAGGTCGTCGCGGACGCCGGCGAGGTAGCGCTCGAAGCGCACCCGCAGGATCTCGGCGTCGGGCCGGGCGGCGAGGGCGAGCGGGTACCAGTGCAGGTTGGTGGCGACGTCGGAGAGGTAGAACGTCCAGAGGTCGTGCTCGTCGGGGGCGCCGAGGCCGGCGCGGAAGGCGTCGCGCTCGGGGCGGGTGCGGGCGACGGCGCCGACCTTGCTGGGCAGGACGGCGGGCTCCACGGTGGTCGAGAACTCGCCGGGGGCGGCGGGGACGTAGCGGGCGAGCTCCCAGTCGAGCACGGCGGCCAGGGTGTCGCCGCGGATCAGGACGTTGTCGAGCTTCAGGTCGCCGTGGCAGACGCCGGGCGGGTGCCGGTCGAGGTCGAACGCCAGCAGGCGCTGGACGAAGCGCGTCTTCTCGGCGACGGTGAGGCCGAGCGCGCGGTCGTGCTCGAGGGCGGGGAGGACGGCTTCGAGGTGGGCGGCCCAGGTCTCGGTGGGGCCTTCGCCGTCGAAGCCCATGGCGTATGCCTCGGGTTCGTCCAGGGGGGCGGCGTGGACGGTGCGGATTGCCGCGCCGAGGTCGTGCCACAGGTGGTCGCGGCGGGCGGGGTCGGTGACGAGGTCGGCGGGCTCGGCGTCCACCCAGGCCTCGAGGCTGTACGGGCGGCCGTTGGCGAGCGTGCCCACCTCCAGGACGCGGGCCACCGGCACGCCGCAGCCCTCGGCGAGCGCCGTGCAGAACGCGGCCTTGCGGAAGCGCCCGAGCGCCACGTCGGGGCGGGCCGCCTCGTTGACCCGTACCAGCGCGCCATCCGCGCGGAACTTGATGTTCGCGAGGCCGCGGTCGAGCAGCGGCACCACGGGGCCGAAGCGCTCGCGCACCAGCGCCTCGGTGGTCACCGCGTCTCGATCTCGTAGACCACGCCGCCGACCAGCCCGGCGGCGAAGTTGTAGACGAACGCCGCCCCCACGCCGACAGCGTACCCGCCCACGCCCCCGAGGACGCCCGCGACGAGGTCCAGCAGGCCGAAGTGCTCCCCGTCGACGAGGAACCGGATCGCCGTGGCGACCGCCCCGAGCACGACGCCCATCGCGGCCAGCACCCTGCCCGCCGACCACACCTCGATCTCGCGCACCTCGGCGAGCTTCCGGGGGATGGCGGGTGGAGCCGCCACCTTCGCTGGGTCGAACGCCATGGATCCTCCCACGAGAGCCTAACCGCCACCCGCTCCGGCGGGGTCCGGCTGCGCGACCAGCCGCTGGACCTCCGCCCAGCAGGCGGTGGCGAAGCGGTGGGCGTCGGGGTGGTCGCTCGGGCGCAGCGTCCGCCCGATCCGCAGCTCGACGGTCTGGCGCGGCCAGGCGGCGAATCGGCCTGGCGGGAGCACGCGCTCCGTCCCCACCACCGCGCAGCACGCCACGGGGACGCCCGCGCGCCAGCAGTCCATCGGCAGGTTCAGGTAGACGCGCTCGGACAGCGCGCCCGTGCGGCTCCGCGTGCCCTCCGGGAAGACCTGCAGCCGGTGGCCGGCGCGGACGAGCCGCATGACCTCGTCGCGGGCGCGGTGGCGGTCGCGCGGGTCGCGGCGGTCGAAGAACACGGCGCCGGCGAGCCAGCCGTACAGGCCGATGAACGGCAGCCAGAAGATCTCGTGCTTCGACAGGCCGTTGCTGCGGGTGTGGCGCATGAGCAGCATGGGATCGAGCCAGCTGCGGTGGTTGGAGACGATGACGGCGCCCTCGTCGTCGCGCAGGTCGAGCGTGCCGGTCACGCGCTGGTCGACGAGGAGGATGCCGTCCAGCACGACCCGCGAGAACAGGACGGCGCCGCGCATGGTGTAGCGCTCGCGCCGGCCGCGGGGGACGGGCGCGAAGGGCAGCACCCACAGCGTGCCGACGACGAAGGCGGCGGCGATGCCGGCCAGGCCGGCGCTGGCGCCGTAGCCGGCAGCCAGGAGGCGACGAACGGCGGACGGCTCGATCACCGCCTCCGCATAACGTCGGCTGGGCGGGCGCGGGCGGGCTGAACCCATGGGACGGAGGGTCGATCGGACGGAAAGGCGTCGGGCGCCTTTCCGTCCGAACTGACCATGAGGTCAGGACGAAGCAAGAATGCGCTTCCGGCGTTCGTGCGCCACCAGGGGGAACAGCTCGTGCCGGAGCTGGCAGAGGGCGACGTTCCCGCTCACGGGTGCTCGCCGACTGCGCGCCTCGCTGGGCGCTCGGCTGGGCGGCCCGACGGTCAGCGAGGGGGGAGCGCGCTCGTCGCGGTGCGGGAGTGGCGCGCCCGGCCCGACCCCTCCCACGTGGTTCCAGGCATTTCTCCTGGCGCGTGTGCGCCACGGTGGAGCAACCTCCTGAACGGAGCAGGAGCCCCATCGGCTCTGCTCGCGCAATTCGGCCTCGCCGAGGCGCTACCTGCAGCGTCGTGGGACGAGCGCGTCGCGAGCATGCTCGTCGTGGCGCCCGACTCGGACCGGCTCACCACCAGGCAAGCCACCCCGGATCGCACACCTCCGGGAGGTATGCCGCCCTGGATCGCACAGTTCGGCCTGGGAGCGTCCGGCGCGTCGCCGATAACATCGGTTCTCTCGTTGGCGACCCGAGGCGAGACCCGCCAACTGTCTCACTGAGGGTGGCTTGCCTGCTGCGGCTGTGCGATCCAGGGCAGCTTGCTGTCGAGGCCGGCCATCGGCGACGCGGGTAATTGACGGGCGAGCGCGCGGAGCGAGCGACGTGGCGAGGAGATCGACGGGTGGTCACCCCCTGCGCAGCTGCACCTCGGGCCCCGACGGTGAGCTTGTCGAGAACCGCCTGCCTGGAACCTGATCGGACGGAAAAGCGTCGGGCACGTTTCCGTCCGAACCGACCATGCGGTCAGCAGCGAGACGCGCTCCGCAGCGGGGAGTGCGACCGCGGGGTGGCGACGACGATGCTCGCCAGCCGCTCCTGGCCGGCACGGTTGCCACGCAGCGGCAGCGTCGTCCTCGCGTTCGAGTGAGACGGCCGACCAGGCGGGCAGTGGCTGACCACCGGGGCGGCTCACTCCTCCCCCGCGTCCCCTCCCCCGCTCGCGCCGCCCCGCAGCCCGTCGATCTGCGCCTCGAGCTCCTCGATCCGCTGCATCGCCTGCCGCAGCGACGGGTGGTCGATCTCGCCCGCCTCCACGAGCCGGAACGCCGTCTTCCCCAGCCGGACCCAGAAGTGGTCGAGGTCCTTCTGCAGCTGCCGCCGCTCGAGCTGCGCCCGACCCGTCCGCGCCGCGCGCCCGAGCTCGGCGCGCCCGCGCCGAAGGAACCGCTTCACCAGGTCGCCGAGCGGGTCGCTGGCATCGCCCCCCGGCTCGCGGGGCTCGGCTGCGTCGGCGGTGGGGGGGACGTCGTCGCTGTCGGGGTGCATGCCTGCCGCTATCCCCCCTGGCGCCCCGCGCAAGGGATCACTTCGCGACCGCCGACTGCACGGCGGGCTCGCGCGGCCGCACCGTCATCCACACCGGCCCGTCCGGCCGCAGCGTGACGCTCGGCTTCGGCGACAGCGCCTGCCCCGGCACCAGATCCGCCTGCACCCGCGTCAGCACGTGCGCCAGCACCTCCGACGCCTCGAGCAGCGCGAAGTGCTCGCCGATGCACCGCCGCTGCCCCGCCCCGAACGGCACGAACGCCATGCGGTGCGCGGGGCGCCCCTGCCAGCGCATCGGATCGAACCCCTCCGGGTTGTCCCAGAACCGCGGGTCGCGCTGCATCGCGTAGGTGCAGCTGAAGACGAACGTGTTGGGCGGCAGCGTGTGCCCGCCGAGCTGCTCCGTCCCCACCGTCGAACGCGACATCATCCACACCGGCGGGAGCAGGCGCAGCGACTCCATCAGCGTGCCGTACAGCCAGGGGAGCGTGCGCAGGTCGAGCGGCGTCGACGCGTCGCGCGCCTCGAGCTCCTCCACGACGCGCTGGCGCACGGTCGGGTGGCGGGACAGCAGCGCGAACGTCCACGTGAGCAGGTTCGCCGTCGTCTCGTGGGCGGCGAGGAGCATGGTGACGACCTCGCTGTGCAGCGCCTCCGCGTCGAGGCCCGCCTCGAGCCAGTCGCCGAGGAGGTCGGGCGGGGCGCCGGACGCGCCGCGGCGCCGCTCGACGACCTCGTCCACGACCTGCCCCAGGCGCGCACGGGCGGCGCGGAACCGGCGCGACGGTCCCACCGGGAAGCGGTCGACCGCCGGCAGGGGCGCCGTCACCATCCACATGTAGGTGTCGAGCAGCTCGGTCAGCGTCTCGTGGACGGTCTCCGCGCGGCGGCCCAGCTCCCCGCCGAACAGCGCCTCCGTCGCGACGCGCAGCGTGACGGCCATCATCTCCTCGCCCACGTCGACGGGGCCCTCCCGGGCGGCCCAGCGGTCGGCCGTGTCGGCGGCCGCGCGCGCGATGGCGGGCCGGTAGCGGTCGAGGATCTTCTGGCGGAAGTGCGGCTGAGCCAGGCGCCGGCGCTCCTTCCAGGTCGCGCCCTCGGTGGTGAGCATGCTGTTGCCGAGCAGGGCGCGCAGGAGGTTCTGCCCGCGGGTCGCCTTGACGTAGCGGTCGGGCTTGTTGACCAGCACCTCCTCGACGAGGTCGGGGTCGAAGACGCCGAGGACGGTGAGCGGGCCGAGGCGGAAGGTCAGCAGCGGCTCGCCCACCCGGGCCGCCGCGACGAACAGGTCCAGCGGCTCGTGCCGGAAGGCGCGGACGTTGGCGAGCAGGCCACCGGGCTGCGGCGCGGCGGGGATGTCGGGCAGACGGACGAACATGGGGCCTCCTCCGGGCGGGTTCCGAGGACGTCTCCAAGCTATGCGAGCCGTGGCTCGCGTTGTACTCGCTGGCGGGGACGCGCTCCAGCAGAGGATCATCGGGCCATCCCGACGACCGCGGTCGCGTTCGCGAGTCCGGGCTCGTGTTAGCGTGTCCGTCACGGAGGGTGGGATGAGCCGGACGACGGCGCGGGGGCAGCCAGCGCGGAGCGGAGGCCGAGGAGCGGCGGGGGCGCGGCGGCGCGGTGCCCGAGGCGTCGGGGGCGGTGTGGTTCCACGGGCCGCAGGAAGGTGCCGCGTCAGGGAGCGCTTTCATGGCAGATGGTGCGGGCCATCCTCGAGGCCACGGCGAAGGTGCTCGTGAGCGAGGGCTGGGCCGGGCGGCGTACCTCACCAACCGGATCGCCGAGGTCGCCGGGGTGAGCGTGGGGAGCCTGTACCCAGTACTTCCCGAACAAGGAGTCGCTGGTGCTCACGCTCAACCAGCAGCACGCCGAGGCGCAGCTGGAGATGCTCGTGTCGCACCTCGCCGCGCTCGGGTCGCTGCCTGCGGACGAGGCGGTGGCGCGGTTCGTGCGGGCCACCATCGAGCTGCACCTCGACGAGCCCGAGCTCCACGTGCACCTGGTGACGCAGATCCTGGCGCACGGGCTGGTGACGATGCGGGAGCTCAACGCGCGGGCGCAGCTGCTGGTGCAGACGTTCCTGGAGCAGGTGCGGGACGAGATCGTGGTGGAGGATCTGGAGACGGCGTCGTACCTGCTCGTGTCGACGGTGGAGGCGGCCATCCACGGGACGATCCTCGACGGGACGATGCGGCTGCAGGATCCGGCGTTCGAGCGGGAGCTGATCGCGATGGTGTGCCGGTATCTGGGGATCGCACCCGCCCGCGTTGCCCCCGCCGCGGCCACCGATTAGGTACCCCGCACATCGGGGCTGTAGCTCAACTGGGAGAGCGCCAGAATGGCATTCTGGAGGTCGTGGGTTCGAGTCCCATCAGCTCCATCCCGATCCAAGCCGACCCTCCCCAAGTGGACCGCGACGCGGAACGGCTCGCACAGGGTCCTGACGGATCACCTGCCCAGCGTCGTGTCCACCACACCAGTCCGCGCCTGCGCGAGGCGAGGCAGCGGTTCGCGGCGCTGGGAGCCGAGGTCCGGCGGGGTCGAAGTCCCGCGCGTTCCTGGTTGCGCGCGGGGGATCGAGGTCTGCGCTCGGTGAGACCGGAGGGCTTACGGAAGGTTACGCCCTGCCGGTGAAGGAACCCACACGCCGAACCCTCCTCGAGGTGCAGCCGCCGCGTCCTGCTGCTCGGCCGGAGTCGATCAGCGACGCGACGGTCCCGCCTCCGAGGCCCCACCTACCGACCAGCCTGATCCCGCGGCGCCGTGGGGAACCCTCGACGACAGCACCTTCGCTTGCGGGATCCAGACCGGCGACGTGCTTCCCAACGGGTTGATCGCGTCCATCCGCCAGTTCACCGAGCCCAGCCTGACCCCCGGCGTGTTCGTCGCCCGCCCGACGCCCGACGCCGGACGGCTGGAGGTGGTCCAGCGGCTCGAGGGCTGGTGCCGGTCCGCAACGTCGTTCGGGTCGAGATCACCGCCTGGTGCCCGACACGCTGCATGCCCTGGTGGCCTCCACGCCGGGAGCGCAGCGACGCTCCCCGTGGCCCACTTCCGCACCGCGTTGGCCCCAGGGACCCGCCGGGTCGTGCGGTTCGGCGCGACGAGCTGCCCGGAGCCCTGGTGCGCCCTGGCGCTCGCTCTCCCGGGTGGCGGCCTGACGGCTGACTTCTTCCTGCTCCCTGGGGACACGATCTACGCCGACGAGGGGCTGTCCTGTCCCGGCCAGTACCCCGAGCACTGGACCCGGGCGCTCGCGACGGAGGGGCTGCGGTGACCTGTCGCTATCGACCAGCCTGGGTGGCCACCTGGGACGACTACGAGGTGAACAACGACTGGGACTGGCAGGACGATGCAGCGCTCGTGCCTCGGGCGCTGGAGGCCTATCGCGACGCGCTGCCTCAGCGCGCCGGCCCGAGCGGGGGCGTCTGGCGCCGCCTGGCGTGGGGAGAAGCGCTCGACATCTTCGTCCTGGACTGTCGCAGCGAGCGCCGCGGCGGCGACTACCTCTCGGACGCGCAGCTCTCCTGGCTCATGCAGGGGCTGTCCAGCAGCACCGCCCGCTTCAAGGTGATCGCCAACAGCGTGCCGATCACGGACCTGACCGATGTGTACCCGGGGTCCGACGACATCGGCTGGAACGCCTACCCCACCCAGCGGGCCCGGATCCTCGATCACATCGACCTCAACGTGATCGCCGGGGTGCTGTGGCTGGCCGGCGACGTGCACTGGGGCGCCATCACCGCCGTCGGCAAGCCCGCGCGGCCGAGGCGGCGCAACACGAGGTCTTCTGTGGCCCTGCCGGCTCGCGCCCCAACCGCTGGCGCGCCGGGTCGAAGCCGATGCTCTGCGCCAAGCCGTGTACTTCGACTGGAACACGGTCACCTTCGAGGCCGACCCGGCGACGGGCATGGTCGAGGTGACGGTCGAGGGAGACGACGGGACCTTGCTCACGCGGACCCTGCAGCTGTAGGGAGGCGCCTGGGGCTCGTCGTCGGGTCGCGTCCGCGTCCCGCGCCCGCGCCGTCGGGATCCGGGGCTACCTCAGCGCCGAGAACGAAACGACGTGGCGATGAGATCGGCCCCCTCCGTGATCACGGCCATCGCCCCGTCGGTCCCCTGGGCGCGAAGCAGGTAGGTCGATCCGGCATCGAACGGGATGTAGTAGAAGCGTTGCTTCCACTTCGCGCCACCGTGCTCGTAGGCAAGCTCGAACCAGGGGATCGAGGCGTTCGCGCCCTCGACTTCCCCCTCGCCGACCCTCTCCATCCCCGGCGCGACGAGGGCCTTGGGTGTGGGCACCTGGGCGCCCGTGAGCGGTCCCTGGAGGAACACGAGGTTCTCGGCAGAACCGTCCAGGCCGAACTCGTAGGGCCACGAGCGTGGGTTCGGGTCGCCGTCGGCTCGCAGGGTGAACCGGGTCGGCCAACGGATCTCGTAGCCGTCTGTCACGAGGGTCCATTGCGGCGGCTGATCCGCGGCGCGAAATCCCGTGAGTACGGCCTCGTAGCTGTCCATGCCGTTCCCGAGGGCCAGCACGGTCGTACCCGGCTGATCCGACGAGTAGGTCACGACGGGAGTGCCCGGACGCTTCTCGATGGCGGCGGTCGGCGCATCACCGGGCCGCAACAGCGCGTTCCTGACGCCGCCCTGCTCCGCCTGCGCGGCGTTCATGGGCCCGAAGATCAGGGTGTCGTCCTCCAGATGCGCGACGCCCACGGGGAGTCTCGGCGTCGCCTCGACGCCGTAGCCCGCGATCACGAGCGAGAACTCGTCCACTCGGTCCTCCTTGGCGCTCCGATCCTGCACCTCCCGATTCTTCTCCGCACTGCCGCCCACCGGGCTGCACGCCACCACACCTGCCAGCCACAACGTCGTCCAGCGGCGCATCGGTCCTCCCGGCCAGCTCGCGGATTGGAGATCCTAAGCGATTCCACGGAGTACGGGAAGGACCTGCAGCAACCTGCCGACGCTGCTCGGGCGCTCGGCGAGGGCAGGAGGTTGACCAGGCCGCAGAGGATGGGCCTGGGGACGGCGCCGAACGGGCAGGCACCCTCGACGACGCAGACCGGTGCAAGCCGACGCGCAAGGGCCGCTCAACGTCGACCGGGCCGGCGTCGTCGGGAGGACCGCGAGCCGCCGAGCGCCCCAGACCGCCGAGGATTCGGCGTGCGGCCTACGGACAGCACCAACGCCCGCAGCCGAAGGCGGTGCTCGCAAACCGGGCAGGCCGTCGGCCCCGCGTCCGGCGGGCGACACGCGAGCACCACGCCCAGCCACCAGACCAGCCCATGCCCACCTCGGCCGGCCGGTCTCCGCCGGGGCCGGATCAGGGCCCCGGTGCGGCCGCAGCACCGCGATGAACCCGCGCGGGGCGGCGGCAGCGGGGTGGGCAGGCCGTCAGCCAACGGCCGGCACCGGCAGCGCCCGATCGCGGAGGCGCCGCGCCGGTCGCCCTGCAGCGCCTCGTGGAACACGGCGTGGTACCGCTCGGGCGACAGCAGGCCCGCGTCGCGCTCAGCGGCGGCGCGGGCAGGCCGCCGGCGAGGGCGTAGGCGTCGCGCAGTGCCGCGAGCCAGCCGGGCGAGCCAGGCGGCGACGCGGTCCCGCACCGCGTCGCCCCTGAGCCTCGAGCAGCCAGTCCAACGCCTCCCAGCCGAAGGCGCGGTGGACGGCCTCGTCGGCCAGGATCCGGCGGAGGACCGGCGCCACGGCGGGGTGCGCAGCCCGGGCCTGCATCGCGCGGAACAGCGGCACCGCCGGGGTCTCGCCGAGGCAGAAGTCGCGCACCACGCCGTCGACGAGGTCGGCCAGGCGGAGCGGCGTCGACGGGCCGGCCCGCCGCCTCGAACCCGCGGCGGGCCTCGGCCAGGAGCTGGACCCGCTGGACCGTCGCCGCCTGGTCGCGCTCGCGGACTACGCCGTCCACGAGGTCCTCGAGCAGCTTCGCCGCCGTCTCGGCGGCATCGCACCTATCCGAGGCGCGCCTTCGCTCACGGCCCAGGGGCCGCGTCGAGCCGACGACACAGCGCCGGATACGCACGGAAGAGCGGGACGACGCGCTCGGGAACGACGACCAGCTCACTGGTCCGGGAGCTGAACAGGGTGGACTCCGGCTTGAGGATCCTGGAACCACCCCAGCCCGGGCCAGCTCACCGCGCGCCCGGCGAGCAGCGCCGCGGCCGGTGCTTCGCCCATCGCCTCCATCAGGGCGCGCCGCTGCGCCGGGGGCATCTGGAGGGTGGCGACCACCGCGAGGACGACGTGACGGCGCCGGCCCCTCGGCGTTCAGCCGCCACAGCAGCCACGGCTCGTGTTCCATCCTCAGGACCACCCGCTCGGGCAGGGTGTGGTGCGCCGACGAACGCTGCCCAGGTCTGGACGGTCAGCCGCCCGATCCCCGCCACGTGGACGCCCCGGCTGCGCGCCTGCCCCGGCACGCCACCAGCGCGTCCCCCAGCGCCTCGGTCCAGCGCCCGAGCGCGTCGGGACGCCCCACCACCCCGCTCGCCGTGTCGGCGAGCAGGCTCCGGTCGGTCCGACGCTCGAGGCGGGAGAACGCTTCGGCGTCGGGGTCCACGCCAGGCCCCCGCCGAGATCCACTCGAGGTGCGCGTCGAGCCACGTGTCCAGGCTCGGGGCGATGGGCTGATCGGTGGCGCCTCGGCGCACCACCGCGCCGTCCACCAGTACCAGCAGTCCTGCGCCGTCCTCGCCGAACGCCCACCCGCCGTCGCCCTCCTCGCCCACGTCCGCGGGGTCGAACAGGCGGGGCGCCGACGACGCTCGCTGCTCCGGCAGCAGACCCGAGACGTGGCCCCCCACGTCCTCGTACAGGGCGACGAGGGCTTGCGGCGCGCCCTGCGCTCGCAAGCGCGCCAGCTGGCGCAGCGAGGTCGGCGCGGGCGCGCTGAACCCCTCGCCGTGCTCGCGCATCCAGTCGAGGATCACGCCTGCGGTCCGCACTTCCGCTCCTCGACCTCGGCTTACCCCGGTCGGAGCGGAGCGGCGGTCAGCAAGAGGCGATCCGCAGCAGGAGCAGCACCCCGACCCGGCGGGTACGCTCGACCTGGCGGACGCGACGTGGCGGACCTGCGTGGAGCTCGTGCGCTACCCCGACAGCCGGAGGATCGCGATCATCAAGCAGATCCGTCAGCTGACGGGGTTGGGCCTCAAGGAGGCCCTGCAGCTGTCCGAGTCCCTGCCGGCCGTGCTGGTCGAGGACGAGAACGTGGACCGCCTGCGCCAAGTGGCGAGGCAGTTCGAAGCGGGGGGCCGAGGTCAGGCTGGCCTTCCGGTCCTCGGGGGATCGGTGATGCGCCCCGTCCTCGAGCAGCTGAAGTGACGCGCCCGAGACCTCGGCATGGCGCTCCGCCCTGGTCGATGCGGGCCGCTGCGCCCTCGAGGACCCACTTGCCCTCACGAGCCTGACGCACCTGACCCAACCGCATGCCAGGGGTCGATCACCTCGACACCCATGGGGTCGAAGTCCCGCGCGTTCCTGGTGACGACCGCCATCCCGTGGACCAGGGCGGTCGCGGCGATCAGCGCGTCTCGCTCTGCGCGCGGGTCCGGCACGTGCAGGGCCGCGCACCGGCGGGCCACGGAGGCGTCCACCGCCAGGACCCTCCCCTCGAAGGCAGGGAGCACGCGGGTCTCCAACCACGCTCGCAGGACCGCGCCCGATGCAGTGTCCCGGCGCTCGATCCCCAGGACCCCGAGCTCCAACTCCAGCACCGTGATCGCCGAGATGAACATCGCGCTGGCCGGCGTGCGCTCCGACCAGACCGCGACCCCGCGCGCTGCCTTGCCCGATGCGACCTTCCGCAGCTCGGAGACCACGTTCGTGTCGACGAGGAACATCACAGGTCTGCTGGCCGCACCAGGCCCGATGCGCGCGGGGGATCGAGGTCGATGTCCTCCACGCCGGGGAGCGCGAGCAACTCACCGATGGTCGCGTGGCCGCCGGTCAGCCGGAGGTAGTCGTCGATGTTCAGGAGCACGTGGGCTGGACGCCCCCGGTCCGTGATGAACACCGGCCCATCGCGAGCGGCCCGCTTGGCGCCGCTCACGTCCTGATTGAACGCGCGGCTGGTGATGGTCTTCGCGCTCATGTCCGGCCCCCGCCTCCCCTGTAGCTACGTTACTACATCAACGGGAGGGCGGCAACGCGACGCCGTGCGAGACAGAGGCCGAGCCTCGTCTCGGACACCCCGAGCCGGTGGACCTGCACGCCAGATCATGTACAGTCACAGCGAGGTCGGCGCTTGCGCATCCAGGTACTGGACTGAGCGGTAGGACCCGTTGTGATATCGCTTGTCGGGGGCTTCTGGGTCACTGTCTGTCCGTCGGCGTTCGGGCAGGGCTCCCCCGCTGCGGTCGAGCGGACGGCGGTGGGCGAGCGTCCACTCTACGAGTGGACCCTCTGGACGGTGGAGGAGGTCGGACTGCGCCTGTGCTACGAAGGTGCGCCTCACCCGCCGAATGCCGTCTCACTCCACGTGCCCGCCGGTCCCGCAGGCGGCGCGGTCACCGCCGCCCTGACGTCGCTGGCGCAGACGACTCACCCCGTCCGGTTTCGCGCCCTCGCCCTCGGCGAGCGCCAGGTCCTGGTTGCGAGCGAGGTCCGAGGCGAGGCGGGCGCTTGGCGCACGTTCACCGGTCCGCTCGACGTCGAGGTCGAGATGCCCCTCGCCGCGGGAACGCCCAGTGCGCTCTTCGATGCGTGGCACGAGGCGGTCGAGGCCGCGACGGGGCTGCACCTCGCACAGCTCGCTGGGCAGCTGGACGAACACGGCTTCTGCACCCCCGATCCCGGACGGCGCCCCGCCCGAGACGTGCTCGCCGACATCCTCGACTGCCAGAGCGAGGACCTCGTCTGGTTCCTGACGCCGTTCGACGGCTCATCGACCGAGTGGGCGCTCTCGATCGTCGGCGTCTGGAAGCTCGAGCCGCCAGTGGTGCGCACGCCGCCCAGGATGTCGATACCAAGAAGATGATCGAGGGTCAGCGGCGACGAGCGCCGCTGCTCGCAAACTCACGGAGCGTCAGCCACCGGGGCGAACGCCTTCGACCCGTACCCCACCCACGTCAACCACAGCCCGAACCCCGCCATCCCCGCGAAGAAGAGCCGCACGACCGTGATGGCCGCCATGCTCCCCTCCACCCCCTGCTGCATCAGGTCGGGCGCCGCCATCAAGACGAAGCCGCGCAGCGCCAGGAACCAGCCGAACAGCGAGATCGCCACCCCCGGCGCCGTCGACCAGATCGAGTGGTGCGCGATGACCACGAGCCCACAGAACAGCAGCAGCGCCCCGACACCCCACACCGTCACGGGCTCGCCGAAGAAGTCGAGGTCGCCCATCTGGGGCAGACGCACGGCCAGGATGCCCGTCGCGATGGCCACGTAGGGCCCGATGACACGCGCGAAGGCCCGGGTCCGGGCTCGCGACTCGGCGGTGGCGGCCATGCGCCCTCCTCGCAGTGATTCTAGACCGTTGGTCTACGAATAGCTCACCCGCGCGCCCGCCGCTATCCGCGCTGCCCGAGCGCCGCCCGCGTCGGCCCGACGATCGCGTCGGGCGCGGCCCCGAGCACCCGCTCGATGGCCGCCGCCGTCGCGAGCGCGGCCCGCGCGACGTACGCCGGATCGTCGAGCCGCGAGACCACGGCGCGGCCCAGGTCGTGGCGCAGGCACAGGACGATCCGCGCGGCCTCCTCGGGATCCTCGACGGCGAAGTCGCCCTCGCGCACCCCCTGCGCGACGATCTGCGCGAACAGCGGCGCGAACCGCTCCTGACCGGCCACGTACAGCCGGTGGTGGAGCAGCAGGTCCTCGTCGCCGCCCGCCGCCACGGCGAGGGCCACCGCCTGCCGCCCACCCTCCCGCTTCCAGGCGTCCACCCCCCGGAAGTGCCGCTGCAGCTTCTCGCTGCCGGTGAGCGCCCTGTCGGCGACCAGCGCCCGCAGCCCCTCCTCTACCGGCGCGACGGCCCGCTCGATCAGGGCTTCGGCGATGTCCTGCTTGGAGCGGAAGTAGTGATAGAACGAGCCCTTCGACATGCCGACGGCATCGAGGACGTCCTGCAGGGACACCCGCGTATACCCCCGCTCGCCCACGAGCCGCGCGGCGGCATCGAGGATCTCGGACCGTCGCGCGTCGTGCAGCGCGGGATCGACAGGCCTGGCCATGCGCCGAACCGTATCCGTTCCCCACGCTCGCGAGCGCGCTACACGCTCCCTGCGCCGCATCGTTTCCCTGGCGCCACCCCATGGACCACCGCGCCCTGCACAGCCCGCCTGAGGGGCCCCGTTCCCCTGAGCGCGCTCGCGCGTACGGCGGGAGGAGGTCCGATGCAGGCAGTCCGACCCGCGGTCGCCGCCCTCGCCTGGGCGTGCAGCAGCCCCCCGGCCCCCGCCCCCGCCGTGGCGCTCGAGCCCGCCGACCCGTTCTCCTTCGTCGTCCTCGAGCTGTTCACCTCGGAGGGCTGCTCCAGCTGCCCCCTCGCCGACGCCCGCCTGAACGACGTCGCCGCCGCCTACGCCGGCCAGCGTGTCTTCCCCCTCGCCTGGCACGTGACCACCTGGGACGGCCTCGGCTGGCCCGACCCGTTCGCCGACCCCCGCTACACCGACCGCCAGCGCGCCTACGCCCAGGCCCTCCCGGCGCGACGGTACACGCCCCAGCTCGTCGTCCAGGGGCAGGAGGACTTCAACGGCCAGATCCGCAGCCGCATCGACGACGCGATGGTCCACTGGATCGGCGACCCCGGCGGGGTGGACGTGTCGCTGGCCCTGACCCCGGAGGCCAGCGCGCTCGTGGGCACGGCCCAGGTCCAGGGCGCGCCCGAGGGCGCCGTGCTCCAGGTGGTGCTGCTCCAGAGCGGCCTGGTCGTGGACGTGCCCGCGGGCGAGAACACCGGGCGCACGCTGCACCACGACAACGTCGTCCGCTCCTGGGTCACCGTCGGGGTGGACGCGCCGCAGGTGTCGCTGCCCGTCCCCGACGACGTCGACCTGGCCTCGGCGTCGGCGGTGGTGCTGGTGCAGGATCCGCAGACGATGGCCGTGCTGGGGGCAGCCGTCGCGCGCTAGCGCACCTCGAAGGTGCCGCCGTAGCCGTCGCTCCAGGGGTCGACGCGGAAGGTGTCCTCCGTGGCCGTCACCACGAGGTCCCACGGGAGCTCGGTGCGGAACGACGTGTCGACGGGCGCGGCGTGCGGCTCGGTGACGGTCCCCACGAACCGCAGCGGCGCCCCGGCCGCCACCCGGCCGACGCCGTCGACGTCGAGGTCCAGCGGGATCGTCTCGTCGAAGATGACGGTGTCGACGGTGACCACCGTGCCGACGGGGTAGCCGGTCATCAGGATGGCCGTCCGGCTGTCGACGCGCATGTCGACCGTCGAGGGTGATCCCCACGATCTGCGGCTCGGCCCCGAGCACCAGCTCGACATGCCCCGACGCCGAGGTGGTGGTGCCGTAGGCGTCGGTGTGGAAGATCGTGGCGTCGGGTGCCACGTCGCCGTCGGTGTCGGTCCCGCCGCCGTCGCAGGGACCCGCAGTGGGACAGGGATCGCCGCAGCCGCCCCCGCCGGACCCCCCGGGGACCGAGAACAGGATGACGACAGCCAGGGTGAACGAGCGCATGGGATGTTCCCTCCGCGCCCCCGTCCTGCACGCCGGGTGCCAAACGGCAGCGGCGCGGGCGCGCGGTTTCCGGCGCGCGCCTCGCTCGGAGCGCGCCGCGCGCGCACGCACCGCGCCCTGTGTGCCGTCAGTCGCCGACCACCAGCGTGCCGAGGTGCGGCAGCCGGCCGTGCACGCCGGGCTCGCCGGGCGCGTCGCAGCGCACCCAGGCCGTGCCCGCCTCGTCCGTGCACCAGGCGCGCGTCCCGGCGACTTCGGCGGTGAAGGGGACGTCCTCGCCGGCGCCCAGTGGGGACAGGGCGAAGGCGGCGGTGGGGACGCCGTCGAGCCCGTCGAGCGGGGGCCAGGCCCCGGCGGGCAGCGCGGCCGCGGCGACGGCGTCGATCCCCGGCAGGCCCTCGGCCGACAGGCGCAGCGACAGCCCCGCCGTGACCGCCACGTCGTCCGCCGCGTCGGGGACGGGCACGGGCGGATCGAGGCGCGGCACGGTGAGCGCCACGTCGCGGTCGGCCGCGAGCGCCAGCGGGACGACGAGCGGCGCGTCGCCCCGATCCGACGCCGCCACCTTGAGCGACCAGGACCCCGGCGACAGCGCGAAGGCGAAGGTGCCGTCGGGCGCGCTGACGTCGGCGTAGCAGACGCTGGCGCAGGCCTGGAGCACGACGTCGCCGAGCGGCACGCCCGCCGGATCGGCGAGCCGCCCGGTCAGCACGACGCCGTCGTCCGCCGCGGTGTCGTCGACACCACCGCTCGGCGCGCACGCCGGCGCCAGGGCGAAGAGCAGGAGCAGCATGCCCCACCGTACGCCGCCCGCGCCGGTCGGCAACAGGTGTGCTGACGGCGAGACCTGGCGACGATGCCCGGCAGATCTGGCGACGACATAGGCTGGCTGCGCATGACCGCCAGGGTCCCCCGCCGAATTGACGGAAAGGCGTCGGGCGCGATCCCGTCGAGTGACGGAAAGGCGTCGGGCGCGATCCCGTCAAATGACGGAAAGGCGTCGGGCGCGATCGCGTCAGCAGCCCCGCAGCAATGAAACCGATCGAAACCGGGGCTCCCCCGCGGCCCCCCGGTACGGGGTGGGCGGAGGTCGCGATGGAAGGGACGAATGGGTGGAAGCCCTGGATGGGGCGGGCGCTGGGCATCTTCCAGCTGATCGGCGTGGCGGTGGGGGCGTCGCTGGTGCTGACGACGGGCGAGGGCCGCGACACCCTCCCCTACGCGCTGGTGGCCCTGGTCGCCGTGTCGGTCGTGCCCCTGCTGGCGCCCCAGCGCGCGCGGATCGGCATGGCCTTCGGCGCACTGGCCGTGGCGCTGTGGCTCGGGAGCGTCGTGCTGTCGGTGCGGCGATGATGTGGCTCCAACTCCAGGGCTGCTTCTGGCTCTTCTCCCCACGCGAGGAGGCCCCCACCGCCGTCGAGGTCGCGTCCACCGCGCCGGCCGTCGCCGTGCCGCCTCTCTGTGACGAGGACGCGCTGCTGGCCGCGGTGCGCCGATCGGACGCCCTCGCCGACGACGTCCGCGAGCAGGTCTCGCTCGGGTCCCCGACCTGCGCCGACGGCTTCGCCGCCGCGCGCCTCACCTTCGGCGACGCGATGCACGGCGCCTCCGTCCTGCTGGCCCACCGCGACGCGGGCTGGGTGGTGCTGGACCTCGGCCCCGACATCCCCTGCGACGAGCACCTGCCCGCGCCGATCTGCGGCGCGCTGGCGCCCGCGAGCCGCTGAGCTACGGGCAGGTGGCGTCGAGCCGGGCGTACATGGCATCGAGCGACAGCGCGCTCGGGAACCCGGCCGGCTCGAAGCCGTCGTCGTAGCCCTGCGCCCGCAGGTCCTCGAGGTACCGGTTCGACCTGTAGGCGAGCGAGAAGTCGCCGACGTTGTCGAAGTACCGGTCGACCAGCAGCGCCGGGTCGAGGCCCAGCAGCCCCGCCTGCAGCGCCGAGCCGTCGTCGGTGTCGTCCCACGACCAGGGCAGGTGCGCGGCGTCCTCGGCGCAGGTCACCGTCACGCCGTCGCCGCAGCTGCCGCTGTCGTCGCCGGCCAGCGCCCCCCACCCGGCGTAGGGCGCGAAGTTGCCGATCTGCAGCGGCCAGACCCACTCGAACAGCTCCTCGAGCGCGTAGCCGACGGGGCCGGTGCTGCCGACGGTGGGGACCTCCATCACGCCCGTGGGCACGTACCGGACCCCGTCCTCGCCGGGGTTCCCGGCGAAGTCCCCGGCGTAGGGCCAGGCCTTCAGCCCGTGCCCCTTGGCCTGCTGCGCGGTGACCGGGTGCAGCCGGCCGTCCACGGGCTCGAACGACAGGACGCCGTCGATGTCCTCGTCACCGTCGGTCCAGGTGCTGTCCTCCGGGACGTAGCTGTAGAAGTCGTTGTGGTACACGGTGATCATCGCGACGGCGCGTCCCGTCGGCGTCCCGTCCTTCTCGACGACCACGAGCGCGCCCTCGAGGTCGTTCTCGTGCTCCTGGTCGAACACGCTGTCGGTCCAGTCGCGCGGGTGGAACATGCCGTACACGACGAACCAGTGCGTGCAGGTCTCGACGACCGACGTGTAGACGACCGCGCCGTAGCCGGTGGCCCCGGGGCCCCAGGCGCTCGGCGTGAACAGGTGGTCCCAGTTGTCGGTGCCGGTCCAGTTGCCGTCGTAGTCGATGGCGGTGATCCAGTCGCACTCGGTGCAGGTGCTGTCGGTGTCCTGGTAGTGCACGGGCGCGTGGGCCTGGGCGACGGTGAGGTTGGGCTCGGGATCGACGGGGGTGCACTCGTCGACGCTGGCGGACAGGGCGGCGACGGCGGCGACGGCGGCGAAGCGGCGATTCATGGGATCTCCCTCCACGATCGACGTAGCGGGCGCCCGGTCCCGGCCCGGTCGCAGGTTGTTCCGGTCTGCGCCGGCCATCGGCGGTAGACTCGGTCCCATGCTCTGGTTCTCGGTCCTCGCGGTGGCCGCCCGGGCGGAAGGCCCGGCCTTCCGGCCCTACGAGCCGCCCCCGCCGCTCGCCTCACCGGGCCGGGCCACCCCGGCCTCCGCCGAGTGCGTCGACTGGAGCCGGATCGCGCCCTACGAGCTCGCGCGGCAGCTGGCCGCGCTCGACGCCTGGCTCCGCGCCTCCGGCGGGCTGGTGCTGCGCCCCGAGGTGCTCCAGGTCTGCCCCGACTGCGGCATCGGCGACACCGTCGCGGGCCCTGCGGGTCAGCGCTGGCTGGTCGTGACGGGCGGAGACTGCGTGTCGGACGCCATCGTCGCGATGAACGCGCAGCACGAGGTCTTCCAGGTCGTGCTGGACCCGAAGCCGCGGTGGCACCACTCCCTGCGCGAGTGCACGCCGACGTGGACGGGCTGCGGCGGCGGGCCGCACCCCATCTCCAGGACG
>JAWKRQ010000026.1:0-127222 GCA_041389545.1 Myxococcota bacterium | reverse complement strand
GGCCCCGACGAGGCGGTTGCCCTGCTTGTCGATCGCGAAAACACTGGGGATCGTCCGCGAGCCGTCCCGATAGGTGATGACCTCGGGCTTCCCGTTGGTGACGTAGGCACAGCAGGAGTTCGTGGTGCCGAGGTCGATCCCGATCGCTTTGCCCATTCGGTTGCCTTTCCCGCGGAAGCCCGCTCGGCTCCGGCCGAGCGGATCGGGCGTCTGACCCTCGCCCGTTGCCGGTCGGCAATGAGGCGTGCTCTGGAGGGGGCATAGCACAGCAAGGAAAGGCCGGTCAACGTGCGGGCGGTTGCACCGTGGTGCCTCCGGAACGGGTTAGGCTCGGGGTCGAGGGCCTGTGAGGGAGCGAGGATGGACGGACCGGGGTCACGGTTGGCCGCGCGGTTCCGCAAGGCCGTGCGGAACCGTGACGAGGAGGCTCGGCGCGCCGAAGAGGAGGCGCAGCGCGCCCAGGCGGAGGCGCAGGCCGCTCGCGTCCAGCTGCTCGCCGATCTGGAGGGCCTGGCGCGCGACATCGGCGTGATCCGGGTGCAGCGGGGGCGCGACGGCCTCACCCTGCGCTACGGCGAGCGCTACGTCCACTTCGCCCCGGAGGGGGATCACGATCGGGTCCGGATCGAGCTCGAGGGCGGGGGCGACGTGACCCACGCGCTGTACCGGCAGGCCGAGCTCGGCCAGCGCTGGGTCTACGTGCGATCGCGCAAGTTCCGCGACGATCGCGTGCCCCTGTTCGACGCCGGGCTCGAGCACCTGCTGGTCGACGGGCTCGGGCTGCCGCCGCCCGGCGAGGGCGACGACGAGGATCGGGGTGGCGGCGGGCCGCGGAAGCTGTGAGAGCAGGCGTCGCGACGACGACCTGGATCACGGAGACGGCATGAAGCGACGCGACTTCCTCGGCGCCGCGCTCGCGGGCGCGGCGGCGTGCAGCGGCCAGCGCGCGGGCGGCGAGGGCCCGGCGGTGGTGACGGGCGAGCGGGTGCAGTGGCGGCTCGCATCGAGCTTCCCGCGGTCGCTCGACACGATCTACGGCGCCGCCGAGGTGATGGCCGAGCGCGTCTCCGCGATGACCGACGGGCGCTTCACGATCCGGGTCTACCCGGCCGGCGAGCTCGTCCCGGCCCTGCAGGTGATGGACGCCGTCCAGCGCGGCACCGTCCAGGTCGGCCAGACGGCGTCCTACTACTACCTCGGGAAGAACCCCGCGCTGGCCTTCGACACCTGCGTCCCGTTCGGCCTCACGGCGCGCCAGCAGGCCGCGTGGCTGCTCGAGGGCGGCGGGCTCGATCTCGTCAACGAGCGCTTCGCCGACTTCGGAATCGTCAGCGTGCCCGGCGGCAACACCGGCGTGCAGATGGGCGGCTGGTTCTCGCGGCCGATGACCTCGGTGGGCGACCTGCAGGGGCTCAAGATCCGCATCCCCGGCATGGGCGGCGCGGTGATGGAGCGCCTCGGCGCGGCGCCGCAGACCATCGCGGGCGGCGAGATCTACACGGCCCTCGAGCGCGGCGCCATCGACGCCACCGACTGGGTCGGCCCCTACGACGACGAGAAGCTCGGCTTCCACAAGATCGCGAAGACCTACCACTACCCGGGGTGGTGGGAGCCCGGGCCGAGCCTGTCGTTCTACTTCCACCAGCCCACGTTCGACGCGCTGCCGGCGTCCTACCGGGAGATCCTGCGCGCCGCCTGCGCGGAGTCCGGCGTCGCCATGCAGACGCGCTACGACGCCCGCAACCCCGCCGCGCTCCAGCGCATCCGCGAGGCCGGCGTCGACGTCCGCCCGTTCACCGAGGACCTGATGGCCGCCGCGCGCGACGCGTCCCGGGCGCTGCTCGAGGAGGAGGCGGGCAAGGACCCGGCCTACCGCAAGATCTACGAGCAGTGGGACGCCTTCCGGCGGGCCTCCTTCGGCTGGTTCGACACCGCCGAGCGGGCCTACGCCGACTTCGCCTTCCGGAGCTGAGCTCCCCTACGGCACCAGCGCGCGGACGAGCTGCGGGAACAGCACCACCAGCAGCAGCCCCACGAGCTGGATGCCGATGAACGGCACCGCACCGCGGTAGATGGCGGGCGTGTCGACCTCGGGCGGGGCGACGCCGCGGAGGTAGAACAGCGAGAAGCCGAAGGGCGGCGTCAGGAAGCTCGTCTGCAGGTTCATCGCGATGAGGACGCCGAACCAGACGAGGTCGATGTCGAGCGCCCGGGCGGCCGGCACCAGCAGCGGCAGCACGACGAAGGCGATCTCGAAGAAGTCGATGAAGAAGCCGAGCCCGAAGACGACGGCGTTCGCGACCAGCAGCAGCGCCAGCTGCCCGCCGGGCAGCCCGGTGAGCAGGTCCTCGATCCACAGGTCGCCGTCGAGGCCGCGGAACACGAGCGAGAACAGGGTCGAGCCCACGAGCAGGATCATCACCATCGCGGTGAGGCGGGTGGTCTCGGTCAAGGCGCCCTGGACGGCCTCCCAGGTGAGGCGGCGGTTCGCCGCGGCCAGCCCGAAGGCGCCGAGCGCCCCGAGCGCGCCGGCCTCGGTGGGGGTGGCGATCCCCGCGAAGATGCTGCCCAGCACGAGCAGGATCAGCACCAGCGGGGGGATCATCACCTTGACCACCCGCGCGAGCAGCGCGAGGCCGCGATCGGCGCGGGCCTCCGGCGGCAGCGCGGGGGCGACCTCGGGGCGGAGGAAGGCGATCACCAGCACGTAGACGCCGTACATCCCCGCGAGCAGCAGCCCGGGCAGCAGCGAGCCCATGAACAGGTCGCCGACGCTGACGCCGAGCTGATCGCCCAGCACCACCAGCACCACGCTGGGCGGGATGATCTGGCCGAGCGTGCCCGACGCGCAGATCACGCCGGCGGCGAGCTCGGGGCGGTAGCCGTAGCGCAGCATCACGGGCAGCGAGATGAGGCCCATCGCCACGACCGAGGCGCCGACGACGCCGGTGGCGGCGGCCAGCAGCGCCCCCACGATCACCACCGACAGGGCCAGGCCGCCGCGGACCGGGCCGAACAGCGCGCCCATCGTGGTGAGCAGGTCCTCGGCGAGGCGGCTGCGCTCGAGCATGGTGCCCATGAGCACGAAGAACGGCACGGCCAGCAGCACGTAGTTCGACAGGATCCCGAACACGCGCTCGGGGAACGCCTGCAGCAGGTACGGGTCGAAGAAGCCCAGCGCGACGCCCACACCGGCGAAGCCGAGGGCGGTGCCGCCGAGCGAGAAGGCGACGGGGTACCCCGAGAAGATGAGGGCGAACGCCGCGACGAACATCAGCGGCGCGATCCACTCCGGCGTCACGGGCGCCTCCCGGCGCGGCTGGACGTCAGCGCGGCGAGCTTGTCGGGGAGCATCGCCAGGCCCTGGAGCGCGAGCAGGAGCAGGCCGAGCGGCAGCAGCGTCTTGACGGGGGCGCGCGGCAGGCCGCCCGGATCGGGCGACTGCTCCCAGATGGCCCAGCTGTCGCGCACGGCGGGGTAGGCGAGGGCGATGCCGAAGACGCAGAGCGGCAGCAGGAACAGCAGGGTGCCGAGGACGTCGACCCAGGCCTGGCCGCGCGGCGACAGGCGGCTGTAGAGCACGTCGACCCGGACGTGGCGGTCGGCGGCGAGGGTGGCGGGCGCGCCGAGCAGGAACACGGCCGCGAACAGGTACCACTGCGCCTCGAGCAGCCAGTTGCGCGTGAGGTTCTCGCCGACGAACCGGCCGAGGTAGCGCGCCACGGCGTTGTAGGCGCACAGGAGCGTCATCGCCAGCAGCAGCCAGCTCGCGACGCGGCCGACCCCCTCGTTGAGCCGCGCCACCGCGGCCGCTGCGCGCCTCGGCGCGTCCATCGCTCCTCCTCGGCCGCGCACCGTACCCCGGGGCAGCGCCGTCGGATACCCTGGGTGCAGCGACGGAGGCGACGTGTCCTGGTTCGACCACGTGCGGTGCCACTCCTGCCGGGCGATGATCTCGCCCGACGCGCTGCAGGGCGGCATGGTGTGTCCGCGCTGCGGCGTCGCGCTGAACCTGCAGGACCTGTTCGGCGTGAGCGACGCGCTGTCGAGGAGGAGGAGGGCCCCGTGTCGCTCGACGACCTCGTCGCCGGGCGCCCGGCCCGCCCGGCGGCGTCGGCGCGACCGGCGCGTCCGCCCGCGAAGGCCGAGCCCGCGACGCCGGGATCGGCGCTCGAGGCGATGCGGGCGCTCAAGCGCGGGAAGTAGCCGCCTCAGCGCCCGCGGACGGAGATCGAGCCGGCCCGCGTACGCGCGGTGATCTCGAAGGGGCTCGACGGGTCGTCGGTGATCCCCTGGACCGAGGTCGAGCCCGCCGGCGCGCGCAGGTCGAGCGCGTAGGCCTCCGGCGGGACCTCGATCTCCACGAAGCCCGTGGTCACGTCCACGTCGACCCGATCGGGCGGCTCGACGAAGCTCGCGTCGACGTCCCCGATGTCCGCCGTCACGATCACCGGTCCCGCCCCGTGGTCGCGCACGTCGGCGGACCCGCCCGACAACGACGCGTCGAGCCGCGCCAGCATGCCGTCGACGGACACGTCGCCCGCGCCGGTCGTGACCACCACCGCCGTCTCGGGCGGGGCGTCGACGGTGAGCCGGCCGCCGCACAGCCCGCAGTCGTAGCTGACGGTGAGCACGCCGTCCGACACGCTGTGCTCGGGCTCCTTCCCGGCGCCCCCGAAGTTGCCGGACAGCTTCACGGGGCCGTCGACGCCGCGGATCGACACGTCGCCCGCCGAGACCTCGATCTCGATGCGGTCGACGGGGTCGTGGATGGTCAGGGACTCGTCCACCGACAGCACGCAGCCCCCGGCGAGGAGCGGCAGCCACAGCCCCGACCAGCGCGAACGTTCCACGGGTGCTCCCTGGCCTCCGACGGAGTCGTAGCGAGACGTATCGAGGAATCAGACACCGCGCCCCGCCTCGGGCGTTACTGGCGGTGCTCGGGGCCTCGCGCCGGCGAGGCGACGGGGAGGGGAGATGCGCCACGATCCGGCGGCGGAGGCCCGCGGGCACCCCGTCCACGCGGCGTTCCTGGACCTGCTGATGCGCCCCATGGCGCCGCTGCGCGATCGCGTCGTGCCGCAGGCGCGCGGGCGCGTGCTGGAGATCGGCGTCGGGACCGGGCTCAACGCGGCGGTCTACCGGCCCGATCAGGTGCAGCGGCTGGTGGGCATCGATCCCGACCCGAACATGCTGCGCCGGGCGCAGCCCCGCTTCGACGCCGCGGGCTTCCCGGTGGAGCTCGTCCGCTGCGGGGCCGAGGCGCTGCCCTTCGGCGACGCCTCGTTCGACGAGGTCGTGCTCACCTTCACCCTGTGCACCGTCCCCGATCCCGCCGCCGCCGCGCGCGAGCTGTTCCGCGTGCTCGTGCCCGGCGGCGTCGTGCGCTTCGCCGAGCACACCGCCTCCGACCACCGGGTGACCGCGGCCGTCCAGCGGGCCGTCGACCCGGTGTGGGGCTGGCTCGGCGGCGGCTGCCACGTCACGCGCGACCCGCTCGAGACGCTGCGGGGCGCGGGCTTCGCCCTGGAGGACGTCCACGGGCACGGCCGCGGCGCGCTCAACCTCACGCCCGTGTTCCGCGGGCTCGCGCGGCGGTAGGCGAGGTGCGGATGGGGCAGGGGGAGACGGTGCGCGTGGCCTGGCTGCTGCCGGACGGCCGCGGCGGCGCCACGCTCGCGGACGGCCGCACCGCGCGGATCCACGGCGCCATCCCGGGCGACGAGGTGCGCCTGAGCGTCGTTCGCGCGCGCGGCCGCACGGTGGACGCCGAGGTCGAGGTCCTGGTCACGGCCTCGCCGGATCGCCGCGCGCCGCCCTGCCCCCACAGCGCTGCCTGCGGGGGGTGCGACCTCGACGCGCTCGCGCCCGAGGGCCGCGCGAGGGCGCTGACGCAGGCCGTGGCGCACGTGTTCCGGGCGCTGGCCCCACCCGAGGTCCGCTTCGTCCCGTCGCCCGATCCGGCCGGGTACCGCGCCCGCATCAAGCTCGCCGTCGAGGGCGGGCGCCTCGGCTACCGCGCCGCTCGGTCCCACGAGCTGGTGCCGATCGACGTCTGCGGGCTGGCGCGCCCCGAGGTGGCCGGCCGCCACGCCGCCCTCGCGCGGTGGCTCGCCGAGGATCCGGCGCGGGGGCGGGGCCTGGCGTCGGTGGAGCTCCGCTCCGACGGGACGCGCGTCGTGGCCGCCTTCGCCAGCGACGTCGCGCGCGAGGTCGATGTCGAAGCCCTCTCCGCGCTCCCCGACGTGGCGCTGGACGGCCGGCGCCTGGCAGGCGAGGTCGCCGTCGCGCTCGCTGCGGGGGACCTGACCCTGCGCGCGGGCCCGGCGGCGTTCTACCAGGTGAACTTCGGGATCAACGCCGCGCTCGTCGACATCGTGCGCGAGGCGGTGCTCGCCAGCGGCGCCGAGCGGGTCCTCGACCTGTACGCGGGCATCGGCAACCTGGGGCTACCGATCGCGGCGGCCGGCGTCCCCGTGGTGGCGGTGGAGGCGCCCGGGCCCGCCGTCGACGACCTGCGCCACAACGTCCGCCACCACGCGCTGCCGGTGGAGGTGCACGGGCAGCGGGTCGAGCGCCTGGACGCGAGCCGCATCCCGTTCGACGCCGTGGTGCTCGATCCGCCGCGGGTCGGCGCGCCGGGCGTGCTGCCGCGGCTGCTGCGCCACCGCCCGCGGGTCGTGGTGTACGTCGCGTGCGACCCGCGCAGCGCGGCCCGCGATCTCGCGCCCGCCCTCGCCGAAGGCTACCGCCTGGCGGGCCTGCACGCCCTGGACATGTTCCCCGACACCCACCACGTCGAGGCGGTGGCGGTGCTGGAGCGGCGGTGATCGTCGGCTGGGCGTGGCTGGCGGCCTGTGCCGCCCGCGCCCCCCGCTACGATCCCGTCGACTTCGCGCTCACCGCCCACCCGGCCGAGGTCGTGCGCGCCACGGCGGATCTCGACCGCTGGGCCGGCGGGCGCCACCTGCGCGCCTGCGCGCCGGCGTTGGATACGCTCCCCGCCGAGGTCTGCTTCGCGATCTGGGCGACGTCGCTGCGCGCCTACCGGGGCGCCGAGCTCGACCTGTGGGTCGACGTCGGCGCCGGGCCGCGCGCGGTCACGCTGTGGTGGAGCGCGCAGCGGGAGGTGCGCGCGGCCTGGAGCGAGGCCGAGCCGGCGCCCGCCGCCGTGTCCTACGCCGACTTCCAGTGGGAGGGGCCGTGGGGCCCCGAGGAGGCCGAGGCCGTCGGCGCCGGCCTCGCCACCCTCTCCGACGCCGAGCTCGCGCTGGTCGCCGACCTCACGCTGTGGCGCGGCGCGCGCAGCGATCGGGCGCCCCGGCGCGAGCTCGCCTTCTTCGACCCCGCCTTCGAGCCTCCGGAGATCCGGTTCTTCGACATCGCCTTCGATCCGGCCGGGTTCGTCGGCGAGCCCGACGCGCCCGGGACGCCCGCCGCCATGACCGCGCTGCACGAGGTCGGCCACGCCATCGCCGACCTGCCGTTCCGCCGCGCCTACCTCGCGTACCTCGCCGCCCACGAGCGCTGGGAGCGCACCGGCGACCCCGGCGATCGCGCCGCCGACCGCGAGGCCTGGCGCCGCTACCGCGCGCTCGGCCGGGCGGGCCCCGTGGTGAGCGCCTGGGAGGCCTTCCGCGGCCGGCGGCGCGGCCCCACGCCCTACGGCTGGCGCGATCCGTACGAGTCGTTCGCCGAGGCCTTCGCGCTCGCCCACCTCGACCCGGCGGCGCTCGATCGCGCGCTGCCGGGCGCGGTCGCCTGGTTCGCGGCGCACCCGCACGTCGACGCCGCGGCCGCGGCCAGGTAGCCTCGGGGGATGCACCGCAACCGACTCCTGCTGGCCGTGCTGCTGGCGCTGGTGGCGACGACCAGCGCCTGCTGGGTCACCACCCGCGAGATCCGCGACAAGATCCTGGAGCTCGAGCCGGCCGACTCCGCCGACACGGGCGCGCGATAGAGACTCGACCAACCATCCGTGGACGTGGGTCACCTCGCAGCAAGCTTCGCCGAATGCACCGCCTCGACCGCGGGTCCGGCTTCGCCGCACCCCCGGGTCGGGCAGGCATTCGGCTTGCTTGCTCGCTCAATACGTCGGAGAACGCGCTGGCGCGCGTCCTCCGACTCCTGCGAGACGCGCCCGGGCATCCGCTGGCGCGGATGCCTGGTCGCGTCTCTAGGCGCGCGGGTCGTAGCGGAACGCGGTCTCGTCGGGCGGCAGATCGAGCTGCACGCGGCGGCCCTCGACCCGGATCCGGCCCTCGACGGCCCAGCGCAGCACGCGCGGGAACAGCTCGTGCTCCATGCGCAGGATGCGGCGCCGCAGCGCCTCGAGGTCGTCGTCGGGCAGCACGGGCACGGCGCCCTGCGCCACGATGGGGCCCGTGTCGGTGCCCTCGTCGACCAGGTGGATGGTGCAGCCCGACACGCGCACGCCGGCGTCGAGCGCCTGCTGCTGGGCGTCGAGCCCGGGGAAGCAGGGGAGCAGCGCGGGGTGCACGTTGAGCACCCGCTGGGGGAACGCGGCCAGGAAGGTCGGGCTGACGAGCCGCATGTAGCCGGCCAGGAACACCCACTCGGCGCCGTGCTGGCGCAGGACCTCGACCATGGCGGCGTCGTAGGAGGCGCGGTCGGGGTGCCCGCGGCGCGGCACGTGGACGGCCGGGATGCCGCAGCGCCGGGCCCGCTCCAGGGCGAGCGCGTCGCGCCGGTCGGACGCCACGAGCACGATCCGCGCCGGGTGACCCGGCAGCGCCGCCGCGTTGATCAGCGCCTGCACGTTGCTGCCGCTGCCCGAGGCCAGCAGCGCGACGGGGACCTCGCTCATCCCGTGAGCTCCAGGCCCTCGCCGGCGACGACCTCGCCCACCACGTTGCCGCCGACCGAGCGGGCCAGCGCCTCGGCGGCCCCGGCCGGCGCGGCGAGCACGAGCCCGAGCCCGCAGTTGAAGGTCTCGACCATCTCCTGCTCCGACAGCCCGCCGCGGGCGCGCAGCAGCGCGAAGATCGGCGGCTCGGGCCAGCTGCCGCGCCGGAGCACCGCGCCGCAGCCGTCGGGCAGCATCCGGGGGACGTTGCCGGGCAGCCCGCCGCCGGTGACGTGGCTCGCGCCCTTCAGCGGGTGGTCGCGGCGGGCCTCGAGCAGCAGCCGCGCGTAGATGCGGGTGGGCTCGAGCAGGGCGTCGGCGAGGGGGCGCTGGAGCCCCGCGGCGGCGGCCTCGCCCTGCAGCGCGTCGAGCGCGTCGAGCGGCAGCAGCTTTCGGACCAGCGAGTAGCCGTTGCTGTGCAGCCCGCTCGACGGGACGCCCACCAGCCGGTCGCCCGGCACGATCCGGCTGCCGTCGAGGATCTCGTCGCGCTCGACGGCGCCGACGGCGAACCCCGCCACGTCGTAGTGGCCGGGCGCGTACATGCCCGGCATCTCGGCGGTCTCGCCGCCGAGCAGCGCGCAGCCGGCCTCCTCGCAGCCGCTCGCGATGCCGGCGACGACGGCCTCGGCCTCGTCGACGTCGAGCGCGCCGGTGGCGAAGTAGTCGAGGAAGAACAGCGGCTCGGCGCCCAGCACCGCGATGTCGTTGACGCACATCGCGACCAGGTCGATGCCGATGGTGTCGTGCCGCCCCAGGTGCTGCGCGACGAGCAGCTTGGTGCCGACGCCGTCGGTCCCCGAGACCAGCACGGGGTCGCGGTAGCCCTGCAGCGAGAACAGGCCGCCGAAGCCGCCGATGCCGCCGAGCAGGCCCGGCCGCTCCGTGCGCGCGGCCAGCGGCTTGATCCGCTCCACCAGCGCGTCTCCCGCCGCCACGTCGACGCCTGCGTCCCGGTATGCGCCGCCCATCGCGCCTCCCGCGCTCGGGCTAACCGGTTGAGGCGTCCCTGCCGTCCTCGGCCGCGGGATCCGCGGGCGCCCGCCGCGCCCGCCACAGGTCGGCCGCCTCGGTGAGCTTGTCGCGGACGATGCGGTACACCCGCGGGTCCCACACGAGCTGGCTGTGCCCCACGCCGTCGACCTCGACGTTGGCCATGTGCGTCTCCTCGCCCGGCCGCGGGCGCAGGACGCTCGCCCAGTGCGGGCAGACCAGATCGGCGCGCGAGTAGATCGAGGTGAGCGGGATGTCGGCCGGGAAGCTGTCGCGCGCCAGGGCTCCCACCACGCGCGAGCGCGGCAGCAGATCCCGCGCCGAGGTGCCCACGCCGAGCAGCGCCACGCCGACGACCGCCGTGGGGGTGCCGTGGTGGGGTGTGCCGAGGGTGATCACCGACTTCACCCGCCGATCGCTACCGTAGTGGCCGCACGTAGCGCCGGGCGATGAGCCCGCCCTTGCTGTGCCCCACGATGTGGACCCGATCGGCCGGCGGCGGCGTGGAGCGCTCGAGCTTCTCGGCGATCATCGCCGCCGACGGCTGACCGGGTGGGTGCGTTGAACCGCCAGCAGGCCGCCGAGGTTGAAGGTCATCACCCCGAAGCCGTCGTGCCGGAGCCGATCCTCCATCACCTCCCAGATGTTGCGCGTCTGAAGAAGCCGACGAGGAGCACCAGCTCGTCGCCGTCGCCCATGTCGTCGCGGCGCTTCACCCGGTCGCCTGCCAGGTAGACGCCGCGCATCGCTGCCGAGCCGGTCGCGCAGCGCCCCGTACACGCTGCCGGGGGTCATGGGCAGGCGCGCCACGGCCTACTGCCGCCGTCGGCGGGTGCCACGTCGAGGCAGCACCGGAACGACAGCGACGGATCGGCGTAGGCCGCGCTCTCGACCTCGGCGTAGGCACAGGGTACCCTTCGGGTTGCCCCTTCTGCCTGCCCTTCACCACGACGCGCCCGGGCTTCGTCTCCGTCGAGGTCCACTCGCGGGAAGTTCCCCGACCATCGTAGGCGCCGTAGCCGCTCTTGCACCGTTCGACCTGCCCCGACGGGTAGGCGTCGTTGAGGCCGGAGCCGCAGAACTCGGGGTCCCACGCGTTGCCGTAGGCGTAGTTCTGGGACTTCTGGCCCTTGCAGGTGCGCCCCACCTCCGGCCGTGCACAGGCGCTTTCCGGCCTCCTCGCACAGCTGCGCGGCCTCTTCTGGGTGACCGCGAACTTCGGCGGCGACCCCTGGAGGTTCGGGTACTCGAACATGTCGATGAGGTAGCCGCCCGTCTCGCGGCGGTTCGCGATCGGCTCGGACGACACGGCGTTGAGGTCGGTGCGCATCCGCCCGGAGACGTACGGCCCGGGCCAGACGTAGACCATGTTCGCGGGGTGGCGCCCGTAGATGGCGCTGAACTCGTCCTGCGCCGGCTGGTTCTGCAGGATCTCCGCCAGGACCTGCTCGCGGATGGCGGCGTCGGCCACCTCCTCGCGGCGCGAGTCGTCGGAGGGGAACATCGTGAACAGGATGACGTTCACGAACAGGACGAACACCAGCGCCAGCACCCAGCCGATCGGCGTGATGAGCGGCCGGCGGCCTCGGCGCCGCCTGGGTGAACTCGTCCTGGAAGGCGCGCTGCAGGTCGGTGACGAAGTCGGTGCAGCTGGGTACCGGTCGTCGGGTGCCTGGGCCAGGGGCCAGCTCGGCGACGGTGTTGACGTGCTCCGGCAGCTCCGCGCGCTTGACCGTGGGCAGCTGGAAGCCGGCCGGGGTCGTGCCCACCAGCACCAGAGCACGACCCCCGCCGAGTACACGTCGGAGCGCGCGCTCGGCACGGGATCGAGGTCGGAGCTCGGGCGCCAGGTACCGCGCCTCGCCACGCGCGAACTCGTCCTCGGTCAGGTCGGCGGTGGGGACGAGCTCCCACAGCGCGCCGCCGACGATCTTCGTCTGCGCCACGAAGGCTCGCTTGCGCGGCCCCGTGTAGCGGACGCTGATGAGGACGTGCTCCGGACGGAGCGCCCGCAGGACCACGCCGCGCTGGTGCAGCGCGTCGAGCCCTTCGAGCAGCTGGATGCAGATCTGCGCCGCCTCCTTGAGCTCGAACGGCTGGCCGTTGATCCGGTGCTCCTGCATGAGCTCCCGGAGCGTGCCGCCGTCGAAGTCCTCGAACGAGACGTACGCCACACCATCGTGCTCCCCGAGCTCCCCCACCCGGACGAGGTTCGGGTGCGTGGTCTCGCGGGTGATGCGGAACAGCTCCAGGATCCGCTCGCGCTGCTCGCGGCCGGCGATGTGCGGCCGCAGCAGCAGCAGCCGGACGTACTTGCCCGAGCGCAGCTGCTTGGTCCGGTAGGTGCAGCCGAGCGGGCTCTCGTCGAGGAAATCGACGACCTCGTACTTCTCGGCGATCAGCTCCCCGCGGGAGTACTCGAGCTTGGTCGACACCGCGCTCCCCTGTCGTGGGCGCCTCGCGCCGCCCGTCCTGCCGGGCCGACACTACCATAACGACCGCCTCGACCGCGGTGTCGGCGGATCCTCGCGCGCCGCCCGGCGCCTAGCGACGCCACCGGAGGAACCGGAACACGCCGAGGAAGAGGCGCTGCCAGTACCCGATGGAGAGGAAGCGCGCGAAGAAGACGTGGATGCCGAGCGCGCCGAAGAGCGAGCCGCCGAGCAGCATGCCGCCCATCCCGGCGAGGATCGCGAGGACCTGGGCGAAGCCGAACGGCGCGAGCGACGCGGCGGCCAGGAACAGCATCGATCCCATGGTGACGGTGCTCGCCGCGGCGGCCAGCGACAGGCGCAGCACGGCGGCGCGGATCTCCTCGCGCAGGCGCCCGGCGTCGGGATCCCGCGTGATGAGCTGCACGTTGCCGCCCTGCAGGTCCATCATCATCTGGTTGACCTGCGTGGGCAGGTCGCGGAAGTGGCCCTGCGCCTGGATCATCATCCGCGCGGCGTCCTGCGCGACCCGCTCCGGGCTGAACCGCCGCGCGATCAGCCGCTGCGCGTAGGGCCGGACCTCCTCGACGATGTCGATCCCCGGCAGCAGGGCGCGGATCTCGCCCTCGACCAGCGTGATCGCCCGCGACAGCACCGCGAACTCGGGCGGCAGGCTGATCTGGAACCGGGTGCACATCTCGACGACCTCCATGAAGGTCGTCGTGTTCGCGAGGTCGTCGAGCGACGCGCCGTAGTACTGCTGCATCTTGCGCTCGAGCTCGTCGACGAACGCCTTGATGTCGACGCGCCCCCGGGTGGCGCCCGCGCGGTAGACCGTCATCGCGAGGGTCTGCGCGTCGCGGAACACCATCGAGGTGAACGCGTTGATGATGGTCTCCTGCATGGCGCCCGTGAGGGTGCCGACCATCCCGAAGTCGAGGTAGAACAGCCGCCCGTCGGCGGCGACCATCAGGTTCCCGGGGTGCGGATCCCCGTGGAAGAACCCGAAGTCGAAGACCATCCGGTAGGTCGCCTCCATGACGAGGTGGGCGAGGCGGCTCGCCTCGGGCCCGCCGGGCTCGATCTCGGCGATGCGCTGGTGCAGCGAGGTGCCCTCGACGAGCTCCATCACGAGCATGCGGCGGGAGGTCCACTCGTGGTGGACCTTGGGCACGGCGATGTCGAGCCCGCCCTTGCCGGCGCCCGCCGCCTCGAGGTGCCGCGCCATGCGGTCGAGGCTCTCCATCTCGAGCAGGAAGTCGAGCTCGCGGCTGATGGCGAGGTCGAACTCGCGGACGATGGCGCGGGGCGTGTGCAGCCCGGGCAGCGAGATGCGGCCCTCGGCGACCGTGGCGAGGGAGTAGAGGATGGAGATGTCGCTGCGGATGGTGCGCTCGATGCCGCGCCGCTGCAGCTTCACGGCGACCTCGCGCCCGGGCTCCGTCTCGGTGGGGAGCAGCTTGGCGCGGTGCACCTGGGCGATCGACGCCGAGCCCAGCGGCACGGGGTCGAACCACTCGAAGACCTCCTCGATGGGGCGCTGCAGCTCCTGCTCGACGACCCACTGCACGTCCTCCATCGCCATCGCGGGGACGCGGTCCTGCAGGGACTCGAACTCCGTCAGCACGTCCTGCGGCAGGATGTCGGGGCGGACCGAGAGCACCTGGCCGAGCTTCACGAAGGTCGGGCCGAGGTCGACGAGCACCTGGCGCAGGCGGCGGGCGAACGAGCCCGTGGCCTTGTCGGTGCCCGCGGGGAGCACGGCGGCGATGCCGACGAGGTTCAGCAGGTGGCCGAAGCCGTTCTTCGCCAGCACCAACGAGATCTCGTTGATGCGGGGCAGGTCGTTGACCTGGATGGTCTTGGTCGCCGGCTCGGCCATGCAGGCAGCATCCTATCCCGGACGCCGCCGAGCGCCCGCGTTAGGCGCTCGTGCGGGCCGCGAGGCCGCAGAGGGAGGCAGGGCCATGGCCGAGCAGGGGATCACCACGCGAGCGGCGGATTACAGCCAGTGGTACCTCGACGTGATCGATCGGGGCGGGCTCGTCGACGACTCACCGGTCCGCGGGTGCAAGGTCCTCAAGCCCCACGGGTACGCGATCTGGGAGGCCATCCAGCGCGATCTCGACCAGCGCTTCAAGGATACCGGCCACGTCAACGCGTACTTCCCGCTGTTCATCCCGGTCTCGTTCCTGTCGAAGGAGGCGGAGCACGTCGAGGGCTTCGCCAAGGAGTGTGCGGTCGTCACGCACCACCGGCTGCGCGGCGCGGCGGGGGGCGGGGTCGAGGCCGATCCCGACAGCGTGCTCGAGGAGCCGCTCGTCGTGCGGCCCACCTCCGAGACCATCATCTGGCACATGTACGGCAAGTGGATCGACAGCTGGCGCGACCTGCCGCTGCTGCTGAACCAGTGGGCCAACGTGGTGCGGTGGGAGATGAAGACCCGCCCGTTCCTGCGCACGGCGGAGTTCCTGTGGCAGGAGGGCCACACCGCCCACGCGACCGCCGACGAGGCCGTCGCCGAGACGCTGCAGATGCTCGACGTGTACGCGTCGTTCGCCGAGGAGACGCTCGCGGTGCCGGTCGTGAAGGGGCGGAAGTCGGCGCGGGAGCGGTTCGCCGGGGCCGTCGACACCTACACGATCGAGGCCATGATGCAGAACGGCTGGGCGCTGCAGGCCGGCACCAGCCACTTCCTCGGGCAGAACTTCGCCCGCGCCTTCGACGTGACGTTCCAGAACCAGGCGGGCGACCGCGAACTCGTGTGGGCCACCTCCTGGGGCGTGTCGACCCGGCTCATCGGCGCGCTCGTCATGACCCACAGCGACGACCAGGGGCTCGTGCTGCCGCCGAAGGTGGCGCCGGTGCAGGTCGTGATCGTGCCCGTCTACAAGAGTGCCGAGCGCGACACGGTGATGGCGGCGGTCGACCAGCTGTTCGCCGCGCTGAAGGGCGCGGTGCGGGTCAAGGTCGACGACCGCGACAACCTGCGGCCGGGCGCGAAGTTCTTCGAGTGGGAGCAGAAGGGCGTGCCGCTGCGGCTCGAGGTCGGGCCGCGCGACGTGGCGAAGGGCCAGGCGTTCGCGAAGCGGCGCACGGGCGGCGACAAGTTCGCGGTGGCGCTCGACCAGGCGGCCGTCGAGGTGCCGAAGGTGCTCGAGCAGATGCAGGCCGACCTGTTGGCGGCGGCGCGGGCGTTCCGCGAGGCGCACACCTACGAGGTCGACAGCTACGAGGCGTTCCGCTCGCTCATCGAGTCGCAGCCGGGCTTCTACCGGGTGCCGTGGGGCGGCGACGACGCCGACGAGGACAAGGTGAAGGCCGACACGCGGGCCACGCTGCGGTGCTACCCGTCGGAGCAGGGGCCGGTCGACGGCCTCACCTGCCCGCTGACGGGGAAGCCGGCCCGGGAGTGGGCGATCTTCGCGCGGGCCTACTGACGGCGGGACGCCTGACGCGCCGACCTGGGGTCGACGCGGCGGGGGAACGGGGCGCCTCGCGGGGCGAGGCGCCCGCGGATCGTCACTGGACGTTGAGGATCGCGTCGCCGCTCCGGGTGCTGTACCCGTCGACCACGATGATGATGGTGTCGCCCGCGTTCAGGGTGACGGTGATCTCCGACTGGAGGCCGCCCGTGTCGTCGTTGCAGGCGAGCTCGGCGCCGCCGCAGGCGTCGAGCGCGTACAGGACGGTGTCGAACGTCGAGCCGAAGGTGTCGAACGTGTAGGTGCCGGCGGCCGGCGCGGTGAACTCGAACGTCTCGTCCGAGGCGTTGCTGTTCGTCTGGCAGCTGCCGACGTAGGCGTTCGGGAGGCCGAGCGTCGAGAAGGTCAGCGTCGACGGCGGCGCGGGCAGCGTATCGGCCGGGCAGACCGGCGCGCAGATCGGGTCGGCAGCGCAACCCTCGTCGGCGCAGTCGAAGAGGCCGTCGGCGTCGTTGTCGATCAGGTCGTCACAGATCTCGATGCAGCCGGGATCGGTGCCGCAGTAGGCGTCGGCGCAGTCGGTGTCGCCGTCGCCGTCGTTGTCGATGCCGTCGGTGCAGTCCTCGGCGCACAGCGGATCGAGGTCACAGTCGGTGTCGAAGCAGTCGATGGCGAGGTCGCCGTCGTTGTCGAAGACGTCGTCGCACACCTCGACGCCGCAGTACGCCTCGGCCGCGCAGTCGCTGTCGGAACAGTCCGGATCGCGGTCGTTGTCGAGGTCGAGCAGGTCGTTGCAGGTCGTCTCGGCGGCCTCGAGCAGGTTGACGTGCAGGACGTAGTCGCCCTCGGCGCCGCCGTACCCGTCGACCACCAGGATCGCGGTCTGGCCCGCCGTCAGCGACAGCATGATCTGCGAGCGGGTGCCGATCCAGTCGTCGTTGCAGTCGAGCTCGTTCGGCGTGCAGCCGTCGTACGCGTACAGGAGCGTGTCGTACGCCGACCCGATGAGGTCGAAGACGTAGTCACCCGTCTGGGGTGCGGTGTAGGCGATGACCGTCTCGGCGCTCGTCCCGCCGCAGCTGCCGACCGTGTCGGAGCCCGTGCCGACCGTGGTGCCGGTGATCACCTCGGGGACGGTGCCCTGGGCGATGCTGTCGGCGCACGCCAGCGTGCCCGTCGTTCCGGTGTCGGTGGTCGTCGTCCCGGTGTCGGTGTCGGTGTCGGCATCCGCGTCGGCGTCGGCGTCGGCGTCCGAGTCGGTGTCGGTGTCGGTGTCCGCGTCCGCATCGGCGTCCGCATCCGCATCCGCATCCGCATCGGTCGTCGGGTTGCCGGTGTCGGTCGTGTCCTTGCCGTCGCCGTTGCAGGCCGCGAGCGCCGCAACCAGGCTGAAGGCCCAAATCCTGCGCATTTCAAGTCCTCCCGTGTCCAGGAGCCGTCGGTTAACTAGCTCCCGTTGGCGAGTCGATACGATTCCGGCACATTCGCCCGACGATCCCGCGGGGTACCCGCACCCCGCGCCGATGCCCGCGCGAGGTCGCACCCCCCCCCGAGCCCACAACTCCTCGCTGGTGACCTCCCGCTCGTCCACGTCCTGTGGCACCATGGCGCCACGGAGCGTGCGTGAACGAAGCGCTGGACAGCTACCTGCGGGCGGCGGCCGACGGAGCCGACCACCGCAGGGCGGTGCGAGCCGCCGCCGAACGGCTCGCCCACGATCCCTGGACGGTGGTGAAGGTGGCAGGTCAGCTCGCGCGCGCGCGACTCGCCGTGGCCGACCGCGACTTCGGCCTCACCTCCCAGCTCGTGCCGGTCGGCGTCGACGATCCCCGCGCCATCGCCCGCGTCGCCGCCGGCCAGCCGTTCCCGGAGCTCGATCCGCGCTCCCGCCGCGCCCGCGGCGCGTTCGACACCCCGATGGACTACGCCCGGCGCGTGGTCCGCGCCACGCGGCGCGCCGCCGAGGGGCAGGTCCGCGTCGGCCTCGACACCGCCTGCGGCACCGGCGCCTTCCTCCTCGCGATGGCCGAGGCCGGCGTGGCCGAGGTCTGGGGCACCGACCTCGACGCCGTGGCGCTCGAGGTGGCGCGGGTGGCGGTGCCCTCGGCCGTGCTCGTCCGCGAGGACGCCCTGCGTCACGGCCCGCTCGTCGACATCACCTGCGGCAACCCGCCGTTCGTCCCGCCCGAGCGCCAGGACAAGGAGCTGCGCAGCGAGCTGCGCCGCCGCTTCCCCTGGCTGCGCGGCCGCTTCGATCTCGTCGTGCCCTTCGCGGCCACCGCCGTCGACCGGGTCCGGCCGGGCGGCGCGGCCGGCCTGGTGCTGCCGTTCCCCTCCCTGGTCCAGCCCTACGGCGCCGTCCTGCGCCGCCGCTGGGTCCACCGGCACCGCATCTCCACCCTCGTCGGCCCGCTGCCGTTCCCCGGGGCGGCCGTCGAGGTCGGCGTGGTGGTGCTGATCGCCGACCGCGGCCCCGATCGGCTGCCCGAGGGCCTGTCGGTGGAGGAGGTGCTCCGGCTCGACAACGTCCCGCTCGACCCCGTCCTGCGCTCCGGCGACGTCGACATCGTCGAGCACTTCCGCGCGCGCAGCGTCCGCCTCGGCGACCTCGCGCTCGTCGACACCGGGCTCGTCGCCCACGGCCCCGAGGGCGGCAAGGCCGAGCTCATCTACGACGCCCCGGGGAGCGGCCGCGTCCCCTACGCCGACGCCCGGGAGTTCTTCAGCGGGCGCCGGCGCTGGCTCGACTACCGTCCCAAGGCGATGCACCGCGCCAAGTCGCCCGAGCTGTTCGAGGGGCCGAAGCTCGTCATCCAGCGGCTGCGCGGCAAGGGGCCCATCAAGGCCGCGGTCGACCGCAGCGGCATCTACGTCGGCCACACGTGCACCGTCGTGGTGCCGCGCGACCCGCGCCTCGATCTCGACCGCCTCTGCGAGCTCGTGACGAGCCCGGTCGTCGACGGCATCATCCGGATCGAGCGCGGTCAGCGACTCGACCTGTACCCGCGCGACGTGGCGTCGATCCCGGTCCCGCTCGACTGGCTGCGCAACCCGCGGCTGCCGGCCGAGGTGGCCGCCGGGCTGTCTCCCGCGCAGGTCCAGCGGCTGCGGGCCGTCGCGCCCCGCTGATCCGGCGGGTACACTCCCCCGATGCTGACGCTGATGGCCGCTGCCGCCCCCGCCCTGGCTGGATCGTGGACCACCGGACCCGTCCAGGACGTGACGACGCCCGGCCTGGTCGAGTCCTACGCGACCGACCCGATCCCCACGGGCTACGACACCGAGCTGCGTCTGGTCTACGGCCTGTGGAACTCGCCCGACGTCGTGCTCGACGTGTACTTCGACGGGGTCCTCGTGTTCCCGGTCGGGGAGGCCACGTCGGTCGTGGCGGACCCCAGCGTCGGCTACGGCAGCCCCGGTCCGGGCACCGCGATCTACGACGTGACGGCGCTCGTGACCGGCGCCGCGTCGGTGGTGGAGGTCGTCCCGGCGGTCCCCGGCGGGATCGACACGGGCACCGCCACCTCGGTGCAGTACGGCGAGGCGGTGCTGGCCTCCGTCACGGTGGTCTGGGACTCCGACGACGACGGCGACGGCTTCGGGGGCCTCACCGACTGCGACGACGCCGAGCCCGACGTGTACCCGGGCGCCCCGGAGCGCTGCGACCTGCGCGACGACGACTGCGACGGCGTCGTGGACGGGCCCGACCCGCTGGACCCGGTGGCGCTGTTCACGGACGCCGACGGCGACGGCCACGGCGACGCGCTGCAGCCGGTGATCGCCTGCGCGGGCACGCCCGGGACGGCGGCGGTCGGCGACGACTGCGACGACACGCGCGCCGACACGCACCCCGGCGCGCCCGAGGACTGCGCGGCGCCCGACCGCGACTGCGACGGCAGCCCCGACGCCGGCGCGGTCGATGCCGTCGCCTGGACGGCCGACGTCGACGGCGACGGCTGGGGCGGCCCCGACGACGAGGTCGTCGCCTGCACCGCGCCGCCGGGCCACGCCCCGGCCGGCGACTGCGACGACGGCGCGGCGACCGTGTTCCCCGGCGCCGACGAGCGCTGCAACCAGATCGACGACGACTGCGACGGCGACGTCGACGAGGACGCCGTCGACGCCCAGCCGCTGTTCGCCGATGGCGACGGCGACGGCTACGGCGCCGGCGGGGTCGACGCCTGCCCCGGCGCGCCGGGCACGGCCGCACTCCCCGGCGACTGCGACGACGGCGACGCCGACGTGTTCCCCGGCGCCGACGAGCGCTGCAACGGCGCCGACGACGACTGCGACGGCGCCGTCGACGAAGACGCCGTCGACGCGGTCACCGCCTGGGCCGACGCCGACGGCGACGGCTACGGCGATCCCGACGCCGAAGCGCTCGTCTGCCCCGGCGCGCCGGCGTGGGTGGGCAACGCCGACGACTGCGACGACGGCGCCGGCGACGTGTTCCCCGGCGCGACCGAGCGCTGCGACGGCGCCGACGACGACTGCGACGGCGCCGTCGACGAGGACGCCGTCGACGCGCTCGACCTGTTCGCCGACGCCGACGGCGACGGGTACGGCGACCCCGACCGGCCGGTCCTCCAGTGCAGCGAAGACCTCGCTGCGCCCGACCCGACCGACTGCGACGACGCCGATCCCGACGTCTACCCCGGCGCCCCGGGCTACGGCCCCGACTGCGAGCCCCTGGTCGACAAGGCCGGCTGCGGCTGCGACAGCGGGCGCGCCGGCGGTGCGTGGCTCCTGGCGCTCGCCGCCGCCCTGCTCAGTCGTCGCGGTCGACGGAGAGCACCCGGGCCACCCGCGCCACCAGCGCCTCCATCGTGAACGGCTTGGTGAGCACCGGCGCCGACAGCTCCCCGATCCCCGAGAACCCCGACATGAGCAGCACCGACAGCGACGGGTGCTCGCTCACCATCCGCTGGGCGAGCTCGTCGCCCTGCATCCCCGGCATCTTCACGTCGGTGAGCAGCAGGTCGTAGTCGCCGGGCGCGTAGCGCGCGAGCGCGTCCTCGGCGTCGACGGCGGCGTCGACCCGGTAGCCCGCCCGGGTGAGCGCGCGGACCACGACGCTGCGGACCAGATCCTCGTCCTCGACCACCAGCACGCGCTGGTGGTCGGGCGTCGGCGACGCGCGGCGCCGACCGATCTGGTGGCGCGGCAGCCGCACGGTCACCCGCGTGCCCCCGGCGGGCTCGGAGTCGAGCCAGACCGTCCCCCCGGCCTGGTGGACCGCCCCCTGCGCGGTGGGCAGCCCGAGCCCGGTGCGGGCGACGGGCTTGGTCGTGAAGAACGGGTCGACCGCGCGCGCCGCCACGTCGGGCGTCATGCCCCGCCCGTCGTCGACGACGTCGAGCCGCGCGAAGTCCGCGCCGTCGGCTCGCACGTCGACGCGCACTGCCCCCGTGCCGACGATGGCGTCGTGTGCGTTGCGCACGAGCGCCAGCAGCACCTGCTCCATCGCCGCCACGTCGACGTCGACCCACAGCGGCTCGGTGCCCGTGTCGACGGTGACGTCGATGCCCGGGCCGGCCTCGCGCCGCAGCCGGGGCTCGAGGCGGCTCACCAGCCCGCCGAGCGAGATCCGCTCCGGGTGGAGCCGCTGCTGCCGCGAGAAGGTGAGCAGCTGCCGGGTGAGCGACGCGGCGCGATCCGCGGCGTCCACGATGGCCTGCAGGTCCTCGTGGGAGTCGGAGTCGACGGGGAGGCTCTCGGCGGCGTAGCGCGCCGAGCCGAGCACGACGGTGAGGATGTTGTTGAAGTCGTGGGCGATGCCCCCGGCGAACTGGCGCACGGCCTCGAGCCCGCCGCGATCGGTCACGTCGATGACGACGGTGACGGCACCGTCCTGCTCGCGCCGCACCCAGCCGTACCAGGAGCGGCCGCGCCAGCGAGCTTCGAACGGGCCCGGCGTGCGGTGCGCCTCGACCACGGCGGGCAGGTCGGGGCTCTCGGCGAACAGCACCTCCAGCTCGTCGCCGGCGCGGGGCTCCGGCGGCGGCACGACGCCCTGGAAGGACTGCAGCACGAGCGCGTCGTCGACCGCCCACGCCGCGACCGGTACCTGCTCGAGCAGCCAACCGGGCAGTCCCTCCACCATCCCCATCGTTCGCGCGCGGTCGTATCGTCGACAAACCGCGGGCAGCAACCGGCCAACGCAAAGTTTCGCGGTCGGTCCGACCGGCAACGGATCCCGTCGCGTCATGGGATCAACGTCGACCCTCGCGCCGCGGGCATCGTTTCGCCGCGCGGCGCCGATGCCCTCGACGGGAAATCACGTCACAGGAACGCGCAGTCGTTGTGGGTGAGGATCCCGCCGAGGAGCCCGTCCGGCGCGCCGGGGTAGCGGCGCGGGTTCGTGTCGTCGCAGTCCTCCCCGCCGCAGGCCGCGTTCTCGGCGGCGTACCCGTCGCCGTCCTGGTCGCAGTCGTCCGCGCCGTCGCAGTTGCTGTCGACGCCGTCGTACCAGGCGTCGTAGGCGCCGGGGTTGATCGCCCCGTTGGTGTCGTCGCAGTCGTAGGGCGGCAGCAGGAGGTCGGCCGTGCAGGCGGACACGCCGACGATCGGGTACCCGTCCCGGTCGCGATCGCAGTCGTCGGCGCCGTCGCAGTCGCTGTCGACGCCGTCGTACCAGGCGTCGGGCGCGCCGGGGAACACGTCGGGCCGGGTGTCGTCGCAGTCGGCGTCCACGTCGTAGCCGTCCCCGTCGACGTCCCACTCGCCGAGGTCGCCGTCGCAGGCGGCGTCGACGCCGTCGTAGGGGAGGTCGACGGCGCCGGGGTGGACGGTGGCGTCGTCGTCGTCGCAGTCGGTGCCGCCGAGCTCGATGGCGTCGTACCCGTCGCCGTCCTGGTCGAGGCGGTCGGCGATCTGCGCGTCGGTGACCGTGCCACAGCCGCTGACGAGCAGCACCAGGGCGGTCACGGGGAGCAGGCGGTGGCGGGTCGGCACTGGCATCGGTCGTCCTCGCAGCGCAAGGTGACGCGGTCTCCGGCCCGGAGCTCGAGGCGGCCCGCGGGGGTCGCCTGGACGGGGTCGAAGAACGCGAAGATCTCGTAGGAACCTGGAGGCACCTCGCCCGGCGCCAGCAGCGTCCCGCCGGCGGCAGCGCGCAGGCGGAAGGGCGCGCTGCCGCTGGCGGCGGCGACGGCGCTCGGGGGCGGTGCGGGCGCCGGCGCGGCCGACGGCGCCGGTGCTGGCAGTGCGGGGCGCGGCGCCGCCGCCGGCGCTGGCGCTGCCAGCGGTTCCGGCTCCGGTGCGGCCAGCGGTGCCGGCGCCGGCGCCGGCTCCGGCGCGACGGCTGCCGGCGCCGCGGGGCGGGCTCGGGCGCCTCCGGGCGCAGCACCCCCGAGGTGGCGAGCAGCCCCAACCCGAGCAGCCCCACGGCCGCCGTGATCGCCGCCGTGCCGGCCACCGCGCCCGCCAGCGCCAGGCCGAGCGCCGCGGGCCGCTTCGGCGCCGCGCTCGGCGCTCGGAGCACCACGGGCGCTGGCACCGAAGGCACCGACGACAGCGGGTGCTGGGGGGTCGTCGGCACGCGCACGGGCGTGGCCTGGTCGAGCGGGACGGCCGTGCGGCCCGTGCCGAGCTCGATCTCCGGCATCGTCAGGGTGCGATCGGGCCGGTCGCTGCGCTCGCGGGCCAGCGAGCCGAGCAGCTCGCAGTGCGAGGGCTCCCAGCAGCCGTCGAGCTCCTCGTCGGCCACCTCGCCGGACCAGAGCGCCAGGAGCGCGTCGCAGTCGGGGAGGCGCGCGGTCGGGTCGGGCACCTGCGCACCGTCGACCGCGCGCGCCATCCGGTTCGGTACGTTCGGCACGACCTCCGCGAGCGGGCGCCGGATCCCCTGCACGGTGCGGTGGTACACGTCGAGCGGAGTCACGCCGTCGAACGGCTTCATGCCGCTGACGAGCTCGTAGAGGATGCACCCCAACGAGAACACGTCCGACCGCTGATCGGCGCGCTTGGCGTCGCGGAACTGCTCCGGGGACATGTAGCAGGGGGTGCCGAGCGTCACGCCCGAGCGCGTGTCGGTGCCGCCGGGCAGGGTGTCGCCGACGAGCTTGGCCAGACCGAAGTCCGCCACCTTGGGGACCACGCGGCCGTCGGCCACCGACACCAGCACGTTCGCCGGCTTGAGATCGCGGTGCACGAGCCCGGCGCGGTGGGCGGCGCGGACCCCGGCGATGACGCCGCGGGCGAGGTGGTCCGCCTGCTGCAGGCTCGGCTGGTAGCCGGCGAGCAGCCCCTGCAGGCTCGGCCCCTCCACGAGCTCCATCACCAGCCCGAGCACGCCGCCCACCCGCACCACGTCCGTGACGCGGCAGACGTTCGGGTGCTGCAGGCGCGCCTGGATGCGCCCCTCCTCGCGCAGGCGCTCCGGCAGCCCGGGCGCCATCAGCTGCAGGACCTTGAGGGCGTGCAGCGTGCCGAGATCGCCGTGCTCGACCTTCCACACCGCGGCCATGCCGCCCTCGCCGAGGCGCTCGACCACGCGGAAGCGGTCGACGGCGTCGCCGGCCTGCAGCTGCGCGATCACCTGCGCTCTCGCGGGCCGAGCACCGCGAGGTCGACGCCGAACGCCACCACGCCGACGCCGGCGACCACCCCGGCGGCGCCGGCGGCCGTGTACAGCCCGTTCGCCTGCCGCTGCAGCTGCACGAGGCCCGTGGCGTCGTCGACGCCGGGGTCGGTGCCGAGGAGCCGCCGCTCCGTGCGCCCGCCGAGCGCGTACAGCCCGAGCGACGCGCCGCCCGCGACCGCCGCCGCGCCGAGCCACGGCCAGGGGATCCGCCGGCGCGGCCGCACTTCGGGGACGGGCACCGGCACCGGCACTGGCGCGACAGACACAGGCGCGACAGACACCGGCGCGACGGACACCGCCGCGGCCGGGCGCGGCGCGTAGGCCGGCACGGGATCGTCGGGCAGCAGGTACGCCGAGTCGACGACGGCGCCGCGGCCGTCGGTGCGCTGGAACACGAGCGGCCGCCCCACGGCCCGCTCGGCGCCCGCCCGCCCGTCGAGCCACAGCGCCCTCGGCGGGCGGCGGCAGCGCCGCGGTGGGGACGGGCTCGCTCGGGCGCAGCCACAGCGCCTGCAGCTCGCGCTCGGCCCCGGCGGGCAGGATCGCGTCGGGGTCGCCGTCGCGCGCGGCGGCCAGCGCGAGCGCCGCCCCCGCCCGGTCGCCGCCGCGGTAGCGCACCACCGCCGCGAGCACGTGGAAGTGGGCGGCGAGCTCGGGCCCGAGCACCTGGTCGGCGCAGCCGAGCGCCACCGACGCGTCGCGCACGGCGTCGGCCAGGGCGTCGGGCTCGGCGACCTGCGCGTCGGCGCGAGCCAGGGCGGCCTCGAAGCTGGCGGCGTCCACCGGCTCGGGGCAGGCCGCGGGCGCTGCCGAGCCAGACCGCCGCCAGCAGCGTCACGGTCGCACCGCCACGTCGTCGAGCCGGACCCGCACGAAGCCGTGGCGCTTCTCCACGAACCACGGATCGAGCCCGGCCTTGCGCAGATCGTTGCGGACGCGGGTGACGAGCACGTTGAGGTTGCGGTCCTGCTGGCTGCGCCCCCACAGCCCGAGCGCCACGTCGGCGTCGGCGCACCAGCCGCGGTCGATCCGGGGGATCCCGGCGTCGCGGTCGGCGACCCGCTGCCGCGCGAGCAAGTACAGCAGCGTGGCCCGCGACGGCGCGGTGAACTGCGCCCGGTGGCCGTCGACCGGGTCGCTGACCTCGGCGCGCGGGCCGGTCGGGCCGTCGAGGTCGGCCGCGAGGTGGTAGCGGTAGCGCGCCGCCTCGAGCTCCGCGGTGACGGAGGGGTGGAACGCGGGCGCCAGCAGCCGCAGCTCGCGCCCGCCGACGGCGAAGCTGGCGCCGTCCGCCAGCGGCAGGAGCTCGCCCGCCCCGTCGCCCCGCCAGACCGCGCCGTCGGGGTCGACGAGCAGCACCACCTCGTCGTCGGGCGGGAGGCCCGGGAGGCACAGATCGGCGAGCGCATCGGCCCCGACCCGGAAGCGATCGCCCCGGACGGGCACCCGCGCCATGGTGTCGCGATCCTCGACGAGCCAGCACCCGAGCGGCCTCGGCGGCTGCTCGTCGCGATCGAGGCGCAGCTGCACGCCGTCTCCGAGCGACACCACCTCCGACGGCCGCACCTCGCGGATCCGCTGGACGCGCCGCCCGTCGACGAAGGTGCCGTTGCGGCTCGACAGGTCCTCCACGAACACCTTGTCGCCCGACGTGAAGAAGGCGGCGTGCCGCGACGACACGGCCGGTCGCGCCACGACGACGTCGTTCGTCGCGCCGCGGCCCACGTAGACGGGGGTCGTGGACAGCACCTGGGACATGGAGTCCTGGCCCTGGGGATCGAGGAGGACGAGGCGGAACACGTCCGGATTGTACCCCGCCCGTCCATCATCGTGTCCCAGCGCCGATCGCGCTGCTGCTTCAGCCGAGCTTCACCGCCGCTCCGCGCGGGACGGCGGGGCGGGTGTGTTAGGCAAGGGGCCCGAACGGAGAGCGCTTGCTCCACTCGATGACCGGGTACGGACGAGGCGAGGCGGCGAACGGTGAAGTCACCGTCGTCGTCGAGCTGAAGAGCGTGAACAACCGGTTCCGCGATCTCCAGCTGCGCTGCCCCCGGGAGTACGTCGCGCTCGAGCCGCGCATCACGAACCTGCTGAAGGATCCCTTCAACCGCGGCCGGATCGACGCCTACGTGCGCCGCAGCGCCACCACGCCGGCCACGCGCGTGGTGGCCAACGCGCCGCTCGCGAACGAGTACGAGCGGGTCATCAACGAGCTCGCGCAGCACATGGTCGGCTTCGTCAAGCGCGACGTGCCGTTCACCTTCATCCTGTCGCAGCCCGGCGTCCTGTCGATCACCGAGGCCGACGTCGACGTGATGGCCGAGTGGGAGGTCGTCGAGACCGCGCTCACCGCCGCGATCGCCGACCTGAAGGCGATGCGGCGCCAGGAGGGCCAGGCGATCGGCACCGAGCTCCGCCAGTTCGTGGCCGAGATCCGCACGCTGCTGGCCGAGATCGAGGCCGTCGCGCTCGGCATCAACGACCGCGTGCGCGCGCGCCTCGAGGCGCGGATCAAGCGCATGATCGGCGATCGCGCCGAGCCGTATCGGATCGCTCAGGAGGTCGCGCTGCTGGCCGACAAGGCAGACGTGAGCGAGGAGATCGCCCGGATGCGCAGCCACTGCGACCAGTTCGAGGAGGCGCTCGACGCCGCGGAGCCCGTGGGCCGGCGCCTCGACTTCCTGCTGCAGGAGATGAACCGCGAGGTGAACACGATCGGCAGCAAGGCCGCCGAACACCCGATCTCCCAGCGGGTGGTGGACCTGAAGACGGCGCTCGAGCGGATGCGCGAGCAGTCGGCCAACGTGGAGTGACGGTGGGCGATCCGTCGCCGCTCGTGCCCCTCGCGGTGTCCCCGCCCGACCGCGGCGTGCTGTTCGTCGTCTCGGGGCCCTCGGGCGTCGGCAAGTCCACCCTGATCCAGCGGGCGCTGCAGCGCATCCCCAGCATCGGCTTCTCCGTCTCCGCCACCACGCGCGCGCCGCGCCCGGGGGAGGTCGAGGGCGTCCACTACCGCTTCCTCGACCCCGCACGCTTCCAGGCGCTGGTCGACGACGACGCCTTCCTGGAGCACGCCACCGTCTACGACCGCCGCTACGGAACCCTCGCCGCGCCGACCCGCGAGGCGCTCGAGGCCGGGCGATCGCTCGTCCTCGACATCGACGCGCAGGGCTCGGCCTCGGTGCGGGCGCGCATGCCCGAAGCGGTGCACGTCGTCGTCGTCCCGCCGTCCCTCGGCGCGCTGGAGGAGCGGCTGCGCCAGCGCGGCACCGACGACGAGGCGACGATCGCCCGGCGCATGGCGCTCGCCGCCGAGCAGCTCCGCGCCGCCCCGACCTACGACTACGTGGTCGTCAACGACGACGTGGCCGCCGCCGACGCCGCGCTCCAGGGCATCCTGCTCGCCGAGCTGTCGCGCACCGATCGGCGCAGCAGCGCGATCGAGGCGCTCCTCCGGGATCTCCCGGCGTGAGCTAGCCGGCTCCGCGGGGTCGCGCCGGGGTCGCGGTGTCACACGTTGTCGGGGGGAGGATACAATCTCTCTGAGCGCCGAACCTGCGCCCGGCGCGTGGAGCAGCGTTGTCTGCAACCCCGACCGTCAGCCCCCCGAACGGGGTGGCCCCCGACGGGTCGAGCATCTCCGACATCATCGAGCGCATCCGGACCTACTCGCCGGACGCCGACGTCCAGCCGGTGATGACGGCCTACCTCCTCGCCGCCCGGGCCCACGCCGGGCAGACGCGGAAGTCCGGAGAGCCCTACCTCACGCACCCGCTCGCCGTCGCCGCGATCCTCGCCGGCATGCGGATGGACGTGGAGACCATCGCCACGGCCCTGCTCCACGACGCGCTCGAGGACAACCCCATCACCAAGGAGCAGATGGAAGCCGAGATCGGGCGGGAGATCACCGAGCTCGTCGACGGCGTCACGAAGATCGGCAAGCTGAAGTTCCGGTCGCGCGAGGAGCTCGCCGCCGAGAACTTCCGCAAGATGATGCTCGCGATGAGCCGGGATCTGCGGGTCATCCTGGTGAAGCTCGCCGATCGCCTCCACAACATGTCGACGCTCGGGCACCACGGGAGCACCGAGAAGCAGCGGCAGATCGCGAAGGAGACGGTCGAGATCTACGTCCCCATCGCCAACCGGCTGGGGCTGACCCGGATCGGGCGACCGCCTCGAGGATCTCGCCCCGCCGTCCTCGATCCCGAGGGCCACGCGAAGATTTCTCTCCTACCTGCAGAGACCCAGGCCGATCGCGAGCGGTACACCGAGCGTCGTCGAGGGGTTGCGCGCCGAGCTCGCAGCGAACGGGTCTCCTGCGAGGTGCGCGGGCGCGCGAAGCACCCGGCGTCCATCTACCGGAAGATTTGAGCGTCAGGGCCCCTCCGGGTCGACGAGGCTCGATCTGCTCGCGTTCCGCGTCATCGTGGCCGACGTGGCCACCTGCTACCTCGTGCTCGGCCTGGTCCACGCGTCGTTCCGCCGGTGCCCGACCGCATCAAGGATCACATCGCGCGGCCCAGTCGTAACGGGTACCGCCTGCTGCACACCACGGTCATCGGCCCGGAGGACCGCCGCGTCGAGATCCAGATCCGCACCCAGGAGATGGACCGCATCGCGCGCGAGGGCATCGCGGCGCACTGGCAGTACAAGGAGGGTCACCTCCGCCTGAGCCCCGACGAGGTCATCCAGATCGCGCGCATCCGCGATCCAGCTCGACGCCGCCGTGGCGGCCGAGGACGCCACCGACTTCATGGAGGCGGTGAAGGTCGAGTTCTACGCGGACGAGGTCTTTGTCTTCACGCCGAAGGGCGACGTGAAGCTTCCCGCAGGGGGCCACGGCGCTCGACTTCGCCTACGCCGTGCACACCGACGTGGGCAACACCTGCACCGGCGCGCGGGTCAACGGCCGCCTGGTCCCGCTGCGCTACGAGCTGCAGTCCGGCGACACCGTGGAGATCATCACCTCCGACAGCCAGCGTCCGAGCCGCGACTGGCGGCCATCGCCCGCACCGGCCGGGCCATCCAGAAGATCCGGCGGCACCTGCGCCAGGAGGAGCGCGACCAGGGCGTCCGGCTCGGGCGCGAGATGCTCGAGGTCGAGCTCGGGCGCCTCGGCTGGAGTCAGCTGCAGCGCGGCCACCAAGGAGGGCCTCGTCAAGGACCTCTCAAGAAGCGCGGGGTGAAGGACCTCGAGCCAGCTGCTCGTGGAGGTCGCTCGGGGCCACGCGCCGGTCGGCCCGCTGGCCAAGGACCTGCTGCCGGACGGCGCGTACCACCCGCAGCACGAGCACCAGCAGGGCGCGCTGTCGTCGCTGCTCAACCGCTTCGGCGCCCGTCGACGAGCCCGGTGCTCATCACGGGCGAGGACGGCCTGCTCGTGACCTACGCCCGGTGCTGCGCTTCCGCTCCTGGGCGAGCCTATCGCCGGGTTCATCACCCGCGGGCGCGGATCACCGTCCACCGCGCTGGCTGCGCGCAGCTCGCGGGCATGGACCCTGACCGGCGCATCCCGGTGAGTGGGACACCTCGGTGGCGGCCTGCCACAACGGCGAGGTGTGCGGATCGTTCAGGCCCAACCGGCCGGGGATGCTGGCCAAGATCTCGCAGGTCTGCGAGCAGAGCGGCGTGAACATCAACCGCGCCGAGGCCTCGACCGAGAGCATGCCGGCGACGGTGAAGCTCGAGGTCGAGCTGCGCGACGTGAGCGAGATGGCGCGCCTCATCGCCAGCCTGGAGCGCATCCCGGGCGTGGAGGCCGTCCACCGCACGGTGGGGTAGTCGGGGGCGGAGGCCTATGTCCCCGTGCTCTACTATTCACCCTTCACCCGCGCGGCCACGCCGGTGTGGATGCTCGAAGAGGTCGGTCAGCCCTACGAGCCCGCCACGTCGACGTGGCGGCCGGTGCGCAGAAGGCGCCCGAGATCCTGGCGCTCAACCCGATGGGCAAGGTGCCTGTCCTCGTCGACGGCGACGTCGTGGTGACGGAGGTGGCGGCCATCGGCCTGTACCTCGCCGACCGCTACGCGCCGGGGCGCCTCGCGCCCGCCCTCGACGACCCGGCGCGCGGCGCCTACCTGCGCTGGTCGCTGTTCGCGCCGTCGAGATCGAGCCCGGCGCGACGGCGAAGGCCTCTGGCTGGGCCTACAAGCCGGGCACGGTGGGGTGGGGACGCACGAGGCCATCCGCCCGTCGAGGCCGCGATCGCGACGGCCCCTGCTGCTCGGCGACTGGATCTACCATGGCGGACGTGATCTTCGGCGGGACCGTCCGCTTCATGCTCCAGTTCGGGATGCTCGAGGCGAAGCCGGCGTTCACCGCCTACAGCGAGCGGCTCGCCGCCCGGCCGGCGCTGCAGGCGGCCGACGCGCGGAACGCCGGTGAGATCGAGGCGCACGGCCTGGCGTTAGGGAGTTCGCGGCGCGAGGCCGCGCAGCGGCTCCGCGCTCGGGCCTCCCCGCCCGTGCCCTCGCCCGCGCCCCTGCCCGTCTCGGCCCGCCCCGTCCTGGTCGGGGTGGATGGGCTCGGGCTCGTCGGCTCGCTGCGGTGCAGATGCCCCGATCGGCGAGGGGCCGAGGTCCGTCATCTCGGCGTTGTCCGGCCTGCGACCCTCACCGCCTCCACCGCCTGACCGAACAGGCAGGGGCAGAGGCACGGGCAGAGGCAGGGGAGGAGCCTGCGGGACGCGGCCGCTGGCGCGGCCTACGTCCCACAGCCTCCTACACCGCGCCGCCCACGGCCTCGAGCAGCTCGCGGAGCCGCTCGGTGCGGGTCTCGTCGCCGGCCGCGGTGGTGAGCTCCGCCGCGAGCGCCACCGCCCACCGCCCGTCGACGCCGACCTCGTTGTGCGGGTCCTCCTCGACCAGGCGCAGCCGGTGCTCGAAGGCTTCCCAGTCGAGGCAGCCGATGGCCGCGGCGACCTGCATGGCGCCGAGGCCCTCGAGGCCGTGGCGTCCCTGGCGGGCGAGCTGCAGGCGCAAGTTCGCGAGCATGTCGCGGCCCTCGTCGAACCGGCCGGCCTCGATGCGCATCCGCGCGAGATCCGCCTTGGGCTTCACGATGTCGCTGTTGCCCGCGACCTCGTACAGGTGGATGGCGCGGCGGAGGCGGTCCTCGGCGAGCTCGGGCTCGCCCCGCATCATCGCCGCCCGCCCGAGCCCCGCGAGGCACTCGGCCTGGCCGATGAGGTTGCCGCGCCGCTGGTACAGCCGCAGCCCGCGGGCGAGGCCGTCCTCGGCCTGGCGGGTGTTGCCGGCGTACAGGGCCGTCATCCCCACGACGCGCCAGCACTCGGCCAGGGCCCGCGAGCTCGCCGCCCGGCGCAGCAGCCGCACGGCCTGGTCGGTGTTGCTGCGCGCCTCGACGGCCTCCTTGCGCCGCGCCGCCACGAGCGCGCGCTCGGCGTGGGCGAGGCCCTGCTGCACGCTGTCGTCGCTGTTGGCGATGATGCGCTCGAGCAGGGCGTCGGCGTCGGCGAGCTCGCCGCGCGACGCGTGGATGCGGGCGAGCGTGAGCCGGGCGTCGAGCGCGTGGGGGCCCCAGCCGGGCTCGGCCTCGCGCTCCAGCACCTTCGACGCCATGCGCTCGGCCTCGGCGATCTCGCCGAGCTCGGCGCACAGCAGGGCCCGCAGCTGCCAGGCCTCGGCCCACTTCGGGTCGGACTCGGGCAGCGACATCTGCGACAGGGCCGTGATCGCGGCCGAGAGCAGGCCGAGGGCGGAGCGGGCGCCGGCGGCGTCGCGGCGGTGCATCACGCCGAGCAGCAGCGGGTCGATGGCCTCGTCGAGCTCGCCGGCGTGGAGCAGGTGCCAGCCGATCCGCTCGGCGGCCGACTCGTCCTCGCACGCGTGCTCGAGGACGGCGGCGCAGGCGCGGTGGTGCTCGGCCAGGTCGCCGGCGCGGGCCAGCACGGCCTCTCGGATCATGCCGTGGGCGAAGCGGAAGCCCGTGCCCGTGCGCTCGGCGAGGCGCCCCGCGACCAGCCGGTCGACGATCTCGGTGCGCAGCCGCTCGTGCTCGGGGTCGACGTGGGTCTCGCCCTGCGACAGCCAGCGCGCGTCGGGGTCGTCGCAGGCGAGCTGCCACTCGCGCGTGCGCACGGTGATGCCGAGCACGGCAGCGCGCTCGAGCACGGCGGACGCGGGCTCGGGCAGCCCCTGCAGTACGCGGTCGACCCGCTTGGACCACGCCTTCTGCATCTCGTCGGGCAGCTCGGCCACTTCGCCCCGACGCACGTCGAAGCCGGTGGGGCCGAGCGTGAGGACGCCGCGCCGGATCCAGTCGCCGATGAGCTCCAGCACGAACAGGGGGTTGCCGCCGGTGCGGTCGACCACCTGGGCCGCCAGCGCGGGCGACAGCCCGAGGACCTCCTCCACGAGCGTCACGTGGTCGCGCTGCGACAGCGGCCCCACCGGCATCGCCACCACCTCGGGGCGCTGCGACAGGGCCTCGACGAGCTCCCGCTCCTCGGGGTGGTCCACCAGCGCCTCGGAGCGGGCCGTCACCACCACGAGCACGGGGAACGCGGGCTCGGCGTCGAGGAGGTGCTGGGTGAGCAGCAGCCCCTCGAGGCCGACGTGCACGTCGTCGAGCACCACGATCACCGGGCGCTCGCCGGTCAGCGCGCGCACCATCTTCGCGGAGCGCTCCCTGCGCACCGACGAGTCGCCGGGGCCCACCAGGATGGCGAAGCGTTCGGGGCCCTCGTCGACGGCGAGCCGGGAGAGCGTCTTCGACAGCCAGCGGCCGCGGCCGCCGGCCGCGACCTCGGCCATGCGCAGGTGCCGCGCCCACATGCGCCGCAGCGGCCCGTCGCCGTCGCCGCTGAAGAAGCGGGTCCGCAGCGTGGTGGCGACGCCGAGCTCGTGGGCGCGCTCGGCGAGCCAGCTGCCGAGCCGGGTCTTGCCCGTGCCCGCCGGGCCCGTGATCACGACGGCCCGCTGGCGCCCCTCGCGCACCACCTCCTGCAGCACGTTCCACAGCGCGTCGCGCTCGTCGATGCGGCCCACCATGGGCGAGCGGCGCACGCCCCACAGCTTGAGCCCGGCGCCCATCAGCTGCAGCGAGCTGCGAGGGGTGTCGTGGCGGCGCCAGTCCTCGACCAGGCGCCGCACGGTGACGAGCTCGTGCTCGCCCTCGGTGCGGGTGCGGATGCTGCCGAGCTGGAACGACACGAGGCCCGTCTCGAGCCCGACCCCCTGCGGCAGCCCCGTCTTCGACGACACCTTGCTCTCGTCGAGGGTGACGGGGTCGGTGCGCGGCTCGTCGTCGTGCTGGACCCGGATGGTGGGCAGCCGGTCGAGCTGGTCGGCTGCGCGCAGCGGCGCGTCGTCGGCGTGCTCGGGGAGCTCCATCAGCGCCTCGGCGGCGTCTGCCGCGCGCAGGAAGCGCTCGCGCGGATCCTTCGCCACGCAGCGCCGGAACCACTCGCGGAAGCCCTGCGGCGCGCGGATCCCGGCGTCGGGCAGCAGCTCCTCGAGCTGGGCCCGCACCAGCGCGACGCCCTGGTACTGGTGGAACGGGATCTGCCCCGTGAGCAGCTGCCAGGCGACGTTGCCGAGCGAGTAGATGTCGGTCCAGGGCCCGCACTCCCAGGTCTCGGCGCGGATCTGCTCGGGCGCCATGTACTGGACGGTGCCGATGGCCGTGCGCTGGCCCGTGCGGTTCATCTCGCGACGCTCGATGGCGTGGGCGATGCCGAAGTCGGCGAGCTTGAGGCCGGGCCGGATGTCTTCGGGGCCGCAGACGAGCACGTTGGCAGGCTTGAGGTCCTGGTGGATGACGCCGCGCGCGTGGGCGTGGGCCAGGGCGTCGAGCAGCGCGAGGAGCACCTCGCGCACGCCCTCCCACGGCAGGCGCCCCCAGTCGCGCAGGGTGCCGCGCCCGGCGAGCTCCATCGCGATGTACGGGCAGCCGGCGCCGAGCCGGCCCGCGCTGGACTCCGCGGCCGCGGCGTCGATCTGGCCGATGTCGTAGACCCAGACCACGCCGGGGTGGTCGAGCCGCGCCACCGCGCGGACCTCGTTGCGGAACGCCTCGTCGAGCTCGCCGTCGGTCAGCTGGGTGTCGAGCACCTTGACGGCGACCGGCACCCGCTGCTCGACGTGGCGGCCGCGCCACACCGCGCCCATGCCGCCGCGGCCCACGGGCTCGTCGAGCTCGAACGGCCCGAGGCGGATGCCGCTGCGCTGCCGGCCGGCCGGCTCGAGGAGGGTGTCGCTCAAGGCCACCTCAGCGCGTGAGGCCGGGGCGCGGCCCGGCGGGCGGAGCGCTCGGTTCCCCGCACCGAGCCCCCGACGGAGTCTATCACCGGACCCCGAGGTCACCGCTCGAGCCGGTCGAGCCGGTCGCGCAGGCGGGCGTGCTCCTCGCGCAGGGCGTCGAGCTGGCCGCGCAGGTTCGCGACCCCCGCCTCGGCGCTGCGGCCCCGCGAGATGCGCGCCAGCGCCTCGAAGGCGGCGCGGCGCGTGCGCCCGTCGGGCGCGCCCTGCTGCAGCTGCCGCAGCACGGGCTCGGCCCCGGCGTCGCGGATCCGCGCCAGCGCGGCGACTGCGGCGAGCTGCGTGCGGAAGCCGCCGGACCGCGCGACCTCCACCAGCTGCTCGACGCAGGCCTGCCGCACGTCGGGCACGAGGTCGCCGAGCGTGCCGAGCGCGCCCGAGGCGGCGGCCCGCACCCGGTCGACGCGGTCGGGCCGGGTGTGCGCCACGAGCGTGGCGAGCACGTCGGGGTCGCGGGTCTCGGCCAGCCCCTCCAGCGCGCGCTGCCGGACGACGTGGCCCCAGGAGGGCGGCGCGTCGTCGGCGAGGCGGCGCTCGATGGCGGCGCGGGCGCGCGGGTCGCGGGTCTTGCCCAGCGCGAGCAGCGCGGCGCCCTCGAGGTGCCAGGTGGGGATCTCCTCGTTCAGCAGCGCCAGCAGCGCGTCGGCGGCGGCGGCGTCGCGGAACTCGCCCAGCGCGCCAGCGATGGCGCGGCGCACCCGCGGCTCCCGCTCGGCGGCCAGCGCCGCGACGAGCGGCGCCAGGCGCCGGCGCCGGCCGAGCTCGCCCGCCACGGCGGCCCGCAGGCCCCAGAACGGGTGGTCGGTCAGCGCCTGCTCCACGGCGGCCAGGTGGCTCGCCGCGCCGTCGCGCAGCAGCGCCTTGACCGCGCGCAGCGCGAGCACGGGACAGACGTCGCGGGTCAGCGCCACGAGCCAGGCGTCGGGCGCGTGCAGCTGCAGGCGCGCCAGCACGCGGTAGCCGGGGTCGACCCGCACCGTCACCAGCGGGCCGTCCACCGGCACCACGAACGTGCGGGAGCGCTCGTCGACCCGCAGGTCGACCGTCCGCGTCGTCCCGTCGGCGTAGACGAGCTCCGTCCGCAGGGTCAGCGCGAAGACCTCGGGGACGTCGTCGCCCGACTGCTTCTGCTCCACGGTGACCGTGATGCGCTCCTCGCCGTCGCGCGCGAGCTTCACGTCGAGCTCGGGGTGGCCGGGCGAGTAGATCCACTGCTGGAAGTACTTCTCGAGGTTCCGGCCGCTGGCCTTCTCGAGTGCCCGCTGGAAGTGCCGCGTGTGGACGGTGTCGTTGGCGTGGGTCGTGAGGTAGCGGCCCACGCCCGCCCAGAACGCGTCGCTGCCGAGCTCGGCCCGCAGCGTCCACAGCACGCAGGAGCCCTTGTTGTAGAGGTGCCGGTCGAACAGGTCGATCGGCTGGCGGAACGTGTGGCACACGATGGGCCGCTGGTACCGCGATTCCTTCTCGCTGTGGTAGTCCTGCGCCGTCACCCAGCGGTACCAGGTGGCCGCGGCGGGGTCGTGGGCCTGCTCCCACCAGACGGCCTCCATCACGGTGGCCCACGACTCGTTGAGCCAGGCCTGCGACCAGTCCTCGCAGGTCACGAGGTCGCCGAACCACTGGTGCGCGAGCTCGTGGGCCACGAGCCCCTCGACCTCCTGCTCCAGCGCGGCCTTCTCGTCGACCAGGACGAGGTCGGTCATCGTGGTGCAGGCGACGTTCTCCATCCCGCCGAACACGAACTCGTGCACCACCACCTGGTCGTAGCGGGGCCAGGGGTAGGGGACGCCCGTGAGCGTGGAGAAGTGCTCGATCATGTCGGGGGTGCGGCCGAACGCCCGCCGCGCCTCGGCTTCGGCGCCCGGCGGCACCAGGTAGCGCACGGGCTTGCCGCGCCACTGGGCCTCGATCACCGCGAGCGGCGCCGCCACGAACGTGACGAGGTAGGCCGGCATGGGCTCGCGCTGCTCGAACCGCGCCCAGACGCGCCCGTCGCGCTCGCCGCCCGCGACCCGCTCGCCGTTGGACAGCAGCGTGAAGCCCGGCGGGGCCTCGAGCTCGAGCGTCCACGGGTGCTTGACGGACGGGTGGTCGTGGCAGGGGAACACGAAGTGGCCGTCGTCGTCCTGGCACTGGGTCCAGGCGCTGACGGGCCGGTCGGGCGCGGCGGCGTCGGGCCCGGTGAAGTAGAGCCCGGCGCGCGGGTCCTGGCCCGTCCAGCGGATCTCGAGGACCTCGGGCGCGGCCTCGGCCAGCGCGACCAGCTGCCCGTCCTCCAGCCGGAAGGGCACCGCGGCGCCGTTCCCGTCGATCACCTCGACGACCCGCACCTCGTCGAGGTCGAGCGCGACGACGCCGGCATAGGCCGGGTAGGGGGTCAGCCGCAGGCGGGCGGTGCCGCGGAAGCTGCGCGCCGCCGGGTCGACCGAGAGGATGACCTCGGCGTGGTCGATGCGCACGGCCCGATCGGGCGGGTGGTTCGCGCGGACGCCCGGCTCGGCGAAGGGGATGGGCTCGGTGTCAACGGACGCGTGCTGGAAGCAGGCCACTGTCTCTCCGACCGCGAGGACGTGCGCGGCCGTGCACGGTAACCCGCGCGCGAGGCGGCGGCCGGCATCCGCGCGGCCGCCGCCTCCGAGCCGTACTACCAGCTCTCGTTGCTGTGGCCGTCGCCGTGGCAGGAGCCGCTGCAGCGGGTGCCGGTCCAGTTGACGCTGTTGAGCGACGGGTTCATCCGCACGTCGATGTTGCCGTCGACGTGGATGTCCGGCGTGATGATGACGTTGCTGCTGTTCGCCGTGTCGGCGTGGCACTCGGCACACGCGTAGCGGTCGTGCGAGTGGCGGCGGTGGCCGCCCGTGTTCGGCGGGTCGTCGTGGCAGTCGCCGCAGCCGAGCCCGTTGTTGCTGTCGGTCTCGGACCCGTCCGACAGGCCGGTGCCGTGGCAGTACAGGTTGCTGCAGGTCGAGGTGGACGCGTTGTAGCTGCCGCCCGCCGCCAGCCCGGTGAACGACACCTCGGCCACGCCGGGGGTGCTGTCGAACCAGTGGTTGTTGTCGGTGAACGCGTCGCTGTAGCTCGCCGACGTGTTGCCGTGGCACTCCTCGCAGCCCCACAGCGGGTGGCTGTCGCCGTCGCCGTGCTCGGGGTGCGCCATGAACGAGATGCTGGCCTCGTTGGTGTTGTTGTCGAGGTCCTGCGGCGGCATGCCGTCACTCGCGGCGGTGCCGTGGCAGAAGGCGCAGTCGCTGCGCCAGCCGCTGGTGTGGCAGCTGTTGCAGCCCTGGCCCGAGGCGCCGCCGGCGAGATCGGTGCCGTGGCAGCCCGAGGTGGCGCAGGAGCTCGGCTGGAACAGGGCGTCCTGGCCGTGCATCAGCGCGCTGTCGTAGCCCGGCGGGTGGCCGCCGTTCCAGCCCGTGCCGTTGTGGCTGTGGTTGTGGCAGTTGTTGGTGCAGGTCTGCTGCGCCGCGTTCCAGCCGACGGTCGCGTTGTTGTCGACGTCCTTGGCCCCGTCGACGTGCTTGTTCGGCGTCGTGACCGTGCCCGACGCGTTGACCACGCCGCTGTGGCAGTCGGCGCAGGTCACGCCGCTCTCGCCGAGGTGCAGGGCGTGGGTGCCCGACAGGTCGCCGCGGTCGAACGCGTAGCTGTGGCAGCCGTCGCAGTCGAGCGGGGTCGTGGTGTCGACCTGCGAGCCGTTCGCCTGCCCGTTGCCGTGGCAGTAGCTGTTGCTGCAGGTGCGCGACGCGTAGGTGGTGCCCACGGCCGTGGACCCCCAGAACCGCACCTCGGCGACCCGCGGGGTGGTGTCGAACCAGTGGTTCGTGTCGCTGAAGGCGTCGCTGTAGTTCTGCGCGCCGTCGTGGCAGGTGCGGCAGTCCCAGTCGGGGTGGATGTCGCCGTCGAGGTGCGCGCGGTGGGCCGAGAACGACAGGGCGCTCGCCGCGGTCGCGTTGTCGAGGTCCTGCGGCGGCGCGCCGTCGGTGTCGCCGCCGTCGCCACCGTGGCAGTAGACGCAGTCGCTGCGCCAGTCGGCGTGGCCGTTGTCGCCGTGGCAGCCGTCGCAGCCCTGGCCGGTGCCGCCCTCGAGGTTGGCGCCGTGGCAGCCCGTGCACTCCTGCATCCGCAGCAGCGCCTCCTGGCCGTGCATCTCGGGGGCGTCGAAGCCGTCGGGGTGCGGGCCGGACCAGCCGAAGCCGGAGTGATCCTGGCCGTGGCAGCTGATGGTGCAGGTGGTGCTGGTGCCGTTCCACCCGGTCTTGGCGAGGTCGATGTCGACGACGCGGTCGACGTGGCGGGTCGGCGCCGTGATGTTCTCGGAGGCGTCGACCACGGGCGAGTGGCAGTCGGCGCAGGTCACGCCCGACACGTCGAGGTGCGTGGCGTGGGTGCCCGACATGGTGTCGCGGTTGGCGTCGGTCGGGTGGCAGCTCTCGCAGTCCAGCGCGCCGTCGCCGTCGGTGATCACGCCGGAGGGTGTCTGGCCGTTGCCGTGGCAGTACAGGTTTCTGCAGGTGCGATTGCCCTGGTCGAAGCCGCCCTCGAAGGAGTCGCCGCCGGACAGATCGACCTCGGCCACGCTGGGCGTGAGGTCGAGCGCGTGGCCCGGGGTCAGCGCGTCGGCGGGCACGACGTGGCACTGCTCGCAGTCGTAGCTCGGGTGGCCGATGGTGCCCGTGCCGCTGCCGGTGTGCTCGGGGTGCGCCCCGAACGACAGATCGGCCTCGTCCTTGTCACCGTCGATGTCTTCGGGCGGGGCGCCCGAGCCGTCGAGGTCGCCGCCGTGGCAGAAGGTGCAGTCGGTGCGCCAGCCGGGCGCGCCCTCCTGCGCGTGGCAGTCGTCGCAGCCCTGGGCGACGCCGCCCGTCCAGTCCTGGCCGTGGCAGCTGCCGCAGGCGAGCGACTGGAGGTTGCTGTCGAGGCCGTGCAGCTCGGGCGCGTCGTAGCCCGGCTCGTGGCCCCAGCCGAGCGTGTCGTGCTCGGTGCCGTGGCAGACGCCGGTGCAGGTGCCGCCGTTGTTGCTCGTCGAGATGGTGGTCTCGTAGAACGACACGTCGCGCACGCCGTTGACGTGGCGGCCGGGGCCGTCGACCACCAGGTTCCGGTCGACGACGGCGGCGTGGCAGTCGTTGCAGGTGATGCTCGCGTCCTCGGCGAGGTGGGCCTGGTGCAGGCCGCTCATCGTGTTCCAGCCGGCCGTGGTGCGGTGGCAGCTCTCGCAGTCCATCTGCTGGCCGGCGTCCTGCACGGTGCCGTCGTCGCGCTGGCCGTGGCCGTGGCAGTAGTTGTTGGTGCAGCCGCCGTTGCCGTCCCACTGCGTCGCCCGGGCCACGCCGCGGTCGAACGAGGTCTCGGCGCGGGCGGGGGAGCCGTCGAACCAGTGCTGCGGGTCGAGCGCGTCCTGGTAGACGATGCCGTGGCACTCGGTGCAGTCGAGCGCGCGGTAGTCGCCGTCGTCGTCGACGTGGGCGGTGTGGGCCGCGAAGCTCAGCTGCGAGGGCTCGGTGCCGCCGTCCATGTCGCGGGGCGGGGCGCCCGAGCTGTCGGCGGTGCCGCCGTGGCAGTAGGTGCAGTCGGTGCGCCAGTCCTCGTGGCCGTTGTCGGCGTGGCACTCGTCGCAGCCGCGCGCCGCCGCGCCGTCGGGGCTCGAGCCGCCGCGGAGGTCCTCACCGTGGCACTCGCGGCAGTCTCCTCGGTCGGGCCCTGGAAGATGGCCTCGAAGCCGTGCTGCTCGGGGCCGAGAAGCCGGCGGGGTGGGGCGAGATGCCGTCCCACCCGCAGGCGGTCTGGTGGCACTCGTCGCAGGCGCCCGTCGTCTCGGGATCGTGGGACGCCGGTCGATCCTCGAGGTGGCAGGAGATGCAGGTCGGGTCCAACGCCTGGAGCGGCTCTCCGGCCGCGTGACAGCCGTCGCAACCCGCCGCGAGGTGCTGGCACTCGAGCGGGAAGCGCTCCGTGTGCGGCACCGCTCCGGGCTGCCACCGGTCGCCGCAGCCCGCCAATGCGAGCAGCAGCAGTGCGAGGCAGGACATCGCACGGGTGAATGTAGGTTCCATGGCACGGCTCCCACGCATCGGGTCGTCCGAGTGTACTGTTCGAAGATGCCAGGGGGTCGGAGAATCGATCCAAGTTTCGATCGATTCGATCGAATTGTCGAGCTCAAACGATGACTATGGCTCGACGTAATCCTCGACCGGTGTACCGTCTCCGCCGACAGCCGGCGGTGGATCGTCGTTCGCCGGTGGCGCGAGGTCCACGTCGGAGGCGCCCGGCCGCACCGGCGCGGGGCGGCGCGCGCTCGGCGGGCGGATCCACTGCTGCAACCGGAGGTACGCCGCGAAGCCCACGTCGGCGCCGATCACGTCGGACGGCTCGCTGGTCCAGCTGCCGCCCGCCGACACGGTGGTGCCCGAGCGGGCGGCGACGTCGACGAACAGGTCTACGTAGCCGCCCGGTGCGCCCTGGAAGTCGCCGGGATCGAACAGCAGCCGCGCCGAGGTGTCGATCGCGACGACGGCGTCGGGGACGGGCTCGATCAGCAGCGACACGCCGGCGTCGCCGCCCTGTTCGCCGTCGATCCACAGCAGGTTGCCGTCGACCCCGAACTCGAGGCGGTCGTCGGCCAGCCCGCCGAGGCCGGTGCCCGCGCCGACCCGGCTGTAGCGCTCCGCCGGGTCGCGGTGCAGCTGGGTGCGCGCCTGCGCCCGGAAGTACGGGCGGATGGCGCCGGTGGCGGCGAACCGCGCGCCCGCGCCGAGCAGGTGGTGCAGGGTCGGATCGATGAAGTCCTGGGTGATGCCCTCGGTCAGGCCGAGCGTCTCGATGCGCTGCGAGAACCGCTGCACCCGCGGATCGGTCGAGGCGCGCGACTGGTAGAGGAGCGTGGAGTACGCGTTGTACAGCCCGTCGAAGCGGACGCCCGCGGTGGGGCGCGCCAGCAGCGTCACCGCGCCGTCGGCCAGGCCGCTGCCCCCGGCGCCGTCCTGGAAGACCCAGTCGAGCCGGCCGTCGGCCTGGTAGCGGCTGCCGAGCTCGGCGCGGGTGGTGGTCAACGCCGCCAGCCGCTGCACGCCGCCCGCGCCCACGACGAGGTCGCCCACGGCCCACACCGAGGCGACGGGCACCTCGTAGCCCAGCACGGGGCCGGCGCCGAAGCGGGTGGTGGGTGCCGTGGTGAACTCGTCCGGCACGAGGCCGGCCCAGGCGCCGAGCGCCGCGGCGTGGGCCTGGCCGGGCCGGGCCACCGCCTGCACGCCGTCGACGAGGCGCCGGCCGCCGGCCACGACCGGGTGGCGCCCGACCAGCAGCTCCAGCGAGGGCACCTCGAGCGCGTAGCCGAGCTGCCGGACCCGGCTCTCGTCGAAGGGCAGCTCGGCGCCGGGGCTCACCAGGAACCGCCCGTCGACGAGCGCCTGCCCGTGGTCGCCCACCCCCCAGCGCACGCGCTGGCCGAGCAGGATGTCGGCGGACTGGGCGCCGATGGCCTCGGCTCGGAAGCCCTGGGCGCCGACCGAGGTCACCGCCACGTCGCTGCCCGCGTGCGCCGCGAGCGCCAACCACCACACGATCACCTCCGCTCCGGCGCGCCGACGAAGGCGTCGGGCAGGGCGTTCCAGGTGTACGGCCGATGACACAGGTCGCACTGCGGGAAGAACGCCGACTGGTGCGCCGGCTCGTCCCGCGGCGCCTCGGCCTCGTGGCACCGCCAGCAGTCGTTCGGAGTGCCCGCGTAGGTCAGCGCGTGGCAGTCGTCGCAGGTCGCCAGGCGGTGCGCCCCGCGCAGCGGCCAGCCGGTCGTCCCGTGGCGGAAGCGGGTGCGCAGCCAGGTCGTCGGCGTGTGGCAGTCGTCGCACGGCGCGCCGATGAGGTTGCGGTGCGCGTCGTCCTCCGCGTGGCAGTCGATGCACTCGGTGCCGCTCGCGGCGAGCGTCTCGTGCGCCGGGCCGTGGCACTCCTTGCAGGCGAGCAGCGAGTGCGTGCCCACCAGGGTGAACCCGGTGATGTCGTGGGAGCGGCCCCCGAGATCCGCCGGGCGCCACGCGTCGGCGCGGTGGCAGTCCTCGCAGGCGCCCTCGTAGTGGCCCGCGGGCGTGTCGTCCTCGTGGCAGGGTCGGCAGGTGGTCTCGACCTGGTCGAAGGCGTCGAGCGCTTCGTGGCAGCCCTTGCAGGCGACCGTGACGTGCTGCGGCTCCAGGTCGAACTCGGTCTCCTCCGCGTGGGCGAAGGTGATCTGGTCGAAGCCGACCTCGTCGTGGCACCCGTCGCAGCGCTCCATCGTGAACTGCGTCTTGTGGGGCTGGTCGTCGTCGTGGCAGTCGAGGCAGCTGCCGTGGGGGATGCCCGTCCACTTCGTCTCGCCGGTGGCGTGGCCGATGTCGTCGATCGACGCGCCGGCGCCGTGGCAGCCCTCGCAGTCCACGTCGACGTGTTCGCCCCGCAGCGGGAAGTCGGTGCGGTCGTGGTCGAAGTCGCTCACCGCCCAGCCCGTCTCGACGTGGCAGGTGCGGCAGTCGGTGGGCTCGAACTGGCCCTCGTGGATGTCGTCGTGGCAGGCGTCGCAGTCCTGGTGCTCGACCGGTCGCCACGTCGCGCCCGGCCCCTCGCCGTGGCAGTCGCCGCAGGCGACCTCGACGTGCTTGCCCACGAGCGGGAACTGCGTCTGGGCGTGGTCGTAGCCCGGGATGCGGAAGTCGGCCTCGACCACGGTGTGGCACTCGTCGCAGGCCCGCGGGGCGAACTGGCCCTTGTGGACGTCCTTGTGGCACCGCTCGCAGGTGTCGCGCTTCGGCACCGTGAAGAAGCCGCCCTTGTGGCACTGCTCGCAGCGCACCTGGCCGTGCTGCCCGTCGAGGGCCCAGCCGGTGACGGCGTGGTCGAAGTCGGGCACGACCCAGGTCTCCTCGTCGTGGCAGGAGACGCAGCCCGGATCGAAGCGAGAGGCGTGGGGGTCGCGGTGGCAGCTCGTGCAGCCGTCGAACTTGACCGGCGCGAACTTGGCCTCGAAGTGGCAGTCGAGGCAGTCGACGTCCTTGTGGGCGCCCTTGAGGACGTAGTCGGTCTGGCGCCGGTCGGTGTGGTCGAACACGTCGGCGGCGATGCTGCGCACCGTCCAGTTGGACGTGAGGTGGCACCGATCGCACGGCTGCATCTCGATGTGGTCGACCGCGCCGTGGGGGTCGCGGTGGCACGAGTCGCAGGCCGGGTCGACCTTGCCCCAGTTGCCCGCCTCGTGGCAGTCGAGGCACGGGGTGCGCTCGTGGGCGCCGTCGAGCAGGAAGCCCGTCTCGCGGAAGTGGTCGGCCGGGGACAGCTCCACCCGCGCCAGCTCGAAGTCGCGCCCCTTGTGGTCGGGGTGGCAGGTGCCGCAGCGGTCGGCCTTGTCGGAGTGGAAGCCCGTCTTGGTGCGGATCTGCTTCTCGACGCTGTCGTGGCACGCGACGCACCGGTCGGTGGTCACGCCCTGGAGCACCGCGTGACACAGCGTGCACTGGGTCACGCCCTCGTACTCGGCGTGGTCGCGCGCGAGGGGGCCGGGGCTCATCCACTGGCCGATGCCCTGCGCCGCGGCGGGCGGGTGCAGCAGGGCGATGAAGAGCACGGCGAGGGCCGCGAAGGCTCTCGCTGCGAGCGGCGGGGGACGGCTCATCGGTCGTCGTCGTCGTCGCCGCCGCCGCTGGTCCAGTCGGGACCGGCGGCGAGCGGGGTGAGGCGCTCCGTGGCGTCGAGGATGCCGTTGGCGTCGGCGTCGCGGAACACGGCCGAGCCGAACGCGATGGCGTCGACGAGGTCGGCGTACAGCGGGTGGGTCTCGTCCACGGTGACGTGCGTGCCGTCTTCCAGGCCGCCGAGGCGGTCCTTCTCGAGCCAGTGGGCGCGCCCGAGCTCGATGACGTAGGCGCCGCCGTCGACGACGACCCCGGACGCCGCGGGCATCTCGATCCGTCCCACGTCGAGGATGAGCTCGAACGAGCCCTTGTTCGGGTCGCTCGAGGGCTCCGACAGCCCGCGGTAGACGAGCGGCGACGAGAACGCGAGCGCCACCGTGCACCACTCGCCGCCCGCGACCGCGAACGGGCCGTCGCCGAGCAGGTCGATCTCCCGGCCGATGTCGGTGACCTGCGCGTCTTCGGGGGGACAGCGGACGACCTCCAGCTGGTCGAGGTCGGCGAAGCCCTCCTCGATGTAGACGTCGCCGGCGAGGCGGCTCTGGACGGACGTCGAGCCGGGGTTGCCGACGCCGGTGCCGCCCGGCCAGCCGATCTCGGTGTCGCACCCGGCGAGCAGCGCGGCGACGACGACGAGCGCGCCCTCCATGCGGCGTCCTGGCATTCCGGACTCGAGGTTCGCGTTCAAGATGGGTTCTCCTCCGCCCGATCGGAGAGCGGAAACATGAGGAGCTCGATCTGCAGCACCTGCTCGGCGGGCTCCTCGGAGGCCAGCGCCAGGATCCGCTCCTGCAGCGCGTTGATCTCCTGCTTGAGGCGAGGGACGAGCGCGGTGGGCACCGAGATGGTGGCGGCCACGAGGTGGCGCTCGCCCGGCTCGAACCGGTCGATGGCCTCGCGCGCGCGATCCAGCATCCCGAGGTGGTAGTTGTGCACCGCGAGGCCCTCGACCTCGTGCGGCGTGGTCACCACCGCGTCGACGGGGCGGATGCGCCCGTCGACCTCCTCGAGCAGGCCGAGCGCCTGGAGGCACTCGAGCGCGCGCCGCGCCTGGGCCTCCGTGATGGTGGGGCGGACCCGGCGCGCGACCCACGCCGGATCGGCCCGGAAGTCGGCACGGTGGGCGAGCTCGCGGACCACCGGGTACCACCAGTTCGACAGGTACTCGAAGCCCGAGCCGTCGAGCGTCTTGGTGCGCGCCGAACGCGTGGCCGACAGGCGGTCCCAGGCGTGGTTCCGCGCGGGGGTGTCGCTCGCCTGCTGCAGGTCGACCAGCGCCGCGAAGAACTCCGACTCCGTGCGCGACAGGTCGAGCGCCTGCGCTACCGCCTGCACGGTGGGCGGCGTGAGCTGGCGGTTGCCGTCCATCACCTCGGTGAGGAAGCCGGGTGAGGACCGCCCGGCGCGGCGGGCGAACTGCCGCCGGCTGAACCGGGGATCGCGCGCCTTGCGGGCGCGGTACCAGTCGCGCAGGTACGCCCGGTAGTCGAGGTATTCGAAGATGGAGGGCTCGCTCATTCGCCACCGCTCGTTCCATCGGAGCTTAGGCGATCCGACGAAACCGTACAACGACGAAGCGAGATTGGGATGCGTTATCAGGCTTTCATAGAACGCTATCGCCGTTCGGAATCGGGGCCTGAGTGTACTGCGGAGGTTGAGATCGAGCGATTTGTGTAGTACACCTCCGGCCTGGAGGCGCGATGGTCCAGGGGACTCCGCGCGTCGAGCGCAAGGCGCTGCGGCTCGAGCCCATCACCGTCTGGGGCTTCGTCGGCTGGGCATTCCTCTCCTTCCTCACGGCGACCCTCCTGGGGATCGCGCTGGTGACCTTCGCCGGCGGCTTGCCGTACTACTTGACGCCGATCTACCAGCGCCCCGATCACCCGATGGACGCGCTGTGGGCGTCGGGCAAGCCCTACGGGCTCGTCCTCGGCATCATCGGCGCCGGCCTGATGTCGGTGCTGCTGCTCTACAGCGTCCGCAAGTGGATCCCCATCCTCCCGATGGGCTCCGCGCGGTTCTGGATGCGGTTCCACCTCACCGCGGGGCTGCTCGGGCCTCTGTTCATCGTACTCCACAGCGCGTTCGCCCCACCCTCGGGCTTCGTCGGGGTGGGGTTCTGGTGCATGCTGCTGGTCGCGGCTTCCGGCTTCTTCGGCCGGTATCTGTTCGGGTACCTCCCGCCTCGGCGCAGGGGCGCAAGCTCGATCTGGACGCCTGCAACGAGTCGCTCGCCGAGCTGCGCGGGCGCCTGGTCGAGGCGACGACCGGCCTCGGCGACGGCCCGGAAGGCGTCCGCGCGCGCGACCTCGTGGCCGACGCCGTGTGCCTCGCGCGCGACCTCGACGCCGAGGCCGACACCCTGCTGCAGCTCGTGGTGCTCGATCTCGAGATCCGGCGCCGCGCCGATCACGTGAAGATCCTCCTCCGCCGCGCGGGCCTCGATCCCGAGGTGCGGCGCGAGGCGCAGCGCACCCTCGTGACGGAGCTCGGCATCCGGCGGGCCATCGGCGGCTTCGAGGTCGCCCGCCGCCTGTTCCGGTTCTGGAGCCTGCTGCACCAGCCGCTCGCGGCCGGGATGTACTGCATCGCCGTCCTGCACGTGCTGAACGCCATCCTGTTCGGCGGTGCGGTGCCCACGCTCCTCGAGGCGCTCCCCTGATGGACTCGTCGGTGCCCGGTTGGGCCTGCCTCGCGAGCATCGTGGTCCTCTTCGTGATCCCGATGTGGCTCTACACGCTCGTCAGCGAGCATCGGAAGCGCAAGATGCGCGCCGCAGCGCTCGCTGCGGGCCGGATGGAGCCGGTCACCATCAACCCGATGGTCGATCTGTCGGTGTGCATGGGCTCGGGCGCCTGCGTGCCGGCGTGCCCGGAGCGCGTCTTCGAGGTCATCGAGGGCCAGGCGGTCGCCGTCAACATGGCGGACTGCATCGGCCACGGCGCGTGCGCCGTCGTCTGCCCCGTGGGCGCCATCGAGCTCGTGTTCGGCTCGGAGAAGCGCGGCATCGACATCCCGCAGGTCGGCCCCGACTTCCAGACCAACGTCCCCGGGCTGTACATCGCGGGTGAGCTCGGCGGGATGGGCCTCATCGCCAGCGCCGTGGAGCAGGGGCGGCAGGCGGCCGAGAACGCCATCGGCAAGGGCCGCGGCGGGGGCGAGGTCGACCTGATGATCGTGGGGGCGGGCCCCGCGGGCATCGCGGCGGCGGCGGCGGCGGCGACCGCCGGGCGGAGCTACGCCCTCATCGAGCAGGGCGAGCTCGGCGGCGCCGTGCGGCACTACCCGCGGAAGAAGCTCGTCTTCACGCGTCCCATGAAGATCCCCGGCTACCGCACGGTGAAGCTCAAGACGCTCCGCAAGGAGGAGCTGGTCGAGCTGTTCGAGGACGTCGTGCGCGAGGTGGGGCTGCGGATCTCCACCGGCGAGCGCGCCGACCGCGTGTCGCGGGAGGACGACGGCAGCTTCACCGTGGTGACCTCGAAGCGCACGGTGCGGGCGGGGCGCGTCATCCTCGCGCTCGGGCGGCGGGGCACGCCGCGGACGCTCGGCGTGGGCGGCGAGGACCTCGAGAAGGTCGCCTACTCGCTGCTCGAGCCCGAGCAGTACAAGTACGAGCACGTGATGGTGGTCGGCGGCGGCGACTCGGCCGTCGAGGCGGCGCTCGCGCTGTCGGAGCAGCCGGGCAACCGGGTCTCGCTGTCGTACCGCGGCAAGCACATCAACCGCCCGAAGGCGAAGAACCTGCAGCTGCTCGAGAAGGCGGCCGCCTCGGGGAAGGTGGAGCTGCTCCTCGGCTCGCAGGTGCGCGAGATCACGAAGGACCGGGTGGTGCTGTCGTCGGGCGACGACGAGGTCGTGCGGCCGAACGACTGGATGTTCGTGATGGTCGGCGGCGTGCTGCCGATCGGGTTCCTCCAGGACGCCGGGGTCCGCGTGGAGCGCCACTACGGGCGCCGCGTGGAGGAGGGGGGCGAGGCGCCGGAGCCGAAGGCGGCCCAGCCGGCGGCGCCGAAGCCGTCGCCGTCGCCGGAGCTGCCGTCGCTGCAGGAGCTGCCCTTCACGGGCCACGACGAGGCGACGGTGGAGCTCGGCAAGCTCGACTTCGCCGACGGCGATGGCGACGAGAAGACGGTGGAGCTGCCCGACATCGAGCCGTGGGAGCCGTCGGCGGCGTCGCAGGAGGTCACCGAGCAGCGCAACCGGGCGTCGCTCGGCTCGCCGGAGCCGCCGCCGGAGCGGGCGGCGGCGCCCGCGAACGGTCGGGCTCGGGATCCCGAGGCGGTGCGCGCGGCGGCGGGCGAGGCGCTCGATGGCTGCGACGCGCTCGGGGCGGCCACCACCATCGAGGGCTACCTGGCCCACGTCGACCTGCGCGGCGACGTGGCGCCGGAGGTGTCGCTGCTGCTCGCCGAGCTCGTGACGGCCCGCGCTCTCGCGGGCGACCCGTCGGCGGCGCTCAAGCACGCCGAGCTGGCGGCCCGCAGCTGCGGCGGCCAGCCCGTCCTGCACGCCGTGGTGGCGGCCCGCCGGGCCGAGGTCGAGGCGTCCCTCGGCCGCGAGGACGAGTCGCGCGCGCTGGTCGACGGCGTGGACTGGCAGGCCCTGGAGGCGGGCGGGGCCGAGGGCTGGTGGGTCGCCGACGCGCGCATCCGCGCCGCGCGGGCGAGCTGCCGGATCGGCCGCGACGACGTGGCTCGGGAGCTGATCGCCGGCATCGGCCGGGTGACCGACCCGGAGCTCGCGGCGCTGGCGCTGGCGGTCGACGCCGTCTCCCGCGCGCGCCACCGGCCCGTGGAGGCGGCGGCGCGCGCGGCCGAGGCGCTGGGGTGCTCCACGTCGGGCCTGCCAGCGGCGGTGCTGCGGCTCGACGCCGCGCTGGCGCTGTGGATCGCCGACGACGTCGCGCGGCAGCCGGGCACACCGCCCGATCCCCGCGCCCGGGTCGCGGTCAAGGAGGCGCTCAAGCTCGTCCAGAGCACGTCGAGCCGGGGGCTCCGGGTGGAGCTGATGGTGCTCCTCGCGCACCTCGGGGCCGACGCCAGCGCCGTGGCCTCGATCCGGCGCACGATCGTGAGCCACTCCGCCGGCCTGCCCGCGTCGCTGTCGCGGTCGTTCACCTCGCGCCCCGAGGTGGCCGCCGTGCTGTCGGGCGCCGTCGCCCGGGAGTCGACGAAGGTGGGAGGCACCGGATAGATGACGGGATCGTGTCCACCAAGCACGAGACGACGCAGCCGGGCGCAGCGCCGATCGACCCGCGGGATGCGGTGCGGACCGCCGCGGAGCAGACGGTGCGGCTGCCGCCCGTCCCCTCGATCGACGAGGCGGGGGGCGAGGGCCTCGACGCCCCCGACCTCCTCGAGGATGCCGGGACCGATCTGCTCTACGTGCGCCCCACGAGCCCCGTCGGCGGACGCCCCGCGCCCGTGCACCGCAACGGCTCGGCGAGCTCCCTGCCGCCCCAGCCGGCGCTGACCGTGGAGCCCGTCGCCATCGACCCGCTGCCGCGCCACGTCCCTTCCGAGACGGTGCTCGACGCCGACGTGCCGGCGATGGCGCGGGCCTTCGTGGCCGACGCCGAGCGCCGGATCGCCCAGGGCGATCACGCCGGCGTGGTCGACGTGGCGTCGACCCTGCGCCAGGCGTTCCACCGGGCCATCGAGAGCCCGGCCGACGTGCAGAACCGGGCGCTCCCCTGGGTCAACCTGTTCGACGGCGAGGCGCGCCTCGCGCTGCACGACGTGGACGGCGCGGTGGAGTCGCTGCGGGCCGCGGTCGACGGCGGAGACGGCGCCCTGCGGGCGCGGGCCAGCTGGTCGCTCGGGCGCGCCCTGTTCGCCGCCGGGCGCCGCCAGGCCGCGGAGACGCCGCTGCTGTGGGGCATGCAGGGGTGGACGCAGGGCGAGACCTCGCTCGCGCCGCCGCTCGGCGCCCAGGTCGACGGCACCCGCGTCCTGGCCGAGTTCGCCGCCGACACCGGCGACTTCGAGCGCGCCCACCAGCTGGTGGAGCGCGCGCGGGGGTGGCGGGCGACGATCCCGAGGCCGTGGCCTGCGCCTGCCGGGCCGCCGCGCGCAGCGCCTGCCTGCAGGGCCGGTTCGGCGCGGCGCTCGAGCCGCTGCGCGACGCCATCGCGGCGCTGCGGGTGCGGGCGGGCGAGGCGGGCCGGTGGCCGGCGCCGGTGGCCGGGGTGCTGCTCGACGTGGCGGCGGTGCAGGCGGTGCTCGGCCGCTACTCGCCCGCGCTGGCCTACGCCGAGGCGGCGGCGGCCTGGGTCCGCGCCGTCGACGGGGCCGCGGCGGCCGCGCTCGGGGCGCGCTCGCACGTGCTGCGGGCCGAGGTGTCCGCCCTGGTTGGGCTCACCGACGCCGCCGCGGAGGCGCTCGACGCCGCGCGGCCCTGATGGCGCCGCGGCCGCCGCCCGGCCTCGCGCTCCAGGCGGCGCGCGTGCTGTGCGGGAGCTCGGCCGGAGCGAGGCCGCGCTGGCGCTGCTCGACGAGCTCATCGAGCCCGAGCCCTCCGCCGCCGAGGACCTGTTCGGGCAGGCGGTGGCGCTGCGGGCCCGGGCGGTCGCTCCCGCCGATGCCGCCATGGCCACCGAGCTGGCCAGCGCCGTGTTGGGCCGCAGGGCGCCGCTGTCGCCGCTCGCCGCGGCCCGCATCCGCTACGACCTGGCCCAGGCGCTGGTGGCCGCCGGGAACCCGGCCGCGGGCCGCTCGTCGGCCAAGCGCGGGGTCAAGGCGCTGCAGCGCACCGGCGCGCGCGGGCTCAAGCTCGAGCTGCTGATGCTGGTGGCCGAGCTCGGGGCCGAGCCTTCGGTGGTGGCGTCGATCCGCGCCGCCGCCGAGGCCGTCGCGCAGGACCTGCCGCCGCCGCTCGCCGAGGCGTTCGCGGCGCGGCCGGGCGTGGCGGCGCTCACCAGTCGATGATGCAGGACCCCCAGGTGAAGCCCGAGCCGAACGCCACGCAGGCCACCTTCATGCCCGGCTTCAGCCGGCCCGTCTCCACCGACTCCGCCAGCAGCAGCGGGATGGTCGCCGCGGTGGTGTTCCCGTAGCGCTCGATGTTGTTCACGAGCTTGCTCTCGGGGATGTTGAGCATCTGCGCCACCATCTGGTTGATGCGCAGGTTGGCCTGGTGGAAGCAGAACAGGTCGATGTCTTCGATGCCGAGCTTCTGGGCCCAGCAGGCCTGCATCAGCACCTGGATCATGCGCTCGACGGCGTTCTTGAACACGAGCTTGCCGTCCATCTGCGCCCACATCATCGAGGGCTGCACCTCGCCCACGCCGTCTTCGCGGGTGGGGATGTAGGGCCGCTTCGACATGTCCCACACCGGCTGGGCGAGCTTGTCGGCGAACCGGCCGTCGGCGCCGAGCCACCAGCCGCGCACGCCGCGGTCTTCGTCGGTGGCGCTGACGATGACGGCACCGGCGCCGTCGCCGAACAGCGAGGCCACCTGGCGGCCGCGGGTGGACAGGTCCAGCGCGGCGGAGTGGGTCTCGCCCCCGACGAGCAGGACGTGGTTCACCATGCCCGACTGCACCATCGACGACGCCGCGGCGAGGCCGTACAGGAAGCCCGAGCACTGGTTGCGCACGTCCATCGCGGGCACGAAGTGGCCGGCCTCGCACAGGCCGAGCTTCTCCTGCAGGTAGACGCCGTCGCCCGGGAAGGCGTGCTTCGGCGACAGGGTGGCGAACACGATCATGCCGAGCTCGGACTTCTGCAGCCCGGCGCGCTCCAGCGCCTGCTCCGCCGCGGGGACGGCGAGGTCGGCCGAGCACAGCCCCTCCTCCGCGAACCGGCGCGCCTCGATGCCCGTGCGCTGGAGGATCCACTCGTGGGTGGTGTCCATGCCGTACTCGGTGCGCAGCTGGTCGTTGCTGACCACGCGAGGCGGGACGAAGCCGCCGGTACCGGAGATGTAGGCGTTGGGCAAGGGGCCTCCAGGAGGTGGGCGCCGCGGGGGGCCTGCTGCGGCCGCCCCCGGTATCCCGCTCGGCGCCGCGGAACCATCGGGCGCGCTCGTGCCCGGCTCCCCGGCGCGATACGGGTGGGGGATGACGCTCGCCACCCCGTCCCCCGCAGCCCCGCAGGCCCGGTGCTCCGGCTGACCCTCCGGTCGGGCCGCGACGGTCGGCTGCTCGCGCGGATCGTGGAGCGCGACGGCGTGCTGTTCGTGCTGGACTTCGGCGACCCCGTCGTGCTGCGCGACGCGTCGCGGCGCGCGCTCCACGCGGGCTTCACCGTGGAGTGGCAGGGCCACCAGCAGACCGCTACGCCGAGCCACCCGCACCTGCTGCGCCACCTCGCCCTGCACTACGCCGCGCAGGGCCTCCTCGTCTTCGTCGACGAGCCGGACTACCCGCGGGCGGCGCCGGTGGCGCTGTCGCTGGCGGAGGAGGCCGTGCCGCGGCCCGTGCCGCTGTCGCTGAACCCGGCCACGCTGCTGCCCGACGAGCCGGGCGACTACGACTCGAACACCGTCCTGCGCTCCCGCCGCGAGCTGCGCGAGCTGCAGGACAAGCTCGACGCCACGCTCAACACGGGCCCGCAGCTGCCGTTCGCGGTCGTCGAGGTGGAGCCCACGCTGTACGGCGAGCTCGTGTACGACGAGGAGGACGCCCCGCCGCCGCGCGCCGCGAAGCCGCCGCCGCCCCCGCCGCGTGCGTCGCCGCCCCCGCCGCCCCCGCCGCCGCGTCCGGCCGACGACGAGCCGCCGACGGAGGAGGTCTCGCGGGTCGAGCCGGACTGACGCCTCAGCGGACCAGCTGCGGGAGCAGGGGCAGCAGGGCCTGCGGGCCCCACGGCAGGGCCGCCGCGGTGGCGACCGCCAGGGCCACGCTGGCCGCGCCGCGCCCCCGATCGAGCGCGCAGGCGCCGGCCGCCCCGAGCGCGGCGAGGCCGACCGCTGCGCCCGTCGCCGTCCACTCGGGCCGGGTGTGCGCCACCATCTGCGCGACGGCCTCGGGCCAGCGGTCCGCCGGCAGCGTCACGGCGTCGGTCTGGAGCACGATCATGAGCACCACCAGCGCGCGCTGCGAGGCCTCGCCCAGCGCGACGGCCAGCGGCGCCGCCGCCGCGCCCGCCGTGGCGGTGGGGGAGGGGCCGCCGAGCGCGGCGAGGCCGACCAGCGCGGCCACCCCGAGGTAGGCTGCCGCGCGGGCGCTGGCGTACAGCGGGTCGGCGGTGGCGAGCCCGCCCCACAGCACGGCCGCGGCCGCGGGCGAGCGGCGCCGCGCGGCGCGGCGAGCCCCCACCGGCGCGGTCGGCGCTGGGTGCCGCGAGCGGGCGCGCCGAGCGTCACCGCCACCGACGGGCCGAGCAGCAGCGGCCCCACGAGCCCGACCACCGCCGCCGTCACGACGCGGAACCGCGTCGGCTCGCCCGGGTCGAAGGTGCCGAGCAGCGGCGCGCGGGCGAGCAGCACCGCCGCCAGCGCGCCGCCCACCGCGCCCGCGAGCAGGCGCCACGGCGGCACGTCGCGGCCCGTGAGCACCAGCGTGGCGTGCAGCGTGGCGGCGATGAGGGCGAAGCCGGCGGCCACGGCGAGCCAGATCACCTCGGTGCCGATGCGGCCCAGCCACGGATCGAGGCTCACCGCAGCCTCCCGTGAGCAGGCGGGCCCAGATGCGGCCGAGGCTCGGCGGACGCGGGCGCGGCGCGGCGGGCGGCGGCCTTCGCGGCGGCGGGCGGCGGGGCCAGCGCCGACAGCTCGCGCTCGTGCACGTCGTTGTCCTTGCGGTCGGGCTCGAGGGCAGCGCCGCCTCGGCCGGGTCGGCGCGCAGGTCGAACAGCGCGGTGCGCCCGTCGCCCGCGAGCACGAGCTTGTGGCGCCCGGCGCGCACCATCTGCTGCTCGGCGCCGTAGCGGGAGGACTGCGCCAGCACGGGCCGCGGCTCGCCCGCGCCGAGCACGGCGCCGAAGCGGGCCGGGTCGCCGGCCTGCAGCCACGACAGCACCGTCGGCGCGAGGTCCGCGAGGGAGACCGGCGTGTCGACGCGGCGGGGGACGGCGTCGGCGGGCGCACCACCAGGGGGACGTGCACGAGGCTCTGGTACACGTCGTGGCCCCAGGTCACGTCGGTGCGGGCGCGCAGGTCCGGGTGGCGGACCTCGCCCAGCGCCACGCCGCGGTCGCCGCAGACCACCACCCAGGCGTCGTCGGGGACGGCGTCGAGCAGGCGGCCGAGCGGCGGATCGAGCGAGCGGACGGCGTCGTCGTAGCGGCCGACGGCGTCCGGCGTGGCCGTCAGCGAGCCCGTCCGCGCCTCGCCGAGCTGGACGAGCAGCAGCCAGCCGCTGTCGGGGAGCGTGGCGAGCGCCTGGAGCGCGCGCTCGACGACGCGCTCGGCCGGCGCCCGGGCGGGCCAGCCGGTGGGGTCGATCCCGGCGGCCGCGAGCGGCAGCAGCGCGACGGGCCGCGCCCCGCGCCCGGGATCGTCGAGCCAGCGGTCGAAGCCGGCGTCGAGCGCGTAGCTGCGCAGGCCGGGATCCGACACCGACGCGACCGTCGCCAGGCCGGCCTGGCTCGCGACCCGCGCGACGGTGGGGACGTCGGGCCGCAGCGCCGTGAGGAGGTTGCCGCTGCCGCCGTTGAGCCCGGCGCCGTGCTCGTAGGGGAAGCGCCCGGTGAGGATGGAGGCCAGCGACGGCACGGTCCAGTCGGAGGTGGCGTGGGCCTCGGTGTAGACGGTGCCCTGCCGGGCGAGCGCGTCGAGGCGCGGCGCGAGGCCCCGCCCGACCCGGTCGGCGCGCAGGCCCGTCAGCACGACCACGGCGACCTTCGGGCCCGCGGCGCCGCCGTGCGCGACGGGCTCGGCCTGCAGCGCGTCGCGGCCGGCGACGAGGCCGGACAGCGCCAGCGCCAGCGCGCCGCCCGCCAGCACCGGCAGGAACGGCGCCCGGTCGGCCCGCGCCACGCCGGCGGCGCCGCAGCCGAGCGTCGCGGCGAAGGCCAGCACGAGGCCCGTGGTGAGCACCGACGGCGAGGTGCCCGGGCCGGGCAGCACGGTCAGGTGCAGCGGGACGCCGACGGCCACCGCCAGGGTCAGCGCCGTGGCGAGCCCCTGGTGCGCCCAGGCGGGCGCGGGGAGGCGCCCCGCGAGCTGGCCCAGCATCACCGCCGCGACGAGCGCCACCGCCACGCCGAGCGGGGCGGGCAGGCCCCAGCCGGCCACCCACGCGCCGAAGACGCCCGCGCCGACCCAGCCGGCCAGCGTGACGGCCGCGGTGGTGGCCCAGCGCGGGCCGTACAGCCCCGGCGCCGCGGCCCAGGCGCCGAGCACGGCGCCGAGGGCGGCGCTGACGTAGAACGCGTCGCGGCGGGCGTCGCCGGTGGGCACCGCCACGCCGACGGCGCGCAGCGCGAGCTCCTCCCACAGGTGGAACACGACGCCGGCGGCGCCGCCGAGCCCGACGCCCACCGTCCAGGCGATGCCGATCGGCGCGGTGGTGGCGGCGCGCTGCTCCAGCCGGCGGAAGCGGCGCGAGGTGCGGGTGCGCGCGGTGACGGTGCGCGCGGTGACGGTGCGCGTGCCCCGGCGGCGGCGCCGCGCGGTGCGGGTCGTCGCCTCGGCGTCGATCTCCTCGTCGTCGTCTTCGCTCTCGTCGTCCCGCACGCCCATGCTCCGGTCATACCCCGAGCGGCGCCCGCGCGGTCAGGGCATCCCGAACCAGGCGCGGAACGCGGCGGCGTTCTCTTGCGGGACGACCACGGGCTCGTCGGGGGTGGGGTGGAGCAACAGGCGGAGCCGGCCGCGCCCCTCGGGCCGGACCCGCTCGATCGCGGGCAGCGACACGAGGTACCAGCGGTTGACCCGGAAGAACGCGGGCTCGAGCTGCTGCTGGACCTGGTTCAGCGGCGCCTCCAGCATGAGCTCCGCGCCGTCCGCGGTGGCGGCGACGGTCACGCCGTTGCGGACGCGCACCCAGCGGACGTCCTCCACCGGCACGCCGACCCAGTCGAGCCCGCGCCGCCCGACGAGGCGGGTCGGCGCCGTGACCTGGCGCGCGAGGGCGCCGAGCGCCCCGACGTAGTGGCGCTCCAGGCGGGCGTGCTTGTCGAGGGCGGCGGCGAGGTCGGCCTCGCCGATGGGCTTCAGCAGGTAGGCGATGCCGTTGCCGGCCAGGGCGGGCGCCAGGTGGTGATCGTAAGCGGTGGTGAACACGACGGGCACGGCCAGATCGACGCCCGCGAAGGCGTCGAGCGACAGGCCGTCCCCCAGCTGGATGTCGGCCAGGACGAGATCGCAGCGCGACGCCGCCGGCGTGGCGAGCCAGGCGCGGGTCTGGCGGACGGTGCGCAGGGCGGCGATCACCTCGGCGTCGGGCCGCAGGCGCCCGACGAGGCGCTCCAGGTGCTCGAGCGCGGGCACCTCGTCCTCGATCAGCGCGACCCGCATCAGCCCGGGCCCCGCAGCATCGGCACGGTCACCCGGTGCTCGCGGCCGCGCTCGACGGCGATCGGGCGCCCGATGGCCGCGCGCACCCGGGCGTCGAGGTTCGCGAGGCCCACGCCGGCGCCGCGCGTGCCGCGGCGCGGGCGGTGCGCGTGGGTCACGACCAGCGCGCCGTCGGACGCGTCGACCGTGATCCGCAGCGGGTCGTCGGGATCGACGGTGTTGTGCCGGACGACGTTCTCCAGCAGCACCTGCGCGGCCCCGGGCGGCACCCACCAGCGGCCGGGGTCCTCCGGCGCCACGATCTCGGTCTGCACGGCGTCACCGAACCGGATCCCCACGAGGGCGGCGTAGGCGCGGGCCAGCTCGAGCTCCTCGGACAGGGCGACCAGCGCGCGCCCGCGGGTGTCGAGGGAGCTGCGATACAGCCGCGCCAGGTGGTCGACGAACCGGCGGGCCTCGGCGGGGCGGGCCTCGGTGAGCGCGGCGAGCGTGTTCAGCGCGTTGAACAGGAAGTGCGGGTCGACCTGAGCGCGCAGGGCGTCGAGCTCCGCGCGGGTGCGGGCGGCCTCGGCGCGGGTCAGCGCCACCTGGTCGTCGACCCGCTCGCGGATGAGGAACAGCGTCTCGTACAGCCAGGTGACGAAGAGCACGCAGATGACGTTGACCAGCAGCACCGTCTGGAGGCCGTCGCCGAGCGGGACGCCCGACAGCGCGCTCCAGAAGTGCATCATGATCGCGGTCGTGGGGACGGTGCCGAACACGATGCCGGTGGCCAGCAGCACGAGCTTGGCCACCGGGCGCGAGAACCAGTCGGCGTGCGTGCGCCCGGCGAACAGCAGCGCGCGGTTCGCGCCGTAGACGAGCCCCGCACCGCAGAGGAACCACAGGTGGCCCCACCAGTACGCCGGATCGCGGGGACCGAGCGAGGCGAACAGCCCTGCAGCGTGGGGGATGCCGAGGCCGAACGCGGGCACCAGCGTCAGGACCAGCCACCGATCGTCGATGGCCTGCCGGACACGCACCGGTCCCGGCTCGCCGCCGCCCGGTCCGGGCTCGGGCGCCGCCCGTCCGGGCTCGGCCGGATCGGGGGTGCCGGCGTGCGGCGGGCCGGTGACGCTGGGGGAGCCGGCGATGGCGCTGTCGCTGGCGTCGGAGGACATCGTGGGACCCTCGTCGATCGACTATCTGGCGGTGCTCGTCGCCGCCGTGAGCACCTTCGCCGTGGGCGGGCTGTGGTACTCGCCGCTGCTGTTCGGCACCCGGTGGGCTCGCCTCGCCGGCCTCGACGAGGCGGAGCTCGGGCGCGGCGCCGCGCGGGTGTTCGGGGGCGCGTTCGTGCTCCAGCTCGCGATGGTGCTGAACCTGGCGCTGTTCCTCGGGCCCGAGCCGACGCTCGGCTTCGCCACGGCGGCCTCCTTCGCGGCCGGCTTCGGCTGGGTGGCGCTCGGGATGGGCGTGACCTGCCTCTTCGAGCGCCGGCCGCTCGGCCTGTGGCTCATCGACGGCGGCTACCACGCCGTGTCGTTCACGGTGATGGGGCTCGTGCTCGGCCTGTGGCCGTGAGCCGCGGTCACCGGTCGCGGACGCCGCCTCGAGGGCGCCGACCAGCGCGAGGATGCCGAGCGCGACCGCCGCGAGCAGCGCCGCGACCACCAGGTGACCGAGCCTGCAGGCGATCCCGATGGAGCCGGCGGCCCAGATGCCGGCGCCGGTGGTGATGCCGTGGACCTGGCCCTCGCCGCGGACGATGGCGCCGGCGCCCAGGAACGCGACGCCGGTGATGACGGCCTCGATGACCCGCATGGGATCGATGCGGACGGACCCGTCGGACGGCCAGGACGGGTCGTGCACGAGCCGATCGCCAGGATCACGAAGGTCGCGGCGCCCAGGCCCACGGCATGTGCGTGCGCAGGCCCGCCGGCTTGCTCCGCACCTCGCGCTCGAGCCCGACGACGCCGGCCAGCAGCGGCGCGACGGCGAGCCGCAGGGCGATGGTGCCGAGCGGCAGCCAGGTGGTGGGGGGTCAGGTCGTCCACCCCGGGGGTGTATCCAGGCGCGGCCGGGATACACCGCGCCATGGAGCGGCTCCCCGGCGCGGTCGGCTGCGTGGTGCGGTACTGGCCCACCCGGTCCGAGACGTTCGTGGCGCGCGCGAGGTCGCGGAGCTGCGGCGGCGCGGCGTGGCCGTCGACGTGGTGGGGCCTGGGGCGCCGCCCCGACGGCGAGGGCCTGCCCGACGGCGCGCTCCGCCCGACGGCGCCGCACCTCCTCGACCTGGCGCCGCTGGGGCGCACCGAGGGCGCGCGGCGCGCTGCGCTGGCTGCGGCGCCGGCTGGGGGCGAAGGCCGCCGTCCGCGCGCTGTCGGTGGCGGCGGCGGGCGCGGCGCGCGGCTGGGAGCGGGTGCACGCGCACTTCGCCGGGGAGGCGGCGGAGTGGGCGCACGCCGTGGCCGCGGTGCTCGGCGTGCCGGCGTCGGTGACGGTGCACGCCGTGGACCTGTTCCGCCCGCGGCCGGCGCTCGCGGAGGTGCTGCGCGCGGCGCCCGGCGGTCACCGTGTGCGAGCACCACCGGCGTGGATCGCCGAGCGCTACGGCGTGGCGGCGCGGGTCGTGCGCTGCGGCGTGCCCACGGACGTGCCCCGCGTCGCCCGCGGCCGCTCCGGGCGGTGACGGTGGCCCGGGACGTGCCGGAAGAAGGCTCGATTCGCTGGTCGCCGCCGCGCGCGCCGCTCGGATGCCGCTCCGCCTCGTGTCCGGACGCGCACCGGCTGGGCGGACCCGGCGTGCTGGCGGGGCCCGTGCCCCGACGCCGTCCCGGACGTGCTGGCCCGGTCCACGCTGTTCGCGCTCGCCTGCCGGGTCGCCCCCGACGGCGACCGCGACGGCGTGCCCGTCGCGTTGCTGGAGGCCATGGCGGCGGGGCTGCCCGTGGTGGCCACGAGCGTCTCCGGCATCGCCGAGCCTCGTGGACGACACGGTCGGCTGGCGGGTGCCCCCCGACGATCCCCGCTGCGCTGCTGGCTGCGCTGGTGGCCGCGCGCGACCCCGACGAGCGCGCGGTGCGCGGCGCCGCCGCCCGGGAGCGGGTGCTCTGCGCGGGCTCACCGTCGCGGGCCAGGTCGACGGGCTGCTGCGCCGCCTGGGCCGGCCGGTGAGCCCGCCGCTCGCCGTCGTCGTGGCCACGGTCGGGGCGGCCGGGCCCGCGCTCGACCTGCTCGGCGACGTGGCTGCCCAGCGCCGGGACGGCGACGAAGGTCGTCGTCGTGGACCAGTCCGGGCCGGCCGAGGCGGCGCTGCTCGCGGCGTGGTGCGCGGCGCGGGCGTGGGCGCGGCACGTCCCGCTGGCGCCGCCGTCGCTGCCGGTGGCGCGCAACGTCGGGCCTGGCCGAGAGCCGGGCGCCGCTGGTGCTGTTCCTCGACGACGACGCCCGGCTGCACCCCGGCTGCCTCGACGCGCACCGCGCCGCGTTCGTGGACCCGACCGTCGGCGGCGTCGTGGGGCAGATCGTGGAGCGCGTGCTGCGGCCCAACGCGCGGGGACGGTGAACCGGGTCGACCGCGGCGGGGCGCGTCGCACCCGGCTCGACGGCGACGCCGCCTGCGAGGTGGCGTCGCTCAAGGGCGCGAACATGTGCCTGCGGCGGCGGCGCCGCGCTCGGCCCGGCCGTTCGGACCCGGGCTACGGCGGGACGGCCCTGCTCGAGGAGGCCGACGTCTCGGCCCGGCTGCGGCGGGCGGGCTGGCGCCTGCGCTACGTCCCCGGCGCGGGGGTCGACCACCTGCACCTGCCGACGGGCGGGGGTGCGGGTGGGCGACGCGCTGGCGACCGGGCGCTGGCGGTGCGGAACACGGGCCGGTACGTACGGCGGCACGGCCGGCGGCGCGACCTGCCGCTCGTCGCCCCCAACGCAGCTCGGGGTGGCGGTGCGGATCGCGGTGCGGGCGGGGCGCCGGGGCGGTGCCGGCGCTGCTCGCGGCGCTCGTGCGCGGCTGGCGCGCCGGGCGCTAGAGATCGCCGCCGTCGTCCGTCCCGAGGTCGTCCCATGTCGATGACGATGTCGGCCGGGTCCACCGGCTCGCCGTCGGGCCGGTACATCTCGCGCCGCAGCGCCGCGAGCGGTACCGTGGGCGGCGGCGCGGGCGGCGCGGCCCGATCGCGACCGTGTACTCGGCCTCGGAGTCCTCGTCCTCCTCCGTCGGCTCGAGCACCGCCTCGACCTCGTCGAGCGAGTCCGGCGCCTCGAGGGTGGGAGCCGCTCCCGCACCGTCTCCTCGTCGCCCGTCACCACGGGCAGCGCCGTGGTCGGCTCGACGAGCGGCGGCAGGTCGCCGAGCGCCACCGGCGCCAGCTCGTCGGCCGGCATGCGGCGCGGGCGCGGGCAGCTCGGCGCGCGCTCGGGCGGGGGCGTGGGGGGTGAGGCGGCGGCGCTGGCGCGGCGCGGGCATCGGCGGCGCGGACGGCTGGTCGGATCGCCGGGCCGGCCGGCCGCGGCGGCTCGCTCGGCGCCCGCGACGCGCGGCGGGCGCGGCCTCGGTGGGCGGATCCTCGAGCTCGTCGTCCTCGTCGTCGTCGACGACCACGGCGCCCGCGGGCGGCGGCACCACCCGCTCGGGCGGCGGCGCAGCGACGGGCTCGGGCGGCGGCCACTCCCCGCGCGCCGCCAGCACGATGGCCGTGCGCAGGGCGAGGTCGCCGGGCCGCATCTCGCCCACGGCCAGCTTCTCGACCTGCGACAGCCGCTCGGTCAGGTCGCGCAGCCGATCGCCGATGAGGTCGAGCGAGCGCGACAGCAGCCGGGTGCCGATGGCGGCGCGCCGCGCCACGATCTCGTGGAACCGGTCGCGGGTGAGGCCCAGCGCCACGGTGGCCGACATCGCCGTTACCGACGCCGACCGCGCGATCTGCGGCCCCGCGAGGCACAGCTCGCCGAAGCCGCCGCCCGGCCCGATCTCGGTGAGGGGCGTGCCGCCGCGGCTGACCCGGACCCGGCCGTCGACGATGACGTAGAAGGCGTCGCCGAGCTCGCCCTCGCGGAACAGGACGTCGCCCACGTCGAGCTCGACCCGGTCGAGGTACGGCGCGATGAGCAGCCGCTCGGACTCGGTCAGGTCGCGGAACAGCGCGGTGGACGCGAGGACCTGCGCCAGCGCGTCGATCTCCTCGCCCGACACCTCGGCCGCGATCTGCACCACCACGGCCGAGGCGTCGCCCTCGGCGCCCGCCTCGCGCGCGGCGCTGCACAGTGCGTCGGTGGCCTGGTCGGCCGTCTTCAGCGACAGGCAGTCGCGGAGCGTGGCCTCGTCGAGCACGTCGTGGATGCCGTCGGTGCACAGCAGCAGCACGTCGCGGTCGGCCAGCACCACCGACGCCACGTCGACGTCGAGGTCCCGCCCGTCCCGAGCGCCTGGTACAGCCGGTGGCGCAACGGCGACGCGCGGTACGCCTCGGGCGACAGGGTGCCGGCGCGCACCCGCACCATCCCGAGCGTGTGGTCGGTGGTCAGCGCGCGCAGCCGCCCGTCGCGCAGCAGGTAGCCGCGGACGGCCCCGACGTGCGCGAGGTGGGCGTAGCCGTCGGTGAACACGGCGACGGCGAGCGTGGCCCCGACCTGCGGGTCCTGCAGCGCGGCGAGCTCGCTGTGGATCTCGTCGAACGTTCGCTCGAGCGAGCGGACCAGCGCGAGGCGCGTGCCGCTGGTGCGGTCGCGCTCGGTCGCGCGGGCGAGCTTGTCGAGCAGCGGCACCTTGCGCTCGATGGCGGTGACCACGAGCTTCGCGGCGCGATCCTCGCGGCCGGGGGCGCCGAGGCCGTCGACCGCGGCGACGAGCGTGGGCGCGTCGCTCGCGTCGCGCGACGGAGACGGGCACATGAGCACCGCGTCGCGCGGGTGATCGGCGCGAGGCAGCGAGCGGGCGGAGGCATCGACGATTCGCATGAGCCCCCGATGCTAACCGGCGGAGGCCGGGACCGCAGGGCCGGGGATATCCTGGGAGGGCGGAGGTGCGGTGGGCGCGTGGCGACGACGGCTCTGGCCGCTGCTGGCGGCGGCGCTGCTGGGCGCAGAGGCCCACGCCGCCGACGTCCGCGGCATGACCGTGTCGACGCCGACCTGGGGCTGGGAGTGGGGCACCGAGCGGATGGACGGCACGCTCGACACGCTGCGCGACCTCGGCGTGAACTGGGTCTCCATCCACCCCTACGCCGCGATCGGCGCCGACGGCAGCGTGCAGTGGCGCGACCTGTCGCCCGAGTCGCCGCCGGAGTGGCTCGCCCGCCCGATCCGCGAGGCCCACGCGCGCGGGATGAAGGTCCTCGTCACGCCGCACCTCGCGTACTGGGGCAGCCCGTTCTCGTGGCGCGGGGCGGTGGCGTTCCCCGATCCCCGAGTCCGCGCGCGCTTCTTCCGCGAGTACCGCGCCTGGGTGGTCGCGCTGGCGCAGGCCTCGGCCGGGGCCGACGGCTTCGTCGTCGGCAGCGAGCTCGACGGCACGATCGGCGACGAGGCGGGCTGGCGCGAGGTCATCGCCGGCGTCCGCGCCGTGTGGGCGGGCCCCGTCACTTATGCGGCCAACTGGGACGCGTTCGAGCGCGTGCCGTTCTGGGACGCCCTCGACGTCGTGGGGATCCAGGCCTACTTCCCGCTGGTCGACGGCGGCGGCGTCCCCGACGACGCGCAGCTGCAGGCCGGCTGGGAGCGCGTGGCGGCGCGGCTGCGGGCGTTCCACCAGCGCACGGGCAAGCACATCGTGTTCACCGAGCTCGGCTTCGACGCGAGCGAGGGCGCGGCGGCGCGGCCCTGGGAGGGCGGCGCGGAGCCCACGGAGGCGGGGCGGGCGCTGCAGGCGCGGTGCCTGCGCGTGGTGCTGCGGGGCATCGACCACGAGCCCGGCGTCATCGGCGCGTTCCTCTGGAAGTGGTTCCCCGGCGAGGTGCAGCGGGGCGACTTCCGCATGAGCGAGCCGTCGGTGCGGCGGGTGATCGCCGAGGTCTGGCGCCCGTGAAGTGGACGGCGCGCGGGCTCGCGCTGCTGGCGCTGGCCGTGGGCGGGTGGGCGGCGCTCCAGGTGCGTGCGGGGCGGCTCGCCGACCGGTTCTTCGACGGCGATCCGGCCGTGGTGCTGCCGCTGGCCGACGCCGTGGCGGCGGCGGTGGCCGAGGGCACGGACCCGGCGCGCTTCCACACCGGCAGCGACCGCTTCGACGGCGAGTGGGCGCTGGTCACCTGCCAGATGGCGCTCATCGGCCTCGCCCAGGTCGCCGACGCGCACCCCGAGCGGCGCTCGGCCTACGCCGGGGCCGCGGCGGGCTGCGTCGACTACCTCCTCGACCCCGCCGCCCGGGCCTTCGGCACCGACGCCTGGGGCGAGGACGGCCTGTCGGCGGCGGCGCTGGCCAGCGACCACGGCCACGCCTACCTCGGCTGGCTGGGCCTCGGGCTGCGCGCCGGGCTGCGGCTCGTCACGGGCGAGGTCGCCGCCCGGGCCCGCCCCGTCGCCGACGCCGTGGCGGACGCCCTGGCGCGGCGCATGGCGGCGCTGCCCGTGGCCGCGTTCGAGACCTACCCGGGCGAGACGTACCCGCCGGATCTGGCGCTGGTGGCCGCTGCCGTCGCCGAGTCCCACCGCCACGACGCCGCGGTGGCAGCCTTCGCGGCGAAGCACCGCGCGGCGGCCGTCGACCCGGCCACGGGGCTGCTCGTGCAGGCGCTCGATCCGCGCACCGGCGCCCCCGCCGACGCCGTGCGCGGCTCCGCACCGCCGTGGCCGCAGCCGCCTGGGCCCACGCCGATCGCGCGCTCGCCGCCGACCTCGCCGCGGCGGCGCGCGGCGCGCTGTGGGCGAGCGTGGCCGGCTGCGGGGGCCTGCGCGAGGTGCTCCGGCGCGCCGGGGCGCATGGACGTCGACAGCGGCCCCGTGCTGTTCGGGCTCGGCGTCTCGGCCAGCGGCTTCGGCCTGGCCGACGCCCGGCTGCTCGGCGACCGCGACCTGCACCGCTCGCTGTTCCGCTCGGCACACGCCGCCGGCGTCCCGGTGCGCGGCTGGTTCTGGACGGGCGGCGGGCTCGGGAACGCGCTGCTGCTGGCGATGCTGACCGGAGGGGACGCGTGGGGAAGGTGAGCGCTGGGATCCTGCCGTACCGCCTGGCCGCCGGGCGGGTGGAGGTGCTGGTCGTGCACCTCGGGGCCGCTGTGGGCGCGCAAGGACCACGGCGCCTGGTCGATCGCCAAGGGCGAGCTCGATCCGGGCGAAGCGCCGGCCGCCGCCGCGGTGCGCGAGCTGCGCGAGGAGACCGGCTGGGTCGTCCCCGGGCCGCTGCTGCCGCTCGGCACCGTGCAGCTGAAGTCGGGCAAGGTGATCCACGGGTTCGGCGCCGCGCTCGACGTCGACCCGGCCACGCTCGTCTCCGGCCACTTCGCGCTCGAGTGGCCGCGCGGCTCGGGCCTGCAGCGATCGTTCCCCGAGGTGGATCGCGCGGCGTGGTTCGACCCGGAGGAGGCGAAGCGGCGCCTCAATCCCGCGCAGGGACCGCTCGTCGACCGGCTCCTGCTCGCGGTGGCGCGCGGCGGAGCGTGATACACCGTCGCGCTCCGTCGCACGGGGCAGGGGACGGTGATGGCATCTGGTAAGGCGACCTTCCTGCTGTCGGCCGACACGGCCAAGATGGCGCGCGCGCTCGACGGGATCACGTCCGCCGATCGGCGGCACGTGGCCGAGACCATCGCGGTGCTCGGGTCCGACGCGATCGACACCGAGGAGGTCGAGGTCAGCAAGGACGCCGGCACGCTCGCGCTGCGGATCGAGCGGATGAGCGACGCCGATCGCAACGTGCTCAAGGGCCTGGTCTCGCGGCTGATGGCGAAGGGCAAGGACGGGAAGCGGTGAGCGCGCCGGTCGAGGTCGTCCTCTCGGGCCCGTCGAAGAACGCGCTCGGCACCCGCCTGATGCTGCAGCTCGACGAGGGGCTCGCCGCGGCCGGGGGCGCGCCGGTCCTGCTGCGCGGCGAGGGCGACGCGTTCAGCGCTGGGCTCGACCTGCGCGAGCTCGTCGACCTGGATCGCGACGGCATGCAGTCGTTCCTGATGCGCCTCAACGGCGTGGTCGAGCGGCTGTTCCGCTACCCCGGGCCCACCGTCGCCTGCGTCAACGGCCACGCCATCGCGGGCGGCGCCATCCTGGCGCTCGCGTGCGACCACCGCGTCGCCACGGCCGATCCGCGGGCGCGGATCGGGCTCAACGAGGTCGCGCTCGGGCTGCGGTTCCCGCCCGGCATCCTCGACATCGTCCGGCACCGGGTGGCGCGCATCGAGACCGTCATCCTGGGCGCCGGGCTGCACGCGCCGGCCGACGCCGCCGCGATGGGGCTCGTCGACGAGGTCGCCGACGACCCGCTCGCCGTTGCCCAGCAGCGGCTGGCCGCGCTGGCCGCCCATCCGCCCGCGGCCTACGCCCACGCCAAGGCCGCCCTGCGCGACGGCATCGGCGCGTGGGACGCCGCGACGGAGCAGCAGTTCCTGGAGCAGGTGCTGCCCACCTGGACCTCGGGCGAGATCAAGGCGATGATCCGGGGCTTCCTCGACCGCTCGAAGCGGTAGGCGCTACGCCGCGCCGAGCCGGGTGACCATCCGCTCGGTCCGGCGTGCGAGCGCGCCCACGGCGGTGGGGTCGAGCTCGCTGGCCGCGCCGGGCGGCAGCTCCTTGCACAGCATCGACGCCGACGCGGCGAGCGCGATGTCGGCGCGCCACGCGGCGTCGAACGCGGCGGCGCCGGGGCCCTCCACGACCACGTCGCCTTCGCCGTCGAGCGAGAAGGTGAGGGGACCCCACACCCCCGGGACCCGCTCGGCCACCACGGCCGCCACCGCGGCCATCACCGGCAGGTGCGCCGGCCGGTGCTCGGCCGGGTGCGTCGCGAGCGCGGTGATCAGCGCCCGCTGCAGGTCCTCGCGCAGGTCTCCGGGCTCGTGGTCGGCGGGGAGCACCGGCGCGCCCGGGATGCCGTCGCTCACCTCCTCCTCGGGTGCGCTCGGCACCTCGACCACTTCCGCCTCGAAGCGGGGCCGCGCGGCGCGCGCCTCGGCGGCGATCACCACCGCGCGCTCGACGAGCTCTGCGCGGATCGCGGCGGGCTCGCTGCACAGGAAGACGACGATGTTGTTCGAGTTCGTCAGGGTGGGCTCGTCGGGCCAGCTCAGGACGTCCGGCGCATCGGGGACGGGGTCGATCCGCCGCCGGTGGCCCGGCAGCAGCCGCTCGGTGTCGGTGACGAGGTAGGCCTGGGCCGTGCCCGTGGTCGACAGCGCGCGCCAGATGCGCCCCAGCGCCTGCTGCGGGTCGGTCTCGACCAGCGGCAGCGCGCGGCCCTGCACGAGATCCGCCGCCTTGACCAGGTTCTCGAACCGCTGGCGGTCGGAGATGTCGGCGAACTCGAGGCGCGAGGGCAGGGGGGCCGGCCGCAGCACGCCGACCACCTCGCGCGTGTTCTTCAGGAACCGGACCAGCACCTGCACGGCGTCGAGCGCCTCGCCGCCGTCGCCGGGGAAGATCGGCTGCGCCACCGCGCCGTGCACGACGAAGACGTTGCCTTCGTCGGCGAGGTAGCGCTCCTTCAGCTCGTCGATCCAAGCGGGCCACTGCATGCCGCCCGGTAACCCGTCCGGGCGCTGGTTAGACGGGCGCCGGAGGTCGCGTGGGCGGGCGGGACGATCGGGTCGACGAGCTGTTGGCGGCCGGCCTGGCCGACGCGCCGGATCCCGCCGGGCAGCGCTGGCTGTGCGCCGGCGCCCTCGAGCGGGCGCGGGGGACGCTCCAGGATCGCGGCGCCACGGTGGTCGCCTGGCACCGCTACGCCTCGGAGGGGCCCGATCCGCGCCCCGCGCCGCCGGACGGCCCGTTCGCCGGCGCGGTGCTGCGGCCGTGGCGCGGCAGCGACGCCGCGCGGATGGGGCTGCACCTGGCGGCTGCGCAGCTCGCGCCGGACGGCGTCGTGTGGGCCGCGGCCAGCAACGACGAGGGCGGGCGCTCCCTCGGCGCCAAGCTCCTCGAGGCGCTCGGCGAGGTCGACGCCGGCACCCCGGGCCGCCGCGCCCGCCGCTACCTGGCGCGCCGCCCGCGGCAGGACGTGCGCGGGGCGCTGGAGGACTGGCGCGAGGCCGTCGCGCTGCCGCTGCCCGGCGGGACGCAGCCGCTCGCGAGCTGGCCCGGCCTGTTCGCCCACGGGCGGCTCGATCCCGCCACCGCGCTGCTCCTCGAGCACCTGCCGGACGCCACGGGGGCCCGGGTCCTCGACTTCGCCGCCGGCGCGGGCGCGATCTCGGCGGCGCTGCGGAGCGCGTCCTCTCTCGACCTGTGCGACCACGACGCGCTCGCCTGCCACGCCGCCGTGCTCAACGTGCCCGGCGCCGCGGTGCACTGCGTCGACGGCCTGCCGCGGGGCGGCCCGTGGGACCTGGTCGTGTCGAACCCGCCGATCCATCGCGGCTCCGATCGGGACCTCTCGGTCCTGCGTCAGCTCGGCGCGGCGCTGCCGCAGCGGGTGGCGCCGGGCGGCGAGGCCTGGCTCGTGACCCAGGCGACCGTCGCCGTGCCGCAGCTGCTGGCGGGGGCGCGCTCCGTGGCCACCGATCGCCGGTTCACGGTGTGGCGGTGGGCGCGGGCTACGGGCTGACGAAGGGGCGCGCGAACAGGCCGATCCAGGAGTCCTGCATCTCGCGCGTGGAGTCGCTGCGCGACTCGTAGAGGGTGAGCACGTCGGAGAGGCGCTTGTCGGCCTCGCGCAGCTCGTGGAGCAGGGCGGGCAGCGAGTCGGCACGGCCGCTGACCGTGAGCTCGCTCGCGCGGCCGCGGATGGTCTCGAGGATGTGGGTGGCGTCGCTGATGCGCTCGTCGGGCGTCTTGTCGTCCCACCCGGCGGTGGCGTTCATGATCTGCGCCTCGAGCTCCTCGGGGCGGTCGAGCCCGCGGCGATCGACGAGGCGCAGCTCCTTCTCGAGCTCGTCGCGGAGCTCGTCGCTCGAGCCCTCGGTGGTGGCGATCCGCCCGCCGAGCATGACGCTCGCGACGATCGAGAAGAACAGCAGCAACAGCGCCGAAGACATCCCGACGGCGCCGACGCCGAGCACCACCATCCGCACCCGCCGGCCGCGCTCGAGCTCGTCGCGGTTGCGGACGCGCGCGCGGCGCACGGCGCGGTCGCTCCCGGTGAGGGAGTCCCGCGGGATGATCGAGGAGGGGGTGCGGTCGACGAGCGGCGTGCGCAGGATCTCGGCGGCCGGCTCGAGGCTCTGCTCCTCGATGGGCGCCGGGCTGTGCGTGAGATCGGGCAGCTCGATGCCCTGCGGCACGATCGGCGGGGTGCCGGGCGGATCCGGCTCGAGCACGTCGAGCAGCGACTCGAACGCCGCCTGCATCTCGGCGACCGTCTGATAGCGCGACTCCCGCCGGTACTGCGCGCCCTTGCGGATCACGGCGGCGAGCGGCTCGGGGATCCCGTCGAAGTCGCGATCCTCGGCCATGAACAGGTGGGTCGCGGCCTCGCCGTGGACCAGGGTGTAGACCGAGGCGGCGATCGAGTACACGTCGGCGCGCTGGTCGGCGTGCTTCGCGCTCTCGTGCTGCTCCGGCGCGATGTAGCCGATGGTGCCCATGACGGTGCCCGTCATGGTCACGCGGGTCTGCTGGATGAGCTGCGCGATGCCGAAGTCGGTGACCTTGCAGCGCCCGTCGCGGTCGACGAGCAGGTTCTGCGGCTTCACGTCGCGGTGGATGACGCCTTCCTGGTGCGCGTAGGCGATGCCCGCGCACAGCTGGATGGCGACCTCCGTGGCCATGTGCGGCGGCATCGGGCCGTTGCGCTCGACCCAGGAGATGACGGAGCCGCCCTCGGCGTACTCCATCACGAGCCAGGCGCGATCGGCGTCGACCCCGGCGTCGTAGACCCGGCAGATGTTGGGGTGCTCGAGCAGACGCATCATCGTCTGCCCTTCGCGCTGGAAGCGGCTCAGGAGCGTCTGGCGCTTCGCGTACTCCGGCAGGAGCATCTTGACCGCGCGCCACTCGCGCGTCTCGCGGTCCCACGCGCGGTGCACGACCGCGTTCCCACCCTCGGCGATGCGGGCGACCAGCTCGTACCTGCCCCCGATGACGCTGTCGTCGTCGCTGGGCGGACGGCCGGAACCGGAGCGGTGGGGCATGGGATCGAGTGGGTTGCTCATGTCGGTGCTCGACGGGGCCCATCGGGGCCCTCTTGCATCCTACGCCGGGGAGCGCCCGGGCGGGGCGCGATGTGCCCCAGGCGTAACTGACGGGAAACCGCCCACAAGTCGAATCGTCCAGTTGATTCCAGCGCTATTCCGCGGACCGCTCCGGCCGGTCTCACGCCCCAGAGCCGCTCGTGTCGGCGGGCACGGCGGTGTCGCCCGTGTGGACGGGGGAGACGACATCGGCCTCGTCGCGCGGCTCGAGCTTGAAGGTGCCGAACGACCAGGTGACGATGCCCGTGAGCGCGTCGAGCGGCTCGCCGGCCTGCAGCTCGCCCGACGCGGCGCGCGAGTACCAGTGCATCTGGTCGTCGACCACCAGCGCGACGCCGGCGGCGTCGACGACGACGAACTCGCCGAAGCCGGGGTCCGGGTCGGACACCAGCACCGGGTCGACGCGCACCAGCACGCCCTCCCACGGCTCGCCGTCCGCGGCGAGCGCGGCGACGGTCACCGCGGCGGGGGCGGGCTCGCCCGCGGCGCCGAGCGCCACGATCGCCGGCGACGCGGCGTCGAGCAGGCTCAGCTGCGACAGCCCGTTGGCCTCCTGGTACCGGCCGACCACGCGGACCCGATCGCCGCGGGCCACGGCGCCGAACGCGGCGTCCCACCCCGGATCGGCGAAGACCCAGATCCCCGAGGAGGGCCCTCCGGCCGGGTCCTGGACGTACAGCCCGTTGTAGGCCGTGCCGGTGACGATCCCTTCGACGCTCACGTCGGTCTGCTCGGGGACGTCACCCGTCTGGACCGCCGGGATCGTGGTCTGGACCGCGGGCGCCGCCGTGTCGGTGTCCGTGTCGGCGTCGGCGTCGGCATCCGCGTCGGCGTCCGCGTCCGCGTCGGCGTCGGCGTCGGCGTCGGCGTCCGTGTCGGCATCGGCGTCGTCGGTGGGCGCGCCCGTGTCCTTCGCCGCGTCGCCGGCGCACCCGACGACGCCGAGCAGCATCCACATCCAGCGCCCCACGGGCACCTCCGCCGGGCGTCTCTAACCCGGCCCGGCGGTGGGAGGCCGCGGCGGGGCGGCTGCGCGGCGCACAGCGCCAGGATCTCGGCGATGCCCCGCTCGAGCTGCGGATCGCGGCCCGCCGCCCAGTCGTCGGGGGTGACCACCACCTCGATGTCGGGCTCGCTCCCGCGGTTCTCGAGGCCGAAGCCCACGTCGTCGAACCAGGTGGCGTACTCCGGCTGGGTGGTCACGCCGCGGTCGACCAGCAGCTGCCGCGGCGAGATCCCGACCACGCCGCCCCAGGTGCGCGTGCCCACGAGCGGGCCGAGGCCGAGGCGCTTCCAGGCGTGGCTGAAGATGTCGCCGTCGGAGCCGGCGAACTCGTTGGTGAGCGCCAGCATGGGGCCGCCGACGGACCCGTTGGGGTAGGGCCGCGGCGGCTGCCAGCGCGGCACCTTGTAGCCGAGCCGCTCGCGCGCGAGCCGCGCCAGCAGCAGCTGCGAGACGTGGCCGCCGCGGTTGTACCGGACGTCGACGACGAGCGCGCCGCGCTCGGCCTCCCGGTCGTAGTCGCGGTGGAACTCGGCGAAGCCGGGCGGGCTCATGTCGGGGACGTGGACGTAGCCCACGCGCCCCTCGGTGGCCTGGTGGACCCGCGCGCGGTTGCGCAGGACCCAGTCGCGGTAGCGCAGCGGCCGGTCGTCGGACAGCGTGCGCACCGCGACCTCGCGCTCGGCGCCGTCGCGCACCACGGTCAGCGCGATGCTGGCGTCCGTCTGGTGGACGAGCGCGGCGTCGAGCGGGAGCTCCGCGCGCACCGGCTGGCCGTGGACCGCCACGATCACGTCGCCCTCGGCCACGTTCGCGCCCGGCGCGAGCAGCGGCGAGCTGCGCGCGGGATCTCCGGGCTCGCCGCGGACGATGTGCGTCACGCGCCAGCCGCCGGCGTGGGCGTCCCAGGCGAGCTCGGCCCCGAGCCGCCCCACGGGGTAGCGCGGCGGGCGGAGGTAGTCGCCGCCCATCTCGTAGGCGTGGCTCGTCCCGAGCTCGCCCTGCATGCACCACACGAGGTCCGACAGCTCGCTGCGGCTGCCCACCCGCGGCACCAGCGCGAGGTAGCGCTGCCGCATCCCGTCCCAGTCCACGCCGGCGAAGGTGGGCTCCCAGTAGTGATCGCGCATGAGGCGCCACGCCTCGTCGGTCATCTGGCGCCACTCCGCGCCCGGATCGACCGACACGCGCACCCGGTCGAGGTCGACGAACCCGTTCTTGCGGTCGGGCCGACCGGCGGGGCGCTTGAGCTCCTCGCGCTGGGACTTGTCGGGGCGGCTGCCCACGAGCCGCAGGCGCGGGCCCATCCGGATCGCCACGTGGTTGCGCTTCCGGTCGGGCCGCAGCCCGCTCACGCGCACGCCGAGGTCGGTCACCTCCTGCTTGTCGAAGTCCCACTGGAGCAGCGACAGGTCGGCCTTGGGCGGCCCGGGGTCGTACCAGGTCCGATCGAGGGCGCCCCGCAGCGGCGCGCGGGTGAGGAGCACCTGGCCGCGCCCGACCCCGATGATCTGCTCGTAGCGGCCCTCGGGGAGCGGGAAGGGGACCAGGCGGAGGTCGATGCCCTCGAGGTCGATCCGCACCTCGGCCTGGACGGGCGGGCTGCTGCTGGTCTTCGGCGGCCGCGGGTCGGGGCGGAAGGGGTGCGGGGCGTCGCGCCGGAGGGTCACGACGTAGGGCAGCACGCCGCGCGGGAAGCCGTAGCCGAACACGGCGGCGTCGGAGACGGGGTCGAGGTGGCGCAGCGACAGGAAGTACAGGTGCTCGCCGTCGGGATCGAAGGACGGGGAGGCGTCGGGGTAGCTGCCGTCGGTCACGTCGACGGGCTCGCCCTCGCCGGCGGTGTCGAGCAGCCGGATGCGCGCGCCGCCGGCGCCCGACAGCGGCGCCGCCCAGGCGAGCCAGCGGCCGTCGGGCGACCAGTCGAAGCCCTGGAGCGGCCCGGCGCCGCTGCGGTCCACCTCGCGCAGGGCGCCGTCGCCGAGGTCGAGGAGGTAGAGGCGGTGCCGGTGGTCGGTGAAGGCGACCCGGTCGCCCGTGGGCGCGGCCTCGAGGGCCATGACCCGCCCGTGGTCGAGGTCGGCGTGGCGGCGGACGGCGCCGCGCTCCGGCCCGTGCACCTCGATCGCCTCCTCGTCCTCGCTCGCAGCGGCCACCACGACGCGCTGCGCGTCGAGCCACCGCGCGTGCCGGTAGCGGACGCCGTCGGGCGCGCCGAGCTGGCGGACGGGGCCGTCCCAGGCGCCCATCACGAACGGCCGCCCGCGGACGGTGAGGACCAGGCTGTGCCCGTCGGGGTGGGGATCGTGGTCCTCGAGGTTGCGGACGGGCGAGGGGAAGCGCCGGTTCAGCTGGTGGCGCTGGCTGTGGAGCGTCACGTCGACGCGCTCGGGGCGGGCGCCGGGGGCGGCGTCGAGGCGGTACAGCTCGCCGCCGTGGATGTAGACGAGCGTGTGCCCGTCGGTCGCGGGGAAGCGGACCGCGAGCGAGTCGTGGTCGGTGTGCTGCTGGACGTCGACCAGCGCGCCGTCCTCGATCCGGGCGCTCATCAGCTGCGGGACCCCGCGCTGCGGATCGGCGAGGAACCACAGGCGGCCGCCCGCGAAGCAGGGCGCGGCCACGTTGGCGTCGAAGGGGAGGGGCGCGAAGGGGGCGCCGGCGCCGGGGCTGTGCCACAGGGCGCCCATCCGGCCGCCGCGGTAGCCCTTCCACCAGGCGAGGTCGGCGGCGTGGCGGCACAGGACGGTGGCGCCGTCCTGGCCGTAGGCCACGCGCGCGATGGGGCCGTAGGGGAGGAGCTCGGGCAGGTCGGGGCCGGCGTCGGGCGGCGCGGCGGCGATGCGCCAGGGCATCGTCTCCCGGATGAACGGGCGCCCCTGCGCCGTGAGGAAGACGACGTCGCCGCCGCCGATCCCGTCGCTGCGGCGCCAGCCGATGACCTGCGCGAGCTCGCCCGTCCAGGTGCGGCGGTCGACGGGGCCGCCCTCGCGGCCGACGACGTAGACTTCGTGCACCCCTTCGTCCGTCCCGTCGAACGCCAGGAGCGTGCCGTCGGGCGAGAAGGTCGGGCGGGCGTAGGCGCCGGGGCCGCTGGTCAGGCGGCGGGCGAGGCCTCCGGCGAGCGGGACCGTCCACAGGTCGTCCTCGCAGACGAGGACGACGGTGTCGCCGCTCACGGTGGGGTGTCGGAGCCACGCCGTCATCGATCCCCTCCCGGGGGCGGGACCCTGTATCCGGTGCGGTGGACTACTCTGGTCGCGGAGGGCGCATGGCGCAGGAGGGAGCACGGGCGGCGGACGGCCTGCTGGCGGCGATCGAGGACCCGGCGCGGCGGGCGGCGATCGTGGCGGACCTGGCGCGCCTCGTGGACGAGGAGGTGGCGAGCAAGCGCGGCCTGTCGGGGGCGGCGCTGCGCGCCGGCTACGCGGCGTTCCTCAAGCTCAAGCCGGGGATCGTGGCGATGGCCGTGGACCATCTGCTGCCGGACTTCGTGCGGGCGATCGACCCGACCTGGGCGCGGGCGCGCAATGGCGGTGACGGCGTGTTCACCGACGAGGCGCCGGCGATCGCCGACCGGATGCTCGCCGTGACCGACGCGCGGGCGGCGCGGTCGTCGAACCGCGTGCTGACGAAGCTCTACGCGTCGCTGCGCCCCACCGCCCAGCGGCACGTCGTGGCGGCGGTCCCGCGCTTGCCGGCGGTGATCCGGCGCCATGCCGGGTAGCCCCCGCGGCGGTGCTGCCGACGGTGCTGGGGGGCGGGCCGGGTAACCGGGCGCGCGCTTCCCTCGGCGGGCGCGTCGTGTAGACTCCCGGTCATGTACGGACTGGTCTCCGAGGGCGATCCCTTCAAGGTCTTCACCCGTCGCGGAAGCGTGGGCGACGCGCTGGTGATTCGGTTCGAGTGCAAGGAGGGCATGGGCGTGCTCGGCATCCGCAAGGGCGGGCGCACGGAGCCGTCGCCCGCCGTGGCGTACGAGGAGGAGGACATCGATCCGGCCTCGCTGCGCGCCGGGCGCTTCGTCCACGTGCTGCCGTCGGGGCAGCGCCAGAGCTACGCGCTGTCGCGGATCTCGTCCGACGTGGCGGGGCGGCTGCCGTCGGACCGGTGGGTCGAGCTCAAGCCCCACACGGAGTACGGCTTCCGCTACCTCGTCGCGCCGGAGGCCGACCTCGACGGGACGACGGCGTCGATCCAGGTGTCGATCGAGGACCAGCCGGCGACGGTGGTGGTGCCGCCGGCCCCGGCGCGCGTCGCGACGCAGCCGGTGCGGGAGCCCACCATCCCGGTGCGGGAGCCGACGCTGCCGAACCGGGAGGCCACGGCCCCGCTGCCGTCGGTGGCCGAGGCCGCGCTGCGGATGTTGAGCCGCGACCAGGCGGTCGACCACCTGAAGGCCGAGATGCACAAGGTGCACCAGCTGCAGCAGCGGGTGCTGGAGCTGGAGGAGTCGCTGTAGTGGTCGCGGTCGCGCGAGCGCGACCCGATCGAGCTGCTGGCGAAGTGGGACGCACCGGGCTGACGGGGCCGGGGCCAGGGACCTCCCCGCCCCTGCCCCTGCCCCTGCCCCTGCCCATCTCGCCTGTCCGTTGATCGGGATGCCGGACAGTTCCTGGCCCGCCGAGATGACGCCCCTCGCTGGCACCGCAGCGGGCCGAGACGGTCAGGGCACGGGCAGGGGGAGGAGCCCCCGGGCGCGAGGCTGCTGCGCGGCCTGCGCGCCGCCGGCTCCTAGACGGCCGCGAGCGACATCAGGGTCAGCACGAGCCCCAGCACCAGCAGCTGGAAGCCGCCGCCCAGCGCCAGGGCCACGGCCTTGCGCTGGGTGAAGCTCGCGAACATCATCCTGAGCATCCCCATCTCGAGCACGTTCATCGACAGGAAGCTGAACAGCTCGGTGGGGGACATCGCCGCGAACGGCTGCAGGAAGGTGCTCGTGTTGTGGACGACGGCCCACACGCCGAGCCCGCCGACCGTGGCCGACAGCACCGGGTCGCGCGGGCGCCGCAGGCTCAGCTGCAGCCGGGGCCGCGCCAGCGCCGCCCCGACGATGGCCACGAGCGACGCCATCGCGAACGCCGGCAGCGAGAACGGCGCCGCGGCGAGCACCCCGCTCGTCACGCCGGTCACCGCCAGCACCGTGGGCAGGATCAGGTAGCAGACGACGAAGATGAGGGACAACCAGGCGAACATCGCGCCTGTCAGCGCGCGGACCGGCAGCTCTCGCCTCGAGGTCGACGAGACCTCCGCCGAGGTGGGCGGCGCGAGGTCGGTGCGCTGCAGCAGCGCCTCCACCTCGAGGCCCACATCCGTGGTTCGCTCGCGAGTGCGCATCGTCACCCGCTGCATCTCTCGATCGGTCACCCGGTCGAAACGTGTCGCCATCCGCGGCTCTCCGAAGCCCGTCGCTCTCTGTGAACGTAGCCGGCTCGGGGGGGCGTTTCGATGTTTCGGGCCGCTGATCGCGCGCCGAGGACGGCTCCGGTGCGGATTCCGCTCCGGAGGCCGAGCCTCGGCCGGCAGGTGACGGCTCGGTTACGGGCCGTCGCTGTGAGCGACGTGGACGGAGCGGGCGATCAGGCCGCGCCGTGCTGCTCCAGCCAGCCCTTCACCTCGTCGTTGCCGACCTGCATCATCGCGAAGGCGCTGCCCGCGAGGCTGACGATGTTGAAGCCGAAGACGCCCGCGACGATGCCGGCGATGGCGGCGTTCTTCGCGGCCGGGCTCGGCTCGCCGTTGTACATCTGCCAGCCGATGTAGGCCTGGTAGCCCGAAGCGGCCGCGGGGATGAGCCACAGGATGCCCACGCACACCCAGATCATGGCGAGCACCCACATGAGATTGACCATGACGCCGAAGCCGCCGCAAACGAGGTTTACGAGACCGGCGGTCTTATAGGGGGCAGGAACTTCCACGTCGGACCTCACAGCTAGTCGTGACCCGGTCCCAGGTCACGCGATCCGGCCCCTGTCAACCATCGACCGCAGGGATTGCGCGAGCGGTGGCGATTCGCGGTAGCATGCCAGTTCGAGTGCGGGGGACCATGGAGACCGACGAGGCAGGCGGGCCCTGGGTGCGGGCGCGCTGGGTGCGGCCGGCGACGGTGGGGGCGCGTTCGTGGCGGCGTACTCCTGTGGCATCGTGCCCACCGGCCTGCTGATGATCGCCAGCAACCCCGGCCGGGTGATGACGGGGATCTTCCTGGTGGGCGATCCTCTCGGTGGGGCTGGTGGCGCCGCTCGGCATCCTGATCGGCGTGGTGGCCGGCCGCGCCGATCAGTGGCTCGTGGGCGGTGCTGCCGGCGCCGCGCGCGCTGCTGCCCCCCCGCACCGGCGCGTGGTCGGCGTGGGGCCTCGGGGCCGTGCTGGCCGTCCACTGGGCGCCGCTGTGCGTCTGGATGCCGCTGCTCGTGGTCCGCGTCAGCGCTCCGGCCGCGCCGCGCCGACGATCCTGCTCCAGGCGCTGCTGTCGCTGCTCGCCTGGGCGGGGGTCGCGCTCGGCGCCGTGCTGGTGGCCGCGTCGCGGCGGTGGCGCGCGGGGCCCGGGCTGCGCGTCCACCCTGCGCCGTACCGGCCGTCCCGCGCGCCCTCCAGCGTGGCGGTGGCGGGTGCCGCGGCGCTGGTGGGCGTCCTCCCCGCCACGGTGTGGATGCTGTGGCTCGACCAGGCCTGGGCGCGGGGCATCGGCGCGGTGGCGCTGCTGTGCTGGTCGGCGCTGTCGGGCGGCGGCGCCGTGCTCGCCGCGTGGATCGTGGGCGGCGTGTGCGTCGGGGCGAGCAAGCTGAACCCGACGCTCGGGCTGGGGGTCCGCTGGCGCCAGCTCGAGGTGGCCGGCGCCGTGCTCGCCGGGGCGTGGTCGGGCGTGTTCCTCAACGCGCTGTGGGCGCCGCTGCGGGGCGGCGCGCACTCCGAGGACGCCGCCTACACCTTGCTGTTCACCGCGCTGGTGGTCGTCGTCTCCTCCACCGCGCTGTGGTCGGGCGGGCACCTGCTGCGCACCGCGGCCGCCGACCGCCGGGCCGCGCCCGAGAGCGCCGGCCGGATCGGGCGTCTCGCCTCCAGCTGAGCCGAACGCTCGGCTCAGCCCGTCGACCGGGATAGAGGCGCCGGCCGGGGAGTAGGAATGTCCAACCAGGGGCCGAGGTGGTTCGAGCAGCGGCGTGACTTCGTGGCGTTCGTGCGCTCGAAGGCCGAAGACGGCGTGCAGAACGGTGCGCCCGAGGGCGAGACGCCGGATCTGTTCACGCGCTGCCCGTCGTGCGCCGAGGTGCTGTACAACGACGACCTCGCGCAGAACCTCTTCGTCTGCCATCGGTGCAAGCACCACTTCCGCATCGGCGGCGTGGAGCGGCTGCGCCAGCTGTGCGACGACCCGCCGTCCGTCATGCTGCACGACGAAGGGCTCGTGCCGGTCGACGCGCTCGGGTTCACCGACAGCAAGCCGTACCCGCGCCGCATCGAGGACGCCCGGCGCAAGACCGGCCGCAACGAGGCCTTCCTGTCGGTGGCGGGCCCGGTCGGCGGGGTCGACGTGGAGATCGGGTCGTTCGACTTCGCCTACCTGGGCGGCTCCATGGGCGCCGTCGTGGGCGAGAAGATCACCCGCCTGTTCGAGCGCGCGGCCGAGCGGAAGGTACCTGCCATCGTGATCTCCGCCTCGGGCGGCGCGCGGATGCAGGAGGGCGTGCTGTCGCTGATGCAGATGGCGAAGACCTGCGCCGCGCTGGGGCGCCTGCGCGCGGCCGGCCTGCCCTACGTCTCCGTGCTCACCCACCCGACCACGGGCGGCGTGGCGGCGTCGTTCGCGATGCTGGGCGACGTGATCCTGGCGGAGCCGGGCGCGCTCATCGGGTTCGCCGGGCCGCGCGTGATCCGCGAGACGATCGGGCAGGAGCTGCCCGAGGGCTTCCAGACCGCGGAGTACCTCCTCGAGCACGGCCTCATCGACCGCATCGTCACCCGCCACGCGCTCAAGGCCACGCTCAGCCGGATCCTGCGGCACCTCACCAACCTGCCGGCGGCCGAGATCCCGGTCCGCTCGACGATCGCGCCCCGCCCGAGCGGGCGAGCTCCGCGGGAGCCGGATCGGGCTCGTGAGGTCGCATCCGGCGCTCGAGCTGGCGGCGTCCGCCGGCGTCCGGCTCGGCCTGGAGCGCATCCGCACCTTCCTCGGGGTGCTCGGCGAGCCGCACCTGTGCGCGCCCGCGGTCCACGTCGCGGGGACGAACGGCAAGGGCAGCGTCTGCACCTACGTCACGGGCGCGCTGGTCCGCGCCGGCTACCGCGTGGGCACCACGCTGTCGCCGCACGTCGAGGCGGTCAACGAGCGGATCCAGCTCGACGGCGTCCCCATCGACGACGCCGCCCTCGCCGAGGCGCTGGAGCACGTCGACCGCGCCCGGCGGGACTGGGTCGAGGCCGCGGGCGTCGCCGGGCAGGTGCTCACCTACTTCGAGCTCGTCACGGCCGCGGCGTTCTCGGTGTTCGCGCGGGCTCGGGCCGACGTGATGGTCGTCGAGGTGGGGATGGGCGGCCGGCTCGACGCCACGAGCGTGGTGCGCCCGGCGGTCTGCGCGATCCCGTCGATCGGGCTCGACCACATGGAGGAGCTCGGCCCCGACCTCGCCTCGATCGCGGGCGAGAAGGCGGCCATCTTCCGCCGCGGCGTGCCTGCGGTGGCCGGGCCGCTGCCCCCGAGGCGAAGGCGGTGGTCGAGGCGGCGGCGTCCCGGCTCGACGTGGAGCTCTGGGTGCCGCCGGCGCTGCGCCGCGAGCCCCACGCCGACGGGCGCTGGTCGTTCGCCACCCCGCGCGGCCGGGTCGGGCCGGTGCGGCTCGGGATGGAGGGGCTGCACCAGGCCATCAACGCGTCGGTGGCGGTCGGCGCGCTGCACCAGCTGCGCGCCCAGGGCTTCCACCTCCCCGACGAGGCGATCGTGGCGGGCCTGACCGAGGCGCGGGTGCCCGTGCGGCTCGAGCAGCTGCTGCCCGGGCTCGTCGCCGACGGCGCCCACAACCCCGATGGCACCCGCGCGCTCGCGGCGTGGCTGTCGCGCCGCCCGCGCCCGAAGACCCGCATCCTGCTGTTCGGGATGGGGCAGGACCGCGAGCCGCAGGCCGTGCTGGCGCCGCTCCTCGGGGGAGACCTGTTCGACGAGGTCGTGACGACGCGCTGCAGCCACCCCCGGGCGCGCGATCCCGAGGAGCTGGCGCTCGCGATCGAGGGGATGCACCCGCTCGTGGCGGCGGGGGGGCCGATCGAGGAGACGCTGCCCGAGGTCTACGCCGAGGCCGACGAGGTGATCGTCGCGGGCAGCCTGTTCGTCGCCGGCGCGGCGCGCACCCTGGTGCGAGAGGGCGCGCTGGCGGGCATCACACCGGGGCAGGGGGGAGCGGGCGGTGGCTGACGCCGACATCGAGGGCAGCGACATCATCGGCCACCAGGCCGCGCTCGCCGAGCTGCGCGGCGCCGTGGCGCGCGGTGGGCTCCACCACGCCTACCTGATCGAGGGGCCCCGCGGCGTGGGGAAGCGCCGGCTCGCCGATCACCTAGCGCGGCTCGCGAACTGCACCGCCGACGGGCCGCGGCCCTGCGGGCGCTGCGAGACCTGCGTGGCCATCGCCGCCGGGCGTCACCCCGACGTGATCGTGCTCGAGCCCGACCTGTCGAGGGCGTCGCGCACCATCCCGATCGACGCCGTCCGCGAGGCGATCCGGCAGTCGCAGTACCACCGGTACGGCGCGCGGCACCGCTTCATCGTCGTCGACCCGGCCGACGCGATGCAGGAGCCCGCCGCCAACGCGCTGCTGAAGACGCTCGAGGAGCCCCCGGCCGCCACGCACTTCCTGCTGATCACCCACAACGCGCGCGCGCTGCTGCCCACCATCCGCTCGCGCTGCCAGCGGATGCGGCTCGGCGCGGTGGATCCCGCGCGGATCCGGGACTGGCTCGTCGCGCGGGGGATCGACCCGGAGGCGGCGTCGTCGGCCACGCGGCTCGCCTCGGGCAGCCCGGGCCGCGCGCTGGTGCTGGCCGAAGAGGGCCTGGCGGCGCGGTCGGCGCTGCGCGCCTCACTGTGTGCGGCGCTCGACGGCGGGCTCGACGCCGTCTACGCGTTCTCGGCCGAGGTCGCGCAGGGCGCGCGCACCGAGTGGGCGGAGCGGGCGGAGCAGGTGCTGCAGATCGTCGAGGACCTCGCGCGCGACGCGACCCTGCTCGCCTCCGGATCGGACCTCGAGCCGCTCGACGTCGACGCCGAGCCGTTCGTGGCGCGCCTCGCCGGCGCCTGGCCGCAGGGCATCACGCGGTGCGCCCAGGCCGTGCAGGACGCCCGGGACGACCTCGAGGTCTACGTGTCGGGGAAGACGGTGCTGGACGCGCTGCTCACCGCCGTGCAGCGGGAGCTGCCGCGCTAGCGCGCGCTATTCCTTCGACTTCGGGCTGACCTGCGCGGGCGGCGCGGCCGCGTCGATCTCGGGCGTGTGGATCGGGAACGCCGGGGTCGAGCCCTTGTTGCGCAGCGCGGCCTTGCGCGCGCGCCCCATGTTCCGGTGCCGCCGCTCGCGCTTGACCCAGGTGACGGCAGTCTTGCTGGCCATTTCGAATTCCCTCGGGCACCCTTCGTAGGGTGGTCTGGATCGGTGAACCCGGGCTACGTATTGGCAGCGCGAGACCGCGTCAAACTCGGGGGGGAGGTTCGGCAATGCGCACGACGACTCTGCAGTATCGCAAGTGGACCCCCTGGGTGTCGGTGGCCTCGGTCGCGCTGCTCGGGGGCTGCCAGGCGATCGGCATCGACCTGAAGGGCGTTTCCGACGCCGTGTCGGCGCTGGCCGACCCGCTCGTGGCGCAGGCCGTGGTCATCGGCTTCGAAGACCCCGACGCGAAGGAGCTCCAGTTCCTGGTCGACGCCGGGCTCCTCCAGTCCGGCACCATGATCAACGTCTACGTGGCCAACGCCGCCAACGCCGCCAACATCGCGAAGGCGCCGGTCAACGGGGCGCGGGTGGTGCTCGAGACGGAAGACGACGCGTTCGGCGCGCCGCGCATCGGCGAGGGGTCGTACTCCATCGACCCGACCGACGCGATCTCCTACGAAGACGAGGAGGAGTGGACGCTCTGGATCGACGCCGGCCGCGAGGAGGCGTCATGGATCGACGTCATCCTGCCGCCGGCGGCGGAGCTCGACTTCCCGCCGCACCCCGGCATCGGGAAGGACATCGAGCTCGATCTGACCGGCCAGGGCTACAACTCGGCCGACATCTGGGTCTACGACGAGCACGGCATCCCGACCTGGGCGAACTTCCCCACCACCATCACCGAGCTCTACAACCAGAGCCTGGCGACCGATCCGCTGCTCGACGTGGTGATCCCGGGCACGGCCTTCCCGCGGGCGGGCACGTACACCATCGCGTTCGGCGCGATGGTGCACAACTCCGACGAGCAGCTCTCCGACCTGAACAAGCTGCTGTCGCGCGGCATGTCCGGCAAGGTCCGCTTCTACCAGGTGACGATCGAGAAGTAGCGCTGGCGCGGCGGACGGCTCGAGCCGCCCGCCGCAGCGGCCTTCAGGCGCGCAGGATGCTGACCACGACGGTCTTGTCGTCGCCGCCCATGTTGGCGCACAGGCCGAGGGTCGGGCGCTTCGGCATCTGGTAGTCGCCGCACTCGCCCTTCATCTGCCGCCAGATCTCGACGATCTGCTTCACGCCGGTCGCGCCGACCGGGTGCCCGAAGCCCACGAGCCCGCCGCCCGTGTTGATCGGCCGGTCGCCGTCGATGGCGGTGCGGCCCTCGCGCACCTGTGCGGCCGCCTGGCCGGCGTCGGCCCAGCCGAGCGCCTCCATCATCAGCAGCTCGGTGACGGTGAAGCAGTCGTGGACCTCGGCCACCTGCACGTCGGCCGGGCGGATGCCCGCCGCGGCGTAGGCGCGCTCGGCCGCGCCGGCCGTAGTGGTCAGGCGCGTGGGGTCGCCGTCGACCCACAGGTTGCCGGTCGCCTGGGCCAGCGCGACGAGCTCGATGGCGTCGTCGGGGGTCTTGCCGAGCCTGCGCAGCCCCTCCTCGCTGACGAGGATCAGCGCCGAGCCGCCGTCGGACACCTGGCTGCAGTCGCTCATCTTGATGTAGGGCGCGAGCTCGGCGTTGGACAGGAACGCCGGGTTCCGGTCGTTGGCCGACGACGCGGTCTCGAGGTCCATCTTCACCGCGCGCATGTGCGCGAGCGGGTTCCGGTTCGCGTTGGCGTAGGCCTTCACCGAGACGTGACCGATGTCTTCCTCGGTGACCCCGAACGCCTCACGGTAGGCCTTCGTGCGCACGGCGAACAGCGCGGGGAAGGTGAAGTCGTCGATCTGGCGCTGCCGCGCGTAGTGCGACGCCCGGGCGAGGTAGTCGCCGCCGGTGCGCGCGCTCTCGGTGGTCTGGACCTCGACGCCGGCGACGAGCGCCACGTCGGTGCCGGCCTGGATGGACTCGACGGCGTTGGACAGCGCCAGGCCGCCCGACGCGCAGGCCGCCTCGACCCGGGTCATCGGCTTGCCCTCGAGCGCCGGGCAGGCGCCCACCATGGCGGCGCCGAGGTGGCCCTGCTTCGAGAACAGCTCGCCGACGAAGTTGCCGATCCAGCCCTTCTGGATGGCCTCGGCGGGGACGCCGGTGGCGGCGAGCGCGCCGTCGATCGACAGCTTCACGTAGTCGTCGATGGTCGGGTTCTCGCGCTTGCCGAAGTCGGGGTGCCCCTTCCAGACGAAGTCGGGGTTCTTCTTCCCGATGAACTGCGTGGTGTGGCCGCCCAGCACGAAGGTGCGGCGGCGGAGCGTGTCACTCATTCCATCTCCTCGTCGGGGGCGCCGCCGGGCGTCGCGGGGGGTTCCCGGTCGGGGTCGACAGGCGGCGTTCCACCGTTTTCCTTGGTCTGGTGGTACTCGGTGACGGTCTCGCCGTAGCGCTCGAGCGCCTTCGCGATGGTGGGGTCGCTCGCGTAGGGGCTCTGGCGGACCTGCTGGATGACGGCGTCGGTCGCGCGCTGCAGCGAGTCCCAGTCGATCGAGTCGGGATCCATGCGCATGGTGCGGATCTCGCCGTTCGCCACCTTGCCGACCTCGTCGGACAGCGCCTTGGCGCCCGGGTCGTCCTTCATGCGGCTCAGCGTGTACCGGATGGCCGAGAACGGCGTCACGATCTTGCTCGCGTAGATGACCTCCGGCCGCGACCGGCGCTCCTGCAGCACCGACGGCGGCTTGACCGCCGGGCGCTTGCCCTTGCCGCCGCGCGGCCCCTGCCGCTTCGCCCCCGGGGCCGTGGCCGCCACGCCGCCCTGCGGCGCCTCCACCACGGCGGGCTGCCCATCTTCGCCTTCGGCGGGGGGCTGCACGGTGCCCCCGGTGTCGGGGCGCGGGAACAGCAGGATGGCCAACCCGATGCCCAGCACCGCGACGATGGCGATCCACCAGCGCTGCTTCATCGCTCCTCCATTGGCTCGCCCCATACCCCGACCCGCCGCGCGCCGCGAACCGTCCGTCGACCGCCCACGCGCGCGATCCTCGCCACCGATCGATTGTCAAGGTCGGAGATCGGTTTTCGCTGAGTCAACGCTCCGGTATCCTTGTTTGCTTGCAGATCTCTCGTGGTAGCCTCCGGCGGTACGGCGTATGAGGGCGGTCAGAAACTGACCGCTTCATCGCCACCGAAAGTTGGGGATCGTGGCGCGCGCAGCGATCCGGAGGACCTGGCGGATGAAGCCGATTCTGAAGTGGGCAGGCGGGAAGGCCCGGCTGGCGGAGCAGATCGCCGAGGCGTTCGGCAGTGGGTGCGACGGCACCTACTTCGAGCCGTTCGTGGGCTCCGCGGCGGTCTTCCTGCACCTGGCCGAGCGCGGCCGGGTGGAGCGCGCCGTGCTGTCCGACGCGAACGACAAGCTCGTCGCCGTCCACCGCGCCGTGCGCGACGACGTCGAGGGGCTGCTCGACGCGCTGCGCGCCCTCCCCACCGACGACTGGCGCGACCGCTACTACGAGGTCCGCGAGGACTACAACCGCGGCCCCTTCGCCGGCGTGGTGCACGCGGCGCGGTTCCTCTGGCTGAACCGGGCCGGGTACAACGGCCTGTACCGGGAGAACCGCCGGGGCGAGTTCAACGTGCCGTGCGGGCGCTACGCCTCGCTCAAGATGCCGGACCCCGATCACTTCCGCGCCGTCTCGAAGCTGCTCGGCAAGGCCGACCTGCGCTGCGCTCCGTTCGCGGAGGTCCTGCGCGAGGCGCGCGAGGGCGACCACGTCTACTGCGACCCGCCCTACGTGCCGCTGTCGCCCACGGCCTGCTTCACCGGCTACTGCGCGTCGCCGTTCGGCATCGAGGAGCAGCGCGAGCTCGCCACCGCTGCGCGCCGTGCCGCGTTCAGCGGCGCCCGGGTGGTGCTCTCGAACCACGACCTGCCGGTCGTGCGCAACGAGCTCTACCCGCCGTCGGCGGGCTTCCAGCACGTCGCCAAGCCGCGCGTGGCGCGCGCGATCAGCCGCGGGCCCCGCGGTCGCGTCGCCGAGGTCATCGCCGCCATCGGACCCTGCCAGGCCGCCTGACGCCGGGGCGGCAGCTGGATACGGCGTCCGAACTCGCGGGAGCTGCCGATGTCCACGCCGCCCCCGGCCCGCCCGAAGCGGAGCCGCTCGTCCACGCTGATCCTGCTGGCCCTCACCGGGCTGGCCGCGTTCGTCTTCCTCGCCGCGCTCGTCGTGGTGGCGGTGATCGTCGGCCGCTCCGGCCCCGAGGTCGCCGACGGCACCTTCCTCGAGGTGCGGCTGTCGGGCGAGATCCCCGACGCACCGGTCGTCGGCGGCATCGTCCTCGACCCCGACGACGCGCCGCTCATCCTCACCGACATCACCGGCGCCATCCGCCACGCCGCGGAGGACGACCGCATCGACGGGATGCTGCTCGTCCTCGACGGGCCGCAGATGGGCTGGGCCGGCGTCCAGGAGCTGCGCACCGCCATCGGCGTGCTGCGCGCGGCCGACAAGCCGTGCGCCGTCTACGCCGAGAGCTACTCCACCGGCACCTACTACCTCGCGTCGGCGTGCGACCGGATCGTGATGGCGCCGACCGGCATCGGCCTCGTCACCGGGCTGTCCGCCAGCACCACGTTCTACGCGGGGGCGATGGAGAAGCTGGGCGTCCACGCGCAGATGCTCCACGTCGGCGACTTCAAGAGCGCCGTGGAGCCCTTCGAGCGCACGGAGCCGTCGGAGCCGGCGGCCGAGGCGATGAACTACCTGCTGGACTCGATCTGGCACCAGTGGGTGGTCGGCGTGGCCGAGGCGCGCGGCAAGACCGAGGAGGAGGTCCAGCAGTGGGTCGACCAGCCCTCGCTGCCCGCGGCGGCGCTGGTGGAGCGCGGCATGATCGACGCCGTGGCGTACCCCGACCAGATCCGCGCGCGCATCGACGCGGTCGCGGAGGACGGCTGGGCGGCCTCGCTCGCCGAGCCGCTCGAGGATCCGCCCGACGACGACGCGATCGCCGACAACTTCACCCCGCTGCGCAAGTACGTGAAGGCGGTGCGGGGCGAGCGCGCGTCGCACGCCAAGAAGATCGCTGTGGTCTACGCCCAGGGCCCCATCGTGTCGGGCGAGGCCGAGGGCGGGCTGTTCGCCTCGCAGGCCATCGCCGACCGCACCTTCCGCGGCTGGATCGACGCCATCCGCGACGACGACAGCATCGCCGCCGTGGTCCTGCGCGTGAACAGCCCCGGCGGCAGCGCGCTCGCCTCCGACATGATGTGGCACGAGCTCGAGCGGCTGAAGGCCACCGGGCGGCCGCTGGTCGTGTCGATGGGCGACTACGCCGCCAGCGGCGGGTACTACATCTCCGCCCCGGCGGACTGGATCGTCGCGGAGCCGGCCACGCTCACGGGCTCGATCGGCGTGTTCGGCGGCAAGCTCGTGTTCGACGGCACCTACGAGAAGCTCGGCCTGACGCAGGCGGTCTACAACCGGGGCGAGCAGGCCGACCTGCTGTCGCCGATGTCGCTCTTCTCGGAGGAGGGGAAGTCGACCTATCAGGCGTTCCTCGACGACTTCTACGAGACGTTCCTCTCCCGCGTCGGCACCGGCCGGGACATGGAGCGCGACGCCGTGCACGAGGTCGCCCAGGGCCGCGTGTGGACGGGCGAGCAGGGGCTCGACCGGGGGCTCGTCGACGAGCTCGGCGGTCTCGACGTGGCGGTCGCCAAGGCGGCGGAGCTGGCCGAGCTGCAGGACTACGGCGTCAAGCGCTGGCCGGCCGAGAAGACGCTGTTCGAGGTCCTCCTCGAGGACCTCGACGGCAGCAAGTCGCTGGCGCCCACGGTCTCCGTGCCGGGCGTCGACGCCAGCGCCGTCGAGCACCTGCTCCTCGTGCACCGCATCCTGAGCGACGGCGGCCCCGCCGCGCTCCTGCCGGGCGACCTGGTCGTCCACTGATGCGCCGCTACGCGGAGGACCTGACCGGCCGCACCTTCGCGGTGTGCGGTGGGTTCCGCCGCTGGCAGGAGCACCTCGGCCCGAGCGTGGAGGCGGCGCTCGAGGCCCGCGGGGCCCGGGTCGTGGCGCTCGGGGCCGACGTGGACGTGCTCGTGGTGGGGGAGGCCGCCCGCAAGGGTCGCGCCGACGCGCTGCGCAAGGCCGAGCGGCTGCAGCAGGGCGGCGCGGCGCTGCGCCTGATGGACGAGGCCGAGCTGCTCCACTTGCTCCGGCTCGACCTGCAGGGCGCGCACCTGTTCTTCGCCGGCGGCTTCGAGCGCGCCGACCCGGGCGTGGCCGCGAGCCAGCCGCCCGTCATCGCGGCTCAGGCCGGCGCCGTCGTCGTCGACACGCTCGACGAGTCGGTGGACTACGTGGTCCTCGGCCCCAAGCGGGCCGCAGGGAAGGCCGCGGCGGAGCGCAGGGCGCTGGAGCTGCGCGCGGCGGGGGCGCTCGAGATCTGGCACGAGCCCACGTTCTTCGAGGTCATGCGCCAGCAGGCCGCGCCGGGCGAGGCCGGCGGGCTGTCGGCGCTGCTCGTCGAGCTCAACGCTGTGCTGGAGCCGAAGCGGCTGCGCCGCGCGCTCGACATGCTGCGCAAGGAGTCGTTCACGCTCTACGCCGACGCCGGCGCCGACCGGCTGGTGGGGGTCGTCCGCAGCCAGACGAGCGACGGCGTCTACAGCAACGTCCTGTATGGCGATGGGCGCTATGACTGTTGCTCGCAGGACCTGGAGGAGTGCATGGGCCTGCAGGGCACCGTCTGCAAGCACTTGATGGTGCTGATGCTCGGCCTGGCGCAGGCGGGCACGCTCGAGGTGCCCACCCTCGTCGACTGGGCCGGCAAGGCCGCGCGCAAGCGGGGCCCGGCGCCCGATCGTGACGTGCTGGCCGACACCTTCCTCCGTTACAAGGCTGCGGAGGCGGGCGAAGTGGACTGGCGACCCACGGAGACGCTGCCCGAGGACTTCTACGCCTTCTGACACCACGTCGGTGGTGCAAGCCGTTACGCTCTCCATACGTACTCCTCGGGGTACGCCCACAGGGCGTCCCGACGGGACTTGGAGGCTGCATGGGCCGAAAGCTGACGAACGGACTGGCGCTCGGGCTGGTCGCGGGGGCCGTGTTCGCGCTCGCGAACGGACCGGTCGAGCGGCACAAGCCGGCGGTGCCAGCCGCGCCGTCGGTGCTGGCGGTCGACGGCACCCTGGTCGTCGACCTGCAGGACGGTTCGTCCGAGGCCGACCTCCAGGAGGTCGAGGGCCGCATCGGCGCCGACCTCGACTGGCTGTCGCCGCTGTCCATCGACGAGGGCATCGCCGTCGGCCACGTCGACGACCTCGACGGCGCGCTGCGCGCGCTGGCCGACGACCCGCGGGTCGAAGCCGCCGAGCCCGAGATGTTCCTCGAGGCCACGAGCTTCCCGAACGATCCGATGTACGACAAGCAGTGGCACCTGCGCGCGATGGGCGCCCCCGAGGGGTGGGCCGAGACGGCGCGCGGGCGCGGCGTGATCGTCGCGGTCGTCGACACCGGCATCGCCAAGGTCGAGGACCTGCAGGGCACCAAGATCCTGCCGGGCGCCTCGTTCGTGCCGGGCACCACGGACGCCACCGACGACCAGGGCCACGGCACCCACGTGGCGGGCACCATCGCCCAGACCACCAACAACGGCATCGGGGTGGCGGGCGTCGCGCCCGAGGCCACGCTGATGCCGGTCAAGGTGCTGTCGAGCATGGGCTTCGGCAGCTCGGCGTGGATCGCGTCCGGCATCGACTACGCCGTCGACGAGGGCGCCGACGTCATCAACCTCTCGCTCGGCGGCGGCTACAGCGCCATCATCCACAACGCCATCAAGAAGGCCAAGCAGCACGGCGTGATCGTGGTCGCGGCCGCCGGCAACAGCGGGCGGCGCGGCGTCGGCTACCCGGGCGCGCTCGAGGAGGCCATCGGCGTGTCCGCCACCGGGCCCGACGGCTCGATGGCGCCCTACTCGAGCTACGGCGAGGGCGTCGACATCGCCGCCCCGGGCGGCGACAAGCGCAAGGCCGGCGGCGGCGTCCTGCAGGACACCATCGACGGCAAGGGCGGCCACCACTACGTCGAGTACCAGGGCACCTCGATGGCGACCCCGCACGTCGCGGGCGCCGCCGCCATCCTGCTGTCGCAGGGCATGGCGCCCGAGACGGTGGAGCGCGTGCTCCTGCAGACCGCCAAGGGCGACGGCCAGTGGAACGAGAAGTTCGGCCACGGCCAGCTCGACCTCGGCGCCGCCCTGTCGAAGGCGGGGCCGCAGTTCGGCGCCACCCGCTTCGCGCTCGGCGCCATCTTCGCGCTGCTCATCGCGCAGCTCGCCGCCACCGGCCGCGCCTTCCAGATCAAGAGCTCCGTCGCGGGCGGCGTCGTCGCGGGCGGCCTGTTCGCGCTGGCCTGGATCCCGGGCCTGCCCGACGTGGCGTTCGTCCGCATGCTGATGGCGCCGGTGCTCGAGTGGCCGGCGGTGCTCTTCGGCCACGCCTGGTCGCAGTTCCCGCTGTGGCTGTCGGCGCTGGTGCCGGTCGCGATCGGCTTCACGCTCGGCGCCTTCGAGCGGACCCGCTGGATCGCGTTCGGCCTCGCCTGCGGCATCGGCGCGCACCTGCTCCACGGCGCCGCCACCCACACCCTGATCCCGAGCTGGCTGCCCGCGGCGCTCGGCACCACCTGGCTCGTCGGCAACGCGACCGTCTGCGTGGTCCTGGGGCTCGGCCTGGCCGGCGCCCAGAAGCTCGAGGAGGCCGAGGCCCGATGAACAAGTACAAGGGAAAGCTCATCCGCATGGACCTCGGGACCGGCGGCTGGGTCCTCGAGACCCGCGACGGTGACAAGATCGCGCTGTACGGCGACGTGGACCCGAGCCTGGCGGACTGCCAGGTGGAGGTCGCGGGCACCGAGATGGAGGGCGCCGGCTTCATGATGGTCGGCAGCAAGTCCGTCGAGGTGAGCTCGGTCAAGGCGGCCTGGGCGCGCCGACGTTGGGCCGGATCCATGAACGGGATCCGGGTCGTCGAGCTGAGCCGAGGTGCTGGCTGGGCCGTGGGCCTGCCAGCGCCTCGCCGATCGGGGCGCTGGCGTGATCAAGATCCGAACCGCCGAGGGCGACGAGACCGGCGGTTCGGTCCGCTGGTAACCCGGGCGCGACGGCGAGCCGGTCTCGACCTACTTCCTGTCGTGCAACCGCGACAAGCGGTCGATCGTGCCTCGACCTGCGCACCGAGGCCGGGCGCGAGGTCGCCCACCGCCTGATCGCCTCGGCCGACGTGCTCGTCCACAGCCTCCGCCCGGGCGCCGCCGAGCGCTCGGCGTGGGCTGGGAGGAGGTGCCGGCTCGCGCCGCGCCTCGTCTACGTCTGCATCTCCGCCTTCGGCGCCGACGCCGGCCCCGACTGGGCCGCCGCGCCGGCTACGATCTCGTGCTGCAGGCGATGGGCGGCGCGATGTCGTTCGCGGCCCCGCCCGTGCTCCCGATGCGCCGCCGGTGCGCGCCGGCGGCCCCGTCGCCGACCTCGTCACCGGGGCTGCTCACCGTCAGGCGGTGCTGCACGGCCTGCTCGACCGCGAGCGCACCGGCGAGGGCCAGCGCATCGAGGTGAACATGATGCAGGCCCAGGCCAGCTGCCTCGTCTACCACGCGACGCGCCACGCGGTGACGGGCGAGGTGGAGGGCCCGCGCGGCAACGCCCACGGCGGCCTCGTGCCCTACGACGTGTACCGCTGCGCGGACGGCTGGCTGGCGGTCGCCTGCGGCAACGACGGGCTCTGGCAGCGCCTGCGCGCGGCGCTCGGCCTCGACGATCGCCCGGGCTGGCGCACCAACCCCGGGCGGGTCGCCGATCGCGAGGCCCTCGACGAGGCGCTCGGCGCGGCCCTGCGCGCGCTCCCGGTCGCCGAGGCCGACCATCGGTTGGCAGCCGCAGGCGTGCCCGTCGGGCAAGTGTTGGACGTGGCCCAGGTCGCTGCGCATCCCTCCGTCGCCTCGGTGACCGTGCCCCACCCGACGCTCGGCGAGGTGCCGCTGCCCGCACCGGTCCTGAGCACGTCCACGACGCGCACTGCGCACCGACCGCCGCCGGCGCTCGCTGGCGATCGCGACGCCATCCTCGCGGAGGCGGGATACGACCCCGGGTGGATCCGCGATCTCGCAGCTCGCGGGGCGTTCGGCGGGGAGGATGACGTGGCGGTGCGCGTGCGGAAGCTCGCCCGAGAGCTGGATCACCAGCCCGGAAGACGTGCTGGGGCTGCTGAAGACCCTGGGCTACGATCGCTTCCGCTCGTGGGACGACATGATCTCCGAGGTGGTCGCCGAGCACCTCCACCGCGCCGCCGCGAAGGGCAGCGGCAAGGCGGGGGAGCGGTGCGCAGGCACGATGCCGCCCACCTGGTCGCACCCGCCGCCCGAGCCGCGACACCCCCGATCCGGCCGCGGCGCCCGACTTCATGTCGCGGCTGGTGCCGGCGTCGTGCGCCAGCGTGCGCCCGTCCCCATGCGCCCTCGCCGGGCGCCGCGCGCTCGAGGAGGAGCAGCACCAGGCGGCGCGCGACGGGATCGAGGCGCTGCGGATGGAGCTGCGCGGCGAGCGGCAGAGCGCTTCGAGCGCGCGCGCAGGCACTGGCCGGGCAGAGGCCCTGACGGCCCAGCAGGCGGAGCTCGCCGCCGGGCGAGCCGCCCTCGCCGCCGCGCAGCGCGAGCTGGAAGGCGGGCCGTCCTGGAGCACGATCGCGAGGCGGCCTCCCTCTACGGCCTGCTGGAGGAGCGCGGGCTGCGCGGGGTCGACGAGGCGGAGCGCGCCGTGGCCGTCCTGGCCGGGGCCCACGCCTTCGGGCGCCCTGGCGCTGCTGGTCCCGGCGGATCCTGCGCCGTTCCGCCGCGTGCTCGCCCGAGCGGCTCGCGCTCGTCGACACCTCGGCCCCCGAGGGGGTCGGCTGCGCGGTGGTCGTGTCCTCCGATCGCGCCGAGGTGCCGCCGGCAGACGCCGTGGCGCGCACCCTCGGGCGGATCGGCGAGCGCTGTCTGCTGCACGGGCAACGTCGGGTGGTGCTGGTGGGCGTCCCGCCCGGTGGCACGCCTTGATCCGCCAGGGCTGGATCGCCGGGTGAGCCGTCTTCGATGCTGCCACCCACCAGAACGAAGGCGGCGTCGGCGCCTGCGTTGCCGTTCGACGACGACGGGACCACGGCGATGCCAGCGCCCGCGGCCTGAGGCGTTCCTGGGATCGCTGGCTGTCCGCCGCGGTGGCGCGAAGACCGATCGCCGAGACGCCGGGACGGGCCGTCCTGGGGCCAGGACGGGTGGAGGACGAAGTGTGGAGCGGACCGGCGAGAGAGACGGACGGCGTTGCGAAGCCGAGGGCGCGGATTCGAACGTGCGCGCCGGCCGAACGGCCGTCACTTCCGGGATGCCCTACCAGATGGCCATGGCCGTCGCCCACGGGCGCATGGAGCTCAACGAGGGCGCTCGAGCGCGCGCGCAAGGATCGCGTGCTGATGGAGCGCCACCAGCTCTCGCGGGCGCTCGCCACGCAGGTCGCGATCGGCCACGCCGATCTCGAGCAGGTGCTGGCGCGCCGGCGGCTCGACACCCACCGCCGACAACCGCGACCGCACCTGCCTGGTGCCCGGCGCGCGGCTGGCGATGGTCCTGCACGATCCCGCGGCGGGCGGCAGCACCGTCAAGGGGCGGGTGGTCGAGGTCGAGGCCTATCAGGTGGTCTTCGGCCGGAGGGCGGCGCGGCGGCGCCCATCCACAAGCTCAAGCTGCTCTACGTCTACGAACCGTCCGCCTGGAAGGGCGTCAAGAAGGGCGTCCGCCACGACAAGAAGCACCAGCCCGAGCCCGCAGCCCCCGCCGTCCGCCCGCAGGACCGCTACTCCTGCTCCGATCGGCGGCTGTTCGGCTACCTCGATCGCGCCGTCGAGCTCAACGTGTCGCTGCTGAGCGGCGAAGTGCTCCGCGGGCACCTCACCTGGTTCGGGCGCTACGAGTTCGGGTTCGCGCTGCCACCGGCGTCGAGGTCACGGTGTTCCGCCACGCGCTGCGCGACGTGGGGCCCGCCGAGGCCTGAGCCGCCCGCCCTGCTCGCAGGCGCCTGGCGATCACCGGTCGGACGGCGTACGTGCCGAGCCGGAGGTCGGATGGGGGTGATGTCGGGGGCCATGAGCGTGACCCAGTTCCGGCGATCAGGGAGCTCCCGAGCGGGTGGCGCGACAAGTTCCGCGACGGCCTCAGGGCCAACGCCTTTCGCGAGCCGCCGCAGGGCATGGGCAAGGAGGAGGTCGAGGGCTGGGTCCAGGTGCACAGCCTGCTCGACACCGACTGCCAGGCTTCAACCGCTGGCTGTACGACAGGTGGTCCTGCTCGCGCTCCGCGTCGACGAAGCGGCTGCCGGCCAAGCTGTTCCGCGCCACCCTCGACCGCCGCTGCGGCGACTGGTGCGCCGAGCGTGACGTGGAGCGCATCCCCGCGGCGATCCGCCAGCAGCTCAAGGACGACCTCGAGCACGAGTGGCTCGCGCGCACGCTGCCCACCGTGGGCGTCACCGAGGCGGCGTGGCACGTCTCCGGCGGGTGGCTCATCCTGCACTCCCTGTCGGAGGGCATGGCCGAGCGCTACCGCAAGCGCTTCTTCCGCACCTTCGGGCTCAAGCTCGTCCCCTGGTCGCCGCTCGACTGGCTCGAGGACGGCGAGCTCGCCGAGTCCCTGATGGCGAAGGCGCCCGTCCCGGTGCAGCTCGGCGTGCACCTGGCGGAGGGCGCATGAGCGCCGCCGTCCCCGAGGGGCTCCCCGTCCTGCCGCACCTGGCGAGCGAGTTCTACGCCTGGGTGTGGTGGCGCTCCGAGGCGCAGGGCTCGGCGTTCGACCTGGGCCCGCCGGTCGGCCCGGTCGACGTGTGGGTCGACGAGCGCCTCGCGTTCCGCAACGTGGAGGACGGCAAGGTCACGGCCGTCATGACCGGCGAGAACCCGGCCGGCACGCTCGAGGCGCGGGCGGCGCTGGCCGGCGGCAAGGTCCTGCAGGAGATCCGCCTCGGGATCCGCAGGGAAGACCGCGAGTACTTCGTCACGCTCAAGGGCCCCGCGGCGCACCTGACGGCCCTGAAGCTGCCGCAGGTCGTGACCGAGGGCGACGCCGAGCTCGTCTTCGAGCGGATGCACCTGTACGACGAGGTCAACTTCGTCGTGGCGCACCTGTTCCGGGCCTTCGCGGCGGCTCGCTCCGGCGCGGCCTGGCAGTCCGAGGAGATGCCCGGGCTGCACGAGTGGCTCCTGGGGCGGCCCGTGGCGCCGGTGCGGCCGCCCCCGATCGTCCCCACGCGCGAGGACGAGGAGGAGGACGACGACGACGAGGAGCCTGAGGAGGACGAGGCGGACGACGACGACCTCCCCGACGAGCCCGAACCGCTTGACAGCGACGGCTGAAGGGATAGGCTCCGGTCACGCCGAGATGCGACGGGCGCGGTTAGCTCAGCTGGATAGAGCGTTGGCCTCCGGAGCCAAAGGTCAGAGGTTCGAATCCTCTACCGCGCGCCACCTCGGCAGAACGAAGGGGACGCCGTCGAAGGTCACCCAGTCGACCTCGGCGCGGCGCGGCCCCACCGCGTGACCCACCGCCCTGCCAGCGCCCGCCCGAAGGTGTGTCGCGGCGGGCCTGCGCTCGCCCGACGCGGTATGCTGCCAGCGGAGGTCCGGTGGTGACATCGCGCCACGCACCGGGCGCTGGACGGCGGGGCACCCCGTGCGGGTGACCTTCTGGGGCGTCCGGGGCTCGATCCCCACCCCCGGCACCGACACGCAGCGGTGGGGGGGCAACTCGTCGTGCGTCGAGCTGCAGGCGGAGGGCTCGTCGCCCATCGTCCTCGACTGCGGCACGGGCGCGCGGAAGCTCGGCTTCAAGCTCGTCGGCGAGTCGGCGCGCGAGCTCGACCTGGTCTTCACCCACCTCCACATGGACCACGTCTTCGGGTTCCCGTTCTTCGTCCCGATCTACACGCCCGGGTACTCGGTGCGCGTCACCGTCCCCGCCTTCTCGGAGGAGGAGGCCCGCGAGAAGCTCGCGCGCTACCTCAACGGCACCTACCACCCGACGCGCCTGCGCGAGGTGCCGGCGACCGTCTCGTTCCACCCGATCCGCGCCGGTCGCTCCTTCCAGGCGGGCGCCTTCACCGTCCGCGCCATCGCGCTGAACCACCCGGGCGGGGCGATGGGCTACCGCATCGACGCCCCCTCCGGCGCCTCGATGGCCTACCTCACCGACACTGCGCCGTTCGCCCGGCCGGGCGAAGGGGTGGCCGCCGGGCGCGATCCGATGCCCGCCGAGCAGCGCATCCTCGACTTCGTGAAGGGCTGCGACCTCGTCCTGTACGACACGATGTACGACTACCAGGAGTACCTGGAGAAGATGACCTGGGGCCACAGCTACCCGGAGTACGCCGTGGCCATGTGCCGCGCGGCGCGGGTGCCCCGGCTCGCGCTGTTCCACCACCTGCCCGACGCGAGCGACGAGTACCTCGACGGGCTGGCGCGGCGCTGGGAGGGCCACGAGGACCCCGAGATCATCGTGGCGAAGGAGGGCGACTCGGTGGAGGTCCGGCCCTCGAACGACGGCTGAGGCCTGGCGCGTCGCGCAGGCCCGCGTCGCTCAGGCCCGCGTCGCTCAGGCCTGCATCTGCCCGAGCTCGCGGGCCGTGCGCCGCCGCGCGTCGCCTTCCTGCGCCGACGCTCGCAGCCGGTGGAGCACCTCGGGCAGCCGATCCGGCGACGCCTCGCCCGGCAGCTCCCGCGCCACGGCCAGCCCGGCGCGCGCCTCCTCGAGGAACGCCAGGGCGTAGTCCACGAGCGCCTCGGTGCGGCCCCGCTCGATCTGGATGGCGCGCCGGTGCTCGAGCAGCCGCTCGAGGTGCCCGGCGGTGGCCTGGCGGCGCTCGCGGGTGAACTCGTCGGCGTCGGGATCGACGGCGCGGTTCTGCGCGATGCGCGCGGCGACCTGGTCGGGGTCGATCTGCGCGAGCTCGTTGTCGAGCGTCTGCAGCGTGCTCTGGAGGCGGAAGACCCAGGTGGCGACCTCGGCCATGCCCCGCCGCGTGTCGCGGTCGGGCGCCTGGCCCTGGGCGCCCTGGTACAGGTCGAGCGCGCGGAACACGGGCGGGCGGTACGCGATGCGCAGCGCCTTCTGGATCTCTCGCGCGCTCGGCAGCTGCGGCGCCTGGTCGAAGCGCAGCGCCACCGGGACGAGCCCCTGCGCCGCCAGCAGCGTGACCAGGCCGGCCGTGAGGCTCGCCGAGACCATCACCGGCAGCGACGCCGGCAGCAGCGTGGTCGCGACCCACAGCCCGATGGACGCGCCGGCCAGCGAGCCGAGCGCGCCGTGCACCACGTCGAGCCAGTCGGTGCGGTGGGGGAACAGCCAGACGGCGAACGCGCCTGCTGCGGCGCCCGCGCCGATCACCGCCGGCCAGCCGACGAGCGAGAACAGCATCCCGGCGAGCCCGACCGCGGCGACGACGAACGGCGCCGCCCACAGCCGGCGCGGATCGACCATCGACGCGCCCGCGCCCAGCGCGAGCGCGAGGGCGAGCTCGGGCGCCATCGTCCAGACGGGCAGCACGGCCGCCGGCAGCGCTGGATCCTCGCCGACCACGATCCCGCCCTGCTCGACGCCGTGCCCGAGGCGCTGGCCCCCTGGGCGGCCGCGCTCGGGCTCGACCTGACGGAGCGCGGCGACGTCCTGGCGATCGGCCCCCGCATCGAGGTCGAGCGGCGCTGCCTCGACCTGCGCGCGCCCGCCGACTGGCCCGACGCCGACGCCGTCACCACCCAGGCGCTGCTCGATCTGGTCGACGAGGCCTTCCTCGCCGACCTCGACCGGCGGCTCGGCCTGCGCCCGCTGCTGGCCGCGCTGTCCGTCGACGGGCGGGTCCACTGGCACCCGTCCGACCCCGACGACGGGCTCGTCCAGGCCGCCTTCCGGGCCCACCAGCGCACCGACCGCGGCTTCGGCCCCTCCCCCGGCGTGCTCGCCGCCACCTGGCTCGCCGCCCGGCTGCGCGCCCGCGACACGCACCGCGTCTGGCTGTCCGAGGCCGACTGGCGCATCCCCGCCGACGACCGCGCCATGGTCGAGGAGATGGCCACCGGCATCGCCCACGCCGCCGCCGAGGTCGGCGACGCCGCGCGGGTCGCGGCCTGGCGCGAGCGGCGGCTGGCCCAGCCGGCGGCGCTCACGGTCGGGCACCTCGACCTGCTCGCGCTGCCCGGATAACCGCGCGCGATGCCGCCCGACCGCTGGTCCCAGCTGCTGCAGGCCGCCCGCACCGACGCCCCTCGGGTGGGGCCCCCCGGCGAGGGCCTCGTGCGCAGCCCCGACGGCGCGTGGTCCGTGGAGGGCGACCTCGGCGACGACGCCGCCTGGCTGCTGCCCCTCCTCCCCGTCGCCGGCGACGTGCGCGTGGTCGTGCACCTCGCCCAGAGCCTCGACGGGCGCATCGCCCTGCCCGACGGCTGCAGCCAGTGGATCTCCGGCGACGCCGATCTCGTGCACACCCACCGCCTGCGCGCCCTGTGCGACGCCGTCATCGTCGGCGCCCGCACCGTCGAGGCCGACGACCCGAGGCTCACCGTCCGGCGCGTGCCGGGCCCGAACCCCGTGCGCGTCGTGCTCGACCCGAGCGCCCGGCTCGACGGCGACCGCAACGTCTTCAGCGACGAGCAGGCCCCCACCTGGCGGGTCTGCGCGGGCGCTGCCCAGGCGGGCGAGGGCGACATCGTGCTCCCCACCGCCGACGGCACGCTCGACCCCGTGGCGCTGGTCGCGGCGCTCCACGAGCGCGGCATCCGGCGGATCCTCGTCGAGGGCGGCGGGCGCACCGCGTCACTGTTCGTCCGGTCCGGCGCGGCGGATCGGCTGCACCTCGTCGTCGCGCCCGTGCTGCTCGGCGCCGGGTGCCCGTCGTTCGATCTGCCCGAGCCGCTGGCACCCACCCTGGGCGGCTGTCCGCGGCCGCCCACCCGCGCGCACCCCCTCGGCGACGACGTCCTCTTCGACTGCGATCTGCGCACCTGACCGCTGTCGGTTCGACGTCCGATGCGGCCCCCCGGCAACGGTGCGACTTGGGCGGCAAGGAGGGAATGTGACCCTTGCAGCCCTGGCGCTCCTCGTGACCTCGCCCGCGGAGGCCAAGAAGGACTGCGGCTCGATGCGGGCGAGCAGAGCGAGGGGCGATCCGCGGCACCCAGCGCGACGGCCGCAGGCCCGATCGTCAGATGCCAGCGCTTCATGAGGTCCTCCGTGGGTAGGTGGGGCCCGCCGGTCGCCAGCGCGTGGCGCGAGCGGGAGAGCTGGTCTCCTCGACAACGCCCGGCGCCCCCGGTTCCTTACACATACCCACGAACCGCCTTCAGCGGTTGGTCCCGTCGATCCGGACCTGAGGTCGTCCGGGGATCTCGGGGTCGCCGCTGTTCTTCGGCTTCGGCAGGAGCGGAGCGCGGCACAGGCTTCGGCCGGTTGCCCATCCCCACCTCGTAGGCCTCGCGGACCTGCGCCGGCACGCGGTACTGGTTGCCGCGGTCGTCGACGTAGTTCGACACGGCATCGTCGAGCAGGTCGTGGAGCACGGGCATCAGCGCGTGGCGGTGCGCGTCGATGAGCTGCCCCGGCTCGCCCGACAGCGCCCGCGCCACCACGTAGACCCGGCGCGCCCAGGCGTCCTCCATGGCCTTGGTGCGCTGCTGGGGCGGCTGGCAGGCGATGCCCGCCGCGGCGAGCGCCTCGAGGTGGATGTCCTTCGCGAGCTGGTCGGCGACGGCGGGCGGCCCGAACAGGTCGGCGATGTTCTCCTGCATCTGCGTGTCCTGGGTCCACGCCTCGAGCCGGTACTCGAGGCCGTCGGCCGCCGGGACGTACCAGCTCGGCAGCCCGCGGTACTCCGGGCGCTGCATCTGGGACTCGCGCGCCTCGCGCGTGCCGTCGAAGTGCGGCAGGTGGAGCACCAGATCGCTCCAGGTGTCCGACGCCACGTCCTCGAGCTTGGTGGTGTGGACCTCGTTGAAGCACAGCCACGCGCTCTTGAAGAGCGTGCAGTGGTCGGGGGACTTCACCATGCCGCGCTGCACGGCCTCGAGCGACTCCGCGCAGCGCTCGCTGCGCGCGGCCTCGATCGCCTGCAGGGTGTCGGGCCCGCCGGGCGCGGGCGCGGTGCACTCCACCGGCCGGCTCGGCAGGCGCCGCGGGGCCGGCGGCAGGGCGGGCTTGAACAGGTAGCCGCCGGCGGGGCAGCTCGTGCGCTTGGTGCCCGGCTGGGCGCGCTCGTCGAGGCGCTCGACGGGCGCGGGCGCGTTCTCGTCGACCACCGGCTCGGGCTCGACCGGGACGGGCTGGGCGATAGGATCCGCCGTGGCCATGCCCTGCTCGCCGTCCGGGGCGGGCGACACGGCGGGCACGGGCATCGGCGGGTCGTCGATCGGGAGGTCGTTGTGCGCCATCAGCGGATCCTGCGGCGACGGATCCGCGAACAGCAGCGGGAGCAGCAGCAGCCCGCCCACGACGAGCAGCGCCGAGACGAGCGCGCTGCCGGCGAACGCCACCGGCAGCAGCCACATCGAGCGCCGCTTCTGGAGCTTCGGCTTGGCCGGCTTGCCCGGCTTCGGCTTCTTGCTCCCCGTGGTCATGCCCGGCGGGGTGCTGCGGGACTGCGACGAGACGGGCGTGATCGCCGGCACCGTCGGCGGTGGCGTGTCGGACTGCGGATCGTACGGCTCGACGATCGGGTGGTCGTCGTAGACGACGTAGCCGTGGCCCGAGCCCGAGCCGTCCATCGACGACTGGGCCCGGTTCACGCTGATGGGCTCGAGCTCGTCGTCGACGGGCACCGCGGTCATGCCGGTGGGCGCCATCACGCCGTCTTCGAAGCGCTTGGGCTCGGGGACGGAGGTGGCGGGCACGTCTTCGTACGACGTGCCCATCATCAGGCTGACCGCGGTGGCGTTGTCGTCGCCCTCCCGCGCCGAGACGATGCGGAGCACCTCCCGCACCGCCTCGTGGGGCGCGGACCAGTCGACGTTGGCGATCTCCCAGTCGGTGACGATGCCGTGGACGCCGTCGGAGCACAGGAAGACCACGTCGCCGGGCTCGAGCGGGATCGGGTCCGACAGCTCCACGTCGACCTGGCGCTCGACGCCGAGGGAGCGCGACAGGACGTGCGCCTCGGGGTGGGTGGCGGCGTCCTCCGGCGACAGCAGCTCGGCGTCGACGAACAGGTTCACCATGGTGTGATCGCGGGTCAGCTGCGTGACCTGCGAGCGGCGCACCAGGTAGGCGCGCGAGTCACCGACGTGGGCGAGGTAGAGCGTGTCGCGCGTGATGGCGGCGGCCACCACGGTGGTGCCCATGCCCATCAGGCGGTGGTTCTTGCGCGCAGCCTCGTGGATGACGAGGTTGGTGCGGTGGATCGCCTCTTCGAGCGCGATGTGGACGGGCTTGTTCTGCAGCTCGCGCATGACGTCGTGGATCGTGCGCACCGCGAGCGTGCTCGCGTGGGCGCCGCCCACGTGCCCGCCCATCCCGTCGCAGACGATGGCGAGGGTGTAGTCGGGGAAGTCGAACACCCCGTAGCAATCCTGGTTCTCCTCGCGGAGCCGCTGATCGCTGCCGTATCCCCAGGAGTGATCCACCCGTCCTCCGTTCGACAATCTAGCATTCGTCCGACCGTCGTGGAGGCGCTCGGCGAGGGGCAGGGTGACAAGCCGGTTGCGGGAGCGCGGGTTCGCCCGATCGGCCGCGGCATGCGAAGGGGACCGCGGGAGGATCGATGGGATCGGGAGACAGGACGCCGGTGCGGGCCGCGCTGGCAGGCGCCGTGGGGCTGGTCGCGCTGGCGAGCCTGGCCGTGGCACCGCCGCCGCTCGTGGGGCCGGCGATGGTCGCAGCCGACCAGCAGCTCGCGTCGGAGGCCGGCGCGGAGGCGCTGGCCGCCGGGGTCGTGCAGCCCTCCAGCTCCGGCCTCGGCGGGGGCGGCTTCGCCGTGGGGCGCCTCGGCACGACGGCGTTCGCCCTCGACTTCCGCGAGGTGGCGCCCGCTTCGGCCACGGCCGACATGTACCGCACGGCCGACGGCGGGGTCGACCGCGACGCCAGCCTGAAGGGCGCGCGCGCGGTGGCCGTGCCCGGCGAGGCGCGGGGGCTCGCGGCGCTCGTCCGCACCCACGGCAAGCTGCCGCTCTCGGCGGTGGCGGCGCCCGCCATCCAGCTCGCCTCCCGCGGCTTCCCCGTCGGGCTGCACCTGGCGGAGGCCCTGGAGCGCACCGACTTCCCGGCGATCCGCTCCATGTTCTCGGTGGGCGGCGCGCTCGCCACCCGGGGCACCGTGGTCAAGCGGCCCGAGCTGGCGAAGGCGCTGCGCGGCTGGGTGCGCACCGGCGGCGACGTGCTGTCGACCGGCGACGGCGCGCGGCGCGTCTCGGCGGCGACCGGCGGCGCCGTCTCCGTGGCGGACCTCGAGCAGCTGCACCCCAAGGTGCGCGAGCCCCTGGTCGGCCACTTCCACGGCTACACCATCACCACGATGCCGCCGCCGAGCTCGGGCGGCGTGGCCGTGCTGGAGGCGCTGCACGTCCTCGAGGGCTACGACCTCGTCTCGCTCGGCCACGACTCCTCGGACTACCTGCACCTGCTCGCCGAGGTGCTGAAGCACGTGTTCGCCGATCGCGCCAACCTGCTCGGCGACCCCGACTTCGTCGAGGTCCCGGTCGACCGCCTGCTGTCGGAGGAGCGCGCCGCCGAGATCCAGCGCGCCATCTGGCCCGGCCGCACCTTCCCGCCCGAGCACTACGGCGAGCTGCTCGCCCCGCCGAAGGACGCCGGCACGCAGCACATCTCCGCGGTCGATCGGTCCGGCGGCGGCGTCGCGCTCACCACCACCATCAACATGGCGTTCGGATCGGGGCAGGTCGTGGACGGCCTCGGCGTGATCCTGAACGACGAGATGGACGACTTCTCGGCCGCCCCCGGCGTGCCCAACGGCTTCGGCCTGGTCGGCGCCGAGGCCAACGCCATCGCGCCGGGCAAGCGCCCGCTGTCGTCGATGTCGCCCACCGTGGTCACCGACGCCGACGGCCGGGTGGTGCTCGTCGTGGGCGCGTCCGGCGGCTCCACCATCATCACCGGCACGCTGCAGGTGCTGCTCAACGTGCTCGTCTTCGGGATGGACGCCGAGGAGGCCGACGCCGCGCCGCGCATCCACCACCAGTGGCTGCCGAACCAGCTGTGGGTCGAGCCCGGCGTCCCCGACGACGTGCTCCGCGCGCTGCGCGCCCGCGGCCACGAGGTGGTGGTGCGGGAGGGGTTCACCGCGGTACAGGTGCTGACCGTGGCCCCCGATCATCGGGTCGAAGGGGCGTCGGATCCCCGGAAGGGCGGCGCTCCCGCGGCGCCCTGAGCGCAGGAGCGGCGATGAGCGGCGGCGGCAAGGACGGCAACGGCGGCGTGGTGGTGGTCTCGGGGGCGGACGAGCTGCGCAAGCTGTTCGGCGCGCCCGCCGCGCCGCCCGACGAGGCGAAGGGCGATCGCACCGCCACCACCGAGCACCAGGTCACGATCGCCGGCCAGACGGTGTCGTACCGCGCCGTCGCGGGCCACCTCGAGGTCGGCCTCGACGACCCCGACAAGCCGCGCGGGCGCATGTTCTACGTCGCCTACCTGCGCACCGACGGCGACGTCGACCCCGCGAGGCGCCCGCTCGCGTTCTGCTTCAACGGCGGGCCCGGCTCGTCGGCGGTGTGGCTGCACATGGGCTGCCTCGGGCCGCGCCGCGTCGCCGCCGACGTGGGCAGCCTGCCCCCGCCGGGCGACGCCACCGACAACCCGCAGTCCATCCTCGACGTCACCGACCTCGTGTTCGTCGATCCCGTCGGGACGGGCTTCTCGAAGCCGCTGAAGGGCAAGGGCGAGGACTTCCACGGCGTGAAGGGCGACACCGAGTCGATCGCCGAGTTCGTCCGCCGCTTCACCACGCGCCACGACCGCTGGGCCAGCCCCAAGCTCCTCATCGGCGAGTCCTACGGCACCACCCGCGCGGCCACCGTCGTCCACCACCTGCAGGACCGCCACGGCCTGTTCGTCGACGGCCTCGTGCTCATCAGCCTGGCGCTCAAGTTCCAGACGCTGCTGTTCACCGACGGCAACGACCTGCCCTGGCGCGCTGTACGTCCCGGCCTACGCCGCGACGGCGCTGTACCACGGCGCGTCATCGACGCGACCGACCCCGAGGCGTTTGTCCATGCCGGAGCGCTGGGCGGTCGACGTGCGCCTGCCCGCCCTGCACCGCGGCGGCGTTCGCCGCCGCCCGCCGATCGCGCGCGGATCTCGCGCGACCTGGCGCGCTACACGGGGCTGCCCGAGGCCTTCGTGGCCCGCTGCGACAACCGGGTCGATCTGCTGCGGTTCTGCCGGGAGCTGCTGCGCGATCGGCGCCAGGTGGTCGGCCGCCTCGTGATCGGCGCGCGCTTCCTCGGCCACGCCGCCGACGGCGCCGCCGAGCGGATGGACTCGATCCCAGCTTCAACGCCCCGCTCGGCGCCTACACGGCGGCGCTGCACCGCGAGCTGCGCGGCCGCCTGCAGTACGACGAGGAGGACGTTCACGATCCTGAGCGGCGACGTGCACCGGGCGTGGACCTGGGGAGCGCGACAACCAGTACCTCGACGTGACGAACCAGCTCCGCGACGCCCTCCTGGCGAGCCCGCACCTGCGGCTGTTCGTCGCGAGCGGCACCTACGATCTCGCCACGCCGCCCGCCGCGACCGAGTACACGCTGAACCACCTCGCCCTCGGGCTCCCCGAGGAGCGTCGGGCGGGCGTGGTGCACCAGACCTACCCGGCCGGGCACATGATGTATGCCCACCAGCCGTCGCTCGAGCGGCTGCGGGAGCACCTCGTCGCGTTCGTGGGCGAGGTCGCCGGCGGCAGGTGACGCGCGCCAGGGCGCGGGCTACCCTCCCGTCCGGAGGGGCAGCACGTGGCTCAGCAGTTCATCTACCAGATGCGACAGCTCCGCAAGGTCCTCGGCGACGGCACCGAGATCCTGCGGGGCATCTCCCTGTCGTTCTACCCGGGCGCCAAGATCGGCGTGATCGGGCCGAACGGGGCCGGGAAGTCCACCCTGCTGAAGATCATGGGCGGCCTCGACGACAACTACGACGGCCACACCTGGATCGATCCCACGGCCCGGGTCGGCTACCTGCACCAGGAGCCGCAGCTCGACGAGGACAAGACGGTCCGGCAGAACATCGAGGAGGGCCTGGGCGAGGTCCGCGGCCTGCTCGAGCGCTACGAGGCGGTGAACGCCCGGTTCGCCGAGGAGCTCACCGACGACGAGATGGACAAGCTCGTCGAGGAGCAGGCGGCGCTGCAGGACAAGATCGACGCGGCGAACGCCTGGGAGATCGACCGCACCGTCGACATCGCGATGGACGCCCTGCGCGTGCTCGACGGCGACCAGCCCGTCACCCACCTGTCGGGCGGCGAGCGCAGGCGCCGCGTCGCGCTGTGCCGGCTGCTGCTGTCGAAGCCCGACCTGCTGCTGCTCGACGAGCCCACCAACCACCTCGACGCCGAGTCGGTGGCCTGGCTCGAGCGCACCCTGCGCGAGTATGCCGGCACCGTCGTGGTCATCACCCACGACCGCTACTTCCTCGACAACGTCACGGCGTGGATCCTCGAGATGGACGCCGGCAAGGGCGTGCCGTGGGAGGGCAACTACTCGAGCTGGCTCGAGCAGAAGCAGAAGAAGCTGGCCGACGAGAAGAAGAGCCTCGACCGCTCCCGCGCGCTGGCCCGCGAGTCGAGGGATCGGGCTCGGCCAGGGCAAGCGCTCCGCGCGCAACAAGGCCCGCCTGTCGCGCTACGACGAGCTGCTCGAGCAGATCGACGAGGCCAGCAGCGGGAACACGACCACCACCGAGATCGAGAGATCCCCCGGGGCCGCGGCGACATCGTCGTCCGGGCTGACGGCGTGTCGAAGGCGTTCGGCGACCGCCGCTGTTCGAGGGGCTGACCTTCGATCTGCCGCGCGGCGGCATCGTCAATTATCGGGCCCAACGGCGCGGGCAAGACCACGCTGTTCCGGATGATCGTCGGCCAGAGCAGCCGGACGAGGGCGACCAGGTGGGCGACACGGTCGCGCTGTCGTACGTCGACCAGAGCTGCAGCGACCTGACCGACGACAAGACCGTCTACGAGAACATCTCGGGCGGCAAAGAGGTCCTGAAGGTCGGCAAGAAGGAGATGAACAGCCGCGCCTACTGCACGGCGTTCGGCTTCCGCAGGCCAGCGGCAGCAGAAGGTCGGCACCCTGTCGGGCGGCGATGCAACCGGGTGCACCTCGCGAAGCTGCTCCAGACGGGCGGCAACTCGTTGCTCCTCGACGAGCCGAGCAACGACCTCGACGTGGGCACGCCCGGCGCTGGAGGAGGCGTCGAGCACTTCGGCGGCTGCGCCGTGGTCATCTCCCACGATCGCTGGTTCCTCGACCGCGTGGCCACGCACATCCTCGCGTTCGAGGGCGACAGCCAGGTCGTGTGGTTCGAAGGGAACTACGCCGACTACGAGCGCGACCGCAAGAAGCGCCTGGCCACGACGCCGATCAGCCCCACCGGATCCGCCAGCCGATCGCGCGCTGATGGGGCCCGCGGCGCGGCGCCTGGCGATCGGAGCTGCCGCGGCGGCGGCGGTGGCGACGGCCGTGCGCCTGCACCTGCCGTCGCCGAGCCCCGAGGCCACCGCGGCCGTCGCGCGGGCCTTCGCGCCGTGCTCGGGGACGCCCCGCGCCCGGTGGGGAGCGCCGCCCACGAGCGCGCTCCGCGCGGCCCTCGTCGCCGCCCTGCGGGAGGACGGTGCTCCAGGCTTCAGCGAGCTGCCGACGATCTCCTGCGCGCGCGGCTGCGCGCGGCTCGTGAACGTCGTCGGCCGCTGGCGTGGCGCGCCAGGCGACCCCGCCGTGGCCGGGATCGCCGCGCACTACGACTCCGTCGGGGCCGGCCCCGGTGCGGCCGACGACGGCGCAGGCGTGGCGGCGGTGCTCGAGGCGGCGCGCCGGCTGGGCCAGGATCCGCCGGAGCAGCCGGTCGCGCCGATCGTCACCGACGGCGAGGAGCTCGGCCTGCTCGGCGCCCGCGCCCTGGTGCGCGACCGCGTGCTCGGCCCGATCGACGGCCTCGTGAACCTCGAGGCGCCAGCGGCGCCGGCGGGCCCGTGTTCCTCTTCGAGACGCGCGGGAGCTCCGGCCCCGGTGGTGCGCGCTCGCCGACACGCGCCGCGGCCCATCTCCACCTCGCTCTTCGACACCGTCTACCACGCGCTGCCGAACGACACCGACCTGACGGTGCTCGACCGCCGCGGCGCGCGCCTGGAACCCGGCTTCATCGGCGAGCCGCTGGACTACCACCGCGGCGACGCTCGTATCACGTCTCGGCCGGGCTCGATGGCCCAGCAGGTCGAGACGGGCGCCTGCTCGTCACGTCGCTGGCGCGCGAGCCGCTGCCGCCGCCGGGCGGCGACGTGGCGTGGTTCGACGTGCTCGGGCTCGGCACTTCTGGACCTCGCCGCGGTTCGCGGTGCTGCCGCTGGCGGTGCTCGCCCTGCTCGGCACGCTGATCGGCGCGCGAGCGCCCGCCCTGGCGCCAGGCGCTGCTCGGCGCCGGCCTCGCGCTGCTCCTGCCGGTGCTCGGGCTCGCCGCGGGCCTGGCCGTCGGCTGGACCACGGCGTCGGGGCTCGCGCAGGCGCGCCTGGCACCTCGCCGCCGAGGCGCGCTGGTGGCCTCGGGCGCCGCCATCGGCTTCGCCCTGCCGCGTGCGCCCACCGACGCGCCGCCCGGTTCGGCGCCGCCGTGCTCGCGGGCGCCGTCACGGTGTTGGTGGCGGCCACGCTCCCCGGCGCCGCCTACCTGCTGCTCGTGCCGGCGCTGCTCGTCGCGCCGCGGTCGCGCGGGTGGCTGCTCGTCGCGGGGGCCGTGGCGATCCTGCTGTGGGCGCCGCTGATGGGCCTGTTCTACACGGCGCTGGGCGGCACGGGCGTCGCCGCAGCCGCCGTCGCCGGCGCGGTCGGCTGCGCCTGGCTCGGCTTCGCCCTCTCCGACGCCCCCGAGGGCCGGCTCCTCGCGCAGGGCGCGGCCGTCGTCGCCGCCGTCGCCTGGCTCGTGGCGCTGTTGGCGCCCCGCACCACGGCCGAGCACCCCGGCCAGTCCGCCGTGCACGTGATCGAGGGGCCCGACGGCTGGCGCGCCGCCGCGACTGGCGGGCTCGACCGGACCGTCCGCATCGAGGTGCCCGCCGAGGCGACGGCCCGCAAGCCCGTCGCGCCGCCCGAGGTCGAGGTGCTCGACCTCACCGAGACGGGCGCGCGGATCCGGGTCCGCAGCGCCCGCGGCGCGCCGATCCTCGGGCTCCACGGCGTCGCCGGCCTGGGCCTGTCGCTCGACGGCCAGCCGCTGCAGCCGCTCGGCAACGAGCTCGTGCTCTACAACGCGCGCCCCGAGGGCGAGCTCTTCGAGATCACCGGCCTGGCCGAAGGCCTCGTCGCCTTCGACGAGAGCTACACCGAGCTCCCCGACGCCGCCCGCCCGCCGCACACCCGCGCCGCCCACGCCGGCGACCGCGTCCGCGCCACCACGCCGGTGCCCTGGTGATACCGGGGAGCGTGCTCGCCCTCGCCCTCGCCGCCTGCGTCCCGTCGCCGCCGCCCGAGCCCGCGCTCGGCGCCGGCCCCGACGTCGTGCTCGTCACCTCGGATCCGGCGCGCTCCGAGGTCGCCTCCGCGGGCGTCCTCACCGTCGCCTTCCGCCTCGACGAAGACGGCGACGGGCGCGACGAGGAGGGCTGGGCCCTCGAGATCCGCGGCGACGGCACCGTCGCCTGGGCGGTCGCGCCGCCCGAGGACCTGCGCTACGGCCGCGCCCACCGCGCCCGCGACGGCGCCACCCTCATCATGGAGGGCGTGCCCGAGGGCGCCACCGACGAGGGGCGCATCCTGCGCTGGACCCCCGATCGCGGCACCGTCGCGGTCACCAAGGCCCCCACCTCCCACCACGACGTGGCCGAGCTCGACGACGGCCGGCTGGCCTGGCTCGCCCACCGCTTCACCGACGCCGTGCTCGACCCCATCGGTGAGGCGCCCGTGGTGGGCGACCAGGTGGTGATCGGCGCCGAGGGGGGGCAGGGGAGCGTGCTCGTCGACACGCTCGACGACTACCCCGTCCCGCCCTGGTGGATCTGCGACCACAACACGCTCGGGCGCCGCATCCCGGGCTACCACGAGCTGCTCCACAGCAACTCGCTCGTGCGCGACCCGCAGGGCGGCGGCTGGCTCGTCATGGCCCGCTACCTCGACGCCATCCTGCGCTTCGACGACGACGGCCGCTTCGACTGGCAGCTCGGCGGCCGCGACGGCGACTTCGCGTTCGATCCCGGCGCTCGCTTCGTCCACAGCCACTTCACCGACGCCTGGGGCGACCGGCTGCTCGTCTTCGACAACGGCGAGGAGCACGCCTTCGTCGACGGCTCCCGCGTGGTCGAGCTCGTCGTCGACCGCGAGGCGCGCACGGTGCAGCAGGCCTGGTCGGTGGAGCGGCGCGAGCACACCCGCTTCCTGGGCGACGCCAGGCGGCTGCCCGGCGGCAACACGCTCGTCGCCTGGGGCAACCTCGGCGAGATCCAGGAGGTCACGCCTGCCGGCGAGGTCGTGTGGGCCGTCGACGTGGGGATGCCCGTGGGCCGGGTGGAGTGGGTGCCCTGACGCCTCCCCACGCGTTCGCCTACGCGAGCAGCCCGTCCCGGAAGTCCGGGTGCGCGATCGACGCGAGCAGCTCGGCCCGGCGCCGCAGCGGCTCCCCGAACAGGTTCACCGCGCCGTACTCGGTGACGACCCAGTGCACGTCGGCCCGCGTGGTCACCACGCCGGCGCCCTCCGCCAGGCGCGGCACGATCCGCGACACCTTGCCCCCGCACGCCGTCGACGGCAGCGCGATGATCGGCACCCCGCCCACCGACCGGGCCGCCGCGCGGATGAAGTCGACCTGGCCGCCGACCCCCGAGTAGATCCGCGCCCCGATGGAGTCGCTGTTGACCTGGCCCGTCAGGTCGACGCTCACGGCCGAGTTGATGGCGACCAGCCGGTCGTTGCTGCTCGCGACGACCAGGTCGTTCGTGTGGTCGCAGGGGTGCGCCTCCACGACCGGATTGTTGTGGACCCAGTCGTAGAGCTTGCGCGTGCCCAGGATGAAGGTGGTGACGACCTTGCGCCGGTGCCGCGTCTTGCGGTGGCCCGTCACCACGCCCGCCTCGACGGCGGCCATCACGCCGTCGGAGATCATCTCGCTGTGGATGCCGAGGTCCATCCCCGTCTTGTCGGACAGCAGGCCGATGACGGCGTCGGGCACGCCCCCGATGCCGAGCTGCAGCGTGGCCCCCGCCGGCACCAGCGGCACGATGTGGGCCGCGATGGCCCGCTCCACCTCCGACGGCGGCGCCGGGGCGAGCTCGGCCAGCGGCTCGTCGTGCTCCACGATCGCGTCGACCTCGCTCACGTGCAGGAAGGTGTTGCCGAGCACCCGCGGCATCTGCGGGTTGACCTGCACCACCACCTTGCGGGCGTTGTCGACGGCCGCGAGCGACGCCATCACCTCGGTGCCGAGCGACAGGAAGCCGTGCTTGTCGGGCGGGCTCGCCATGAGCAGCGCGGCGTCGAGCGGCGGCGCCATCCCGCGGATCATCCGCGGGATCTCCGACAGGTTGGACGGCACGTAGTCGGCCGCGCCGCTCGCCACCTGCGCCCGGTCGGCCGGCCCCACGAACCAGGCCTGGTGCCGCACCCCCGGGTGCTCGCGGGTCGCGACCGGGTCGTCGCCGAGCAGCAGCACGTGGCCGAGGGTCATGGGGGTGGCGGCGTCGGCGCGGCGCGCCAGCCCGGCCGCCAGGTGGCGGGGGGTGGCGGCGTTGCCGGAGATGTAGACCCGGGCGCCCGGCCCGAGGTCGGACAGCGCGGCGTCCACGGTGGTGTGCCGCCCACGGTAGGCCGTCTCCCAGGGCATCGACGCTCCGGCCGAGGCTAGAAGACGCCCATCGGCAGCTTCAGGTAACGCATCCCGTTCGGGTGCGGCTCCGGCAGGTGGCCGCCCGTGGCGTTGACCTGCAGGCTCTGGAAGATGAGGGTCGGCGGCTCGAGCGTCTGATCGCGCTGGGTGCGCCACTCCACGAACGTGGCGCGGTCGGTGTCGCCGCGCAGCTGCTTGTTGTGCGCCTTCGACGCCCCGATCGTCGTCTCGTAGGCCAGCGGGCGGCCGTTCGGCTGGTAGTCGTGGCCCACGAACACGCGCGTCGCGTCGGGCAGCGCGTACAGGCGCTTGATGCTGTCGTAGAGCTGGTCCGCGCTGCCACCGGGGAAGTCGCAGCGCCCCGTGCCGAAGTCGGGCATGAACAGCGTGTCGCCGGTGAACAGGGCGTCGTCGATCCGGTAGGTCACGCAGGCCGGCGTGTGGCCGGGCGTGTGCAGCGGCGTGATCTCGAGCGAGCCCGCCCGGAACGCCTGGCCGTCCTTCGCGAGCAGGTCCCACTGGCTGCCGTCGCGCCGGAAGTCGGCGCCCCAGTCGAACAGGCCGGCGAAGACCTCCTGCACCTGCTGGATGTGCTCTCCGATCCCGGTCCGGGCGCCCAGCGCGTCCTTGAGCGGCTGGGCGCCCGTGAGGTGGTCCGCGTGGGCGTGGGTCTCGAGGACGTAGTGGACGTTCAGCTCGTGCTGCTTCACGAACGCGACCACCTGGTCGACCGAGCCGGTCGACACCTTCACCCGGAGCGGGTGGTAGTCGAGCACGGGGTCGATGACGATGGCGTCGCGCGTGTCCGGGTCGTACACCACGTAGGTCAGCGTGAAGGTGTGCGGGTCGAACTGGGCGTGGACCTTCATGGTTGCCTCCGCCCTCCCCAGATGCACCTCCCGTGCCAGCTACCCCTGCTCGGCCTCGGCCGCGGCCACCTGGTGCCGCACGGCGACCAGGGAGTCGGGGTTCACCGAGATGCTGTCGATGCCGCACGCCACGAGGAACCGCGCGAACTCGGGGTGATCCGAGGGCGCCTGCCCGCACAGGCCGACCTTGATCCCCGACTGGTGTGCCACCTCGATCACCTGGCGCACCAGCCGGGTGACAGCCTCGTTCCGGGCGTCGAAGAGGTGGGCCAGCTCGCCGGAGTCGCGGTCGATCCCGAGTGTCAGCTGTGTCAGGTCATTGGTGCCGATCGAGAACCCGTCGAAGCGAGCGGCGAACTGCTCGGCCAGGATCACGTTGCTCGGCACCTCGACCATCACGTAGACCTGGAGGCCGTCCTGCCCGCGCACCAGCCCGTGCTCCGCCATCACGGCGAGCACCTTGTCGGCCTCCTCGGGCGTGCGGCAGAACGGGATCATCGGGATGATGTTGCGCAGCCCGATCTCCTCGCGGGCCCGCTTCAGCGCGCGGCACTCGAGGGCGAAGCCCGCGCGGTAGCGGTCGCTGTAGTACCGGCTCGCGCCGCGGAAGCCGATCATCGGGTTGTGCTCGGTCGGCTCGAACGCCGCGCCGCCGATGAGCTGCGCGTACTCGTTGGTCTTGAAGTCGCTCATCCGCACGATGACGGGGTGCGGGTGCTGGGCGGCCGCGATGCCGGCCATCGCCCGCGACAGCGTCTCCACGAAGAAGGTCTCGCCGTCGGGGTAGCCGCGGGTCGCCTCGGCGATCTGCCGCCGGGCCTCGGGGTCGGCGACCTCGGCGCCCTTCACCAGCGCCATCGGGTGGACCCGGATGACGTTGTTGATGATGAACTCGAGCCGCGCGAGCCCCACCCCCTCGCAGGGCACGCGCCACCAGCGGAACGTGGTCTGCGGGCTGCCGGTGATCATCATGATGCGCGTCTTCGTCTCGGGCAGGTCGCTCACGTCGACGTCCTCGGTCGTGAACGCGAGCTTGCCGGCGTAGACGTGGCCGCGGTCGCCCTCGGCGCAGCTGACGGTGACCTCGGCGCCCGCCTGCACGCGCGCTGTCGCGTCGCCGCAGCCGACGATGGCCGGCAGGCCGAGCTCGCGGCTGATGATGGCGGCGTGGCTCGTGCGCCCGCCGTGGTCGGTGACGATGGCCGACGCCCGCTCCATGAGCGGCACCCAGTCGGGATCGGTCATCGGCGTGACCAGCACCTCGCCGTCCTGGAAGGCGTCGGCGTGGCGCGGGTCGTGCAGCACCCGGGCCGTGCCGCTGGCGATGCCGTGCCCCACGGCGACCCCCTCCACCAGCGGATCGCCGTGCTCGACCAGCGACCAGGTCTTCAGGCGGGCCGAGCGCCGCCGCGCCTCCACCGTCTCGGGGCGGGCCTGCGTGACGTGCAGCTCGCCCGTCTCGCCGTCGAGCGCCCACTCGATGTCCATCGGCCGCTCGTAGTGGGCCTCGATGCGGACGGCCCAGCGCGCGAGCTGCAGGATGTGGGCGTCGGTCAGCGAGAAGGCCGCGCGGTCGGCGGCCGGGGTGCGGACGCGCTCGGTGTGGCCGTCGTCGCGGACGACGAGCTTCGTCTCCTTGTTGCCCAGGCGCTTGTCGAGGATCGGTGCCACGGCGGGGTCGTCGAGCAGCGCCTTGAACACGCGGAACTCGTCGGGGTTCACCAGGCCGCCGACCACGCTCTCGCCGAGGCCGTAGCTGCTGTCGATCACCACGACCCCGCGGAAGCCGGTCTCGGTGTCGAGCGTGAACATGGTGCCGGCGCTGCCGCAGTCCGAGCGGACCATGCGCTGGATGCCGACCGACAGGGCGACCTCCTGGTGGTCGAAGCCCTTGTGGTGCCGGTAGGTGATGGCCCGGTCGGTGAACAGGGAGGCGAAGCAGCGGCGGGCGTGGTCGAGGACGGCGTCGGCGCCGCGGACGTGCAGGTAGGTCTCCTGCTGGCCGGCGAACGAGGCGTCGGGCAGGTCCTCGGCGGTGGCGGAGCTGCGGACGGCGACGGGGACGTCCTCGCCGTCTCGCTCGCACAGGCGGGCGTAGGCCTGCTGGACGGCGTCGGCGAGGTCGGGCGGCCACGGCGCGCGCGCGATGGCGGTGCGCAGGGTGCGACCGACCTCCGACAGGGAGGCCTCGCCGCGCTGCAGCTTGCCGAGCTCGTCGCGGATCTGCGGCTCGAGCCCGGCCTCGCGGACGAAGCGCCGGTAGCCGTCGGCGGTGATGGCGAAGCCGTCGGGCACGCGGATGCCCTCGGACGCGAGCGTGCGGATCATCTCGCCGAGCGAGGCGTTCTTGCCGCCGACGGTCGGGATGTCGCCGATCCCCACCTCGTCGAGCCACCGGATCTCCGTCGCCATGCTGCCCTCCCATCGCCCGCGTGCAATGCAGCTTCCGTGCCGCACCCGGACCGTATGTCGGGTCAGGGGACGGCGGCGAGCCAGAGCGTGCCGAGCAGCGTCGTGACCAGCGCGATGGGGGCGCCCACCCGCAGGTGCTCCCAGAAGCCGAAGCTGCCCACTTCGCGCCCGGCCTCGGCGACGATCACGTTGGCGGCGGAGCCGAGCAGCGTGAGGTTGCCCGCGAACGTCGACGCCATCGCGAGCAGCGTCCAGGCCGCGCGCGGGTCGGCGAGCCCGTGCATCTGCTCGCGCACCACCAGGATGAACGGGACGTTCGACACGACGTTGCTGCCCACCAGGAACACGCCGGCCAGGCGCAGCGGCGAGCGCTCCAGCGGCGCGAGGGGGAAGCGAGCGAACGCGGCGTCGACGGCGCCGGTGTGGACGAGCCCCGCCACGACGACGAACAGCCCGGCGAAGAACAGCAGCAGGGACCAGTCGACGTGGCGCCAGACCTCCTGGGCGTCGCGGCGGTGCAGCAGCAGGAGCGCGACCACGCCGGCCACCGCCGTCCACGACAGCGGGGCGCCGAGCGTGTACGCGGCCGCCGTGGCGGCGATGACGCCGAGGGTGACGAGGTGGCTGCGGGCCAGCGGCACCGGCGCCTCGGCCGGAGCGGGCCGCGCGACGAGCCGCGCGCGGTAGGCGAGCCACAGGACACCCTGCGTGACGGCCAGGCCCGCGACGGCGACCGGCGCCATGCGCAGCAGGTACGGGCCGTAGGCCAGGCCGCCGAGCTGGCCGCACAGCATGTTCTGCGGGTTGCCGACCAGCGTGGCGACGCTGCCCGTGTTCGCGCCCGTCGCGAGGGCGAGCAGGAACGGCACGGGCGGGAGCTCGCAGCGGCGGATCAGCCGGACGACCAGCGGCGCGCCCAGCACGCAGACGGCGTCGTTGGTGACGAGCGCGGCCAGCGCGCCGCTGCCCCAGACGACGGCGCCGAGCAGCAGGGCGGGGCGGCCGGCCAGCGCGGCGAGCCGCGCCTCGGCGACGTCGAAGAAGCGGTCGAGCACGAGGAACGCGCCCATGCCCATCACACCGAACAGCAGGAGCAGCGTGTCGGCGTCGACGGCGGCGATCGCGTCGCGCGGCGGCAGCACCCGGAGCGTGACGCACAGCACGGCGCCGAGCAGCGCGGCGGCCGCGCGGTCGAGCCCGAGCCACCAGATGCGGCGCGCCGACACGAGCGCGTAGGTGAGCGCGAAGATGGCGACGCCGATGGGCTCGAACGGCACCCGACGGCGTAACCCGGGTGGCACGACCTTCGCCTGCCGTGCCGATGCCGTCTGTGGAGGGGGAGAGCTGGGTGGACGTGGGCAACGCGGCGCACCGCGACATCCTGGCGCTGATCGGCCAGGCGGAGCGCGCGGAGACCGCCGCCGAGGTCCGCGACCTCGTGGGGCGGCTGCGGCCGATGCTGGCGGCGCACTTCGCCCAGGAGGAGGCCCCCGGCGGCCTCATCGGCGAGGCGCGCACCCGGGCGCCGCAGCAGGGCGACACGCTCGATCTGCTGGTGGAGCAGCACCACGCGATGGCCGGGGTCCTCGACGCGCTGTCGGAGCACCCCGACCAGGTCGCCCAGCTGCGGGCGCTGTGCGCGACGGTCCGCCAGCACGAGCGCCGCGAGGCGGAGCTCCTCGCCGCGATCGCCTACGACGAGACGGGCGCGCTCGACTGACGGCGCCTCAGTCGGCGGGCGCGGTCAGCGGGCACTCGCCCGTGGACAGCCGGTCGCCGTGCCGGTGCGCCCGATCCCGCAGCGCGGCGAGGTCCGCCGGATCCGCCGGGACCAGCACCAGGCGCGCCCCGTTGTCGAGCGGCTCCACGGTCGCCGCGGCCTGCGGCATCGGCCCGAGCCCGCCCCCGCCGGGGCCCATCCCCGCGCCGCGCCCCATCCCACCGCCCATCCGCTGCCAGCGCGGGCCCCGCATGCCGCCCCGCGCGTACATGTCGGCGAGGTGCTGCACCCGCGCCTGCAGGTCCGCGGCGTCGCCGGCGGTGGTGAACGTCATCGCGACGCCGGCGTCGGTGTCCTCCACCGACAGTGCCAGATCGCCCACCGCCGCCGGGCACGTTCGCGCCATGGCCGCGAGCTCGCTCGCGTCGGGGTCGGCAGGTGCCGGCGCCGGCGTCGCCTCGGTCGGCGCCTCGGTCGGCGCTTCGCTCGGCGTCGGGGCCGCGGCGCAGCCGGCAGCCACCAGGAACAGCATCAGGTGTCTCACGGGGTCCCTCCCTTCCCGTCGACGGGGATCGCCACGGGCGGCTCGTCCTCGGGCGGCTGTGCGTCGCCCTTCGCGTCCCAGCCGGGGTCCGGCTGCCAGTCCTCGGGGTCGGCGGCGTCGTACTCGGCCTGGGGGACCCAGTACCCCTCGATCCAGCCGTCCCCGTCGAACCAGCCGGGGACCCAGACCATGCCAGGCCGATCGACCTCGGGCTCCCAGTACCCGGCGTGGTACACGCCCGCGTCGTCGAGCCACGCCGAGACCCAGCGGTAGCCCGTGCGCACCGCCGGCCGCCAGAAGCCCTCGACCCAGTGCTCGCCGTCGAAGAAGCCGGCCTCCCAGACGTAGTCCCGCCGGGGCGGGCCGGCGTCGGGCACCCACCAGCCGCGCACGTAGCTGCCGTCGTCGAGGTAGTAGCCGTCCACCCAGGTCCAGCCGGGCCGGGTGGCGCGCCGCCAGTACCCCTCGACGTAGACGGTGCCCATCCACCACCCGGGCACGTAGGCCCACGACCCGCCCCAGACGGCGGGCACGGGCCCGGCCGGGGCCCAGTGCCCGGGCACCCACCACAGCCCGTTCCAGTGGCCCGGCACCCACACCCAGCCCGGCCGCAGCGGCGGCACCCACAGGTCGCCCCAGGGGTCGGTCGCGAAGCCGAGCGGGACCACCACGACGGTGGCGTGCGTCCAGCGCCAGTAGGGGTGGACCCACCAGTGCGTCCAGTACGGGCGGTACCGCCACACGGGCGGCCGGTGCGGCGGGTGCGCGATGATCACGTAGGGATCGGGCCGCGCGAAGCGGTGGTCGGTGCTGTGGTTCAGCGGTCGCGCGGGCGGGCCCGCCAGGCGCTCCTGCGGCACCGGCACCCGCGGACGTGTGACGCGCGCCGTCGTCCGGACGGCGTCCGGCGTGGCGGCTCGCACCTCCGGCGGCGCGACGCGGGGCCGCTCGGGCCGTCCGGGGCCCGCCGAGGCGGGCGGCTCCACCGGGCGGCTCGGCGCATCGGGCGGGCGCGGCGGCCGCGTCCGCGGCTGGCCCACCGGCGTCGGGTGGGCCGGGGCGCTGGGGCGCGGGGCAGGCGCCGCCGCGGGGGCCTTCGGCGTCGCCACCGCGGGCTTCGGCGGCTTCGGCTTGCGCACGGGCACGCCGAGCTTGCGGTCCTTCTTCGCCTGGCTCGCCGCCGCCGGGGCGGGGCGCCCGCCACCACCGCCTCCGTTCCCGGCGGACGCGGGCGGCGCGCCGAGCACGGCCCAGAGCAGCATCACGGCCCACGCACGGCCCATCGCTCCCTCCTGCCACTCGCCAGTGCACGCGGCGTGCCAGCCCGGGTGGAACGGATGAGCTGCCCGGCGCCGCCCGACGGCACCTCCCCGACCTCGCCGGGATGCCCTGACGCGGCGTGCAGCGTCGCACATCGGCCGAGCGAAACGCCACGCTCGCGGTTGCGGCGATATCCTCCCGCATCCGACGAGCGGCCCGGAGCGCCCATGGAATCGTCCCTTCCCCAGCTGCCCGCCTCGGCCTTCGAGCAGCTGTTCGCCGCGCTCCCCGGCCGCTACGTCGCCGTCCTGCCCGACGCGCCCCGCTTCACCGTCGCCGCGGTGAGCGACACCTACGTCGCCACGACCGGGTTGACCCGCGAAGCGCTCCTCGGCGCGGGCCTCCCCGAGGTGTTCCAGGCGGACGAGGAGGACCCGTTCGCTGCCTGCGCCGACGACCTGCGCGCGTCCCTCGGCCGCGTCCTCGCCACCCGGGCGCCCGACGCGATGCCGCGCAGCTACGACTTCCGGCGCGGCGCGAGGCCGTCGGGCCCGCGGTCGTGGCGTGCCGTCCACTTCCCCGTGCTCGGCGCCGAGGGGCAGCTCGTCTTCCTGCTGCACCGGCTCGAGGAGCAGGTGACGCTGTCGGGCCACCGGCCCGCGGAGGGGACCACGCCCCCGGAGCTCGCAGCGACCCTGGAGCTGGCGCGGCTCGGACGGATCCTGTCGCTCGCGCCGTCGGCCATCCTGGTGGTCGACGGCGCCCAGCGCATCATCCTGTACAACGAAGGCGCCGAGCGCATGTTCGGCTGGACCTCGGCCGAGGCCCTCGGTCGGCCGCACGACGACCTCATCCCCGCGCGCTACCGCGACTCGCACCGGGTGGACGTCCAGCGGTACGCCGCGAGCGACGAGCCGCCGCGCCTGATGGGGAGCGACCGCCCCCGGGTGCTCGCGCTGCGCAAGTCCGGCGAGGAGTTCTGGGCCGAGGCCTCGATCTCCCGGGTCGACTTCGGCGACGAGCGCCTCCTGGCGGTGGCGCTGCGCGACGTGACGGAGCGGGTGTCGGCCGAGGAGGCCGCGCGGCGCCGCGCCCGCGAGAGCCAGTTCCTCGCCGAGGTGGGCTCCACGCTGGCGTCGTCCCGCCTCGATCTCGACGACACGCTGCGCAAGCTCGTGTCGCTCCCGCTCGGAGTGCTGGGCGACGTGTGTGCGGTCGACCTCGTCGACGACGACGGAGATCTGCGGCGCGTGGCGATGACGGCCACCGACCCGACGCTCGCGGGCGCCTGCGCGGCCCGGATCGGCGACGCCATCGGCGCGGGCGCGCTGGCGCGAGCGGTGTTCGAGCGGGGAGAGCCGATCGTCGCGCACGATCCCGAGCCCGGCGCCTTGCCGGGCGCCCACTTCGGCGCGCCGCTGCGGGCGCGCGGCCTGATCGTCGGGTGCCTGTCGCTGTGTCGGACGGAGCGCTACGGCGCCGACGACGAGCACCTGGTCGCCGAGTTCGCGTCGCGGGCGGCGATGGCGATCGACAACGCCCAGCTCTACGACAAGGCCCAGCGGGCCATCGCCGCGCGCGACCGGATGCTCGGCAGCGTCGCCCACGACCTGCGCAACCCGCTGACGGGCATCCTCGGGGTCACCGCCATCCTGGAGCGGGGCGGCGCCGATCCGCGCGCGGTGGAGGGCATCACGCGCTCGGCGAAGCGGATGCGCCGGCTGATCGAGGACATGCTCGACGTGGCGCGGATCGAGAGCGCCAGCCTCGGCCTGCACCGCGGCCCGCTGGCGCTCGAGGCGGTGATCGCCGAGGCCGTCGAGGGGGCCCGCCGCACGTCCACCGCTGTCGGCGTCGACGTCGCGCCGACCGCCGGGCTCCCGCTCGTGTGGGCAGACCGGGATCGCGTGCTGCAGGTGCTCGACAACCTCGTCGGCAACGCCGTGAAGTTCACCCCCCCGCAGGGCCGCGTCGAGGTGGGCGCCTCCGCGGGAGACGGGGAGGTCAGCTGATGGGTCCGCGACTCGGGCCCGGCATCGCGGTCGATGCGCTGCCGCACCTGTTCGACTGGTACTGGCAGGGGGAGCGGCTCGGATCGGCGCGGCGCCGGGCTCGGGTGGATCGCGCGCGGCATCGTCGAGTCGCACGGCGGCAGGATCTGGGTCGACAGCCGGCTCGGGGAGGGGACGACGATGCACTTCACGCTGCCCGTCGCCCGAGCCGAGGCCTGAGCCCTACCGACGAGCCGGCGGGCTCGCCCCGGCGAGCACCTGCCGGACGGCTTCGCCCAGGGCCTGGCGCGAGAACGGCTTCTGCAGCGACCGGGCGCCGGGCGGCAGGCCGGCGCTCCGCACGAGGACCTCCTGCGGGTACGCCGACACGAACACGACCGGGACCTCGGGGTGGCGCACCGCGAGCTCTCCCGCCAGCTCCGGCCCCGTCATCTGCGGCATGGCCACGTCGGAGACGACGAGATCGACCGGCTGCTCCGCACACACGGCCAGCGCGTCGGCGCCGGACGCCGCCTCCTCGACGCGGAAGCCCTCCTGCTCGAGGTAGAACCGGAGCGTCATGCGGACGAGCTCGTCGTCGTCGACGACGAGGATCGTCGCCGGCGCGCCGACCGTCGGCTCGGCGAGCGGCAGGCGGATGCGGAGCCGCGCGCCGCCGTCGTCGCCGCCCTCGATCGCCAGCGAGCCGAGGTGGTGCCGCACGATGGCGTGCACCAGCGCGAGCCCCAGGCCGGCGCCCTGGCCCGACGCCCGCGTGCTGAAGAAGGGCTCCAGCGCGCGCCGGCGCGTCGCCTCGTCCATGCCGGGGCCCGTGTCCTCGACCACCAGCTCCGCGACGCGACCCTCGGGTCGGGCGCGCACCGAGACCCGCCCGCCGGACGGCAACGCCGCGCGGGCGTTGTCGGCGATCGCGCCCATCAGCTGGGCCACGCGCTGCGACTCGACGCGGACGGGGAGTGGCCCGGACAGGTCGAGCTCGAGCACCACCCCTGGCCCCAGGCGGTCGCTCAGCGTGTCGCGGAGCTGTTCCACCGCCTCCGCCAGATCGAGCACCCCGGGAGGCTCCGCCGGCGATCGGACGATGTCGAGCACGCGCCCGATCGCCTCGGCGCCGCGCTCCGCGGACGCCCCGACGAGCGCGAGCGGGCGCCGGGTGGGCGCGGTCGGCTCGAGGTCGCTCAGGGCCACCTCGACCACCCCGAGGATCCCCGCGAACAGGTTCTGCAGGTGGTGCGCGATGCCCACCGCGAGCCGCTCCATGGCCGCCCGCTCGCGCGGCTCGGCGATCTCGGCGGAGACCCCGTCGGCGTAGCTGGCGAGCCAGGCCCGCAGCGCCGGGTACCCCTCGAGGGTGGCGCTCACCTCGGGGTCGAGCGGGGCGTCCGGCTCGAGCTGCGACCAGGCGTGCACGGCGCGCACGAACGCCATCAGCGACGCGAGCCGGGCGTAGTCGAGGGCGCCGAACAGGCGGCGCAGCGCCTCGGTGCTGGCGCGTGCGCGGCTCGGCTCGCCGAGGAACACGGTGGCGACGGCGGCGAAGGTCGCGCGCTCGAGCGCGGTCTCGCACGCGGGGACCCCCGGCGGCGCGGCGCTCAGCTGCGCGAGGTGGAGCTCGAGGGCCGCAGCCTCGCCCGGGTAGCGCCACGAGAGCAGCTCCAGCACGCTCTCCTCGGGCTGCGGCGGCGCCAGGCTGCCGGCGGGCCGCCCGGTGAGCAGCAGCACGCTGTGCGACGCGACGGTGGTGGGCACCGTGCAGAACCGCGACAGGTAGGTGAACAGCCGCTCCTTGAACAAGGGCGGGAGCGCGTTGTCGAGGTACGCGGCCCGCGCATGGCGCCACAGGCTGTCCAGCAGCGCCGGATCGCCGCCCAGCGTGGCGAGCGACGGCGTCGGGCCGTAGGACAGCAGGATCTCCGAGCGGACGGTCTCGATGGCCGGGGGATGGGTCATGGATGCCTGCCTCAGGAGCGATCCTCCAGCGCGTACCGCTCGATCCGGGTGCGCAGCTGGAAGCGACTGATGCCGAGCAAGCGGGCCGCGGCCGTGCGGTTGCCCTTCGTGCGGGCCAGCGCCTGGACCACGAAGTCCCGCTCCACGTCGTCGAGCACGATGCCCGACTCGGGGAGCTCGAAGTGGGGCGGACCGTCCGCGCGGGGCGGGACGGACGGGCGGGTCGCTCGGGCGAAGCGGATCTCGGGCGGGAGCTGCTCGAGGCCGATCCGTCCGGCCGGGGCGAGGATGGCGATGCGCTCGAGCATGTTCTTGAGCTGCGCACGTTGCCGGGCCACGCGTAGGCCATCAGCGTCGACATCGCGTCGCTGTCGACCCTCGATGGCCGTGCCGGCGCGGTGGCGGCCGAAGGCGTTGTTGAAGCGCCGCAAGAAGTGGCGCACGAGCAGCGGGATGTCGTCGCGGCGCTCCCGCAGCGCGGGCAGGCGCAGCGTCACCACGTTCAAGCGGTAGTACAGGTCCTCGCGGAACCGCCCGGCCGCCACCTCGGCCTTCAGGTCGCGGTTGGTCGCGGCGACGACGGTGGCGTCGAGCTTGAGGCTCGCGAGCCCGCCGACGCGCTTGAACGTGCGGTTCTCGAGCGCGCGCAGCAGCTTGGCCTGCATCGGCAGCGCCAGCTCGCCGATCTCGTCGAGGAAGACCACCCCGCCCGACGCCGCCTCGAACAGGCCGCGCTTGCTCGTCTTGGCGTCGGTGAACGCGCCCTTCTCGTGGCCGAACAGCTCGCTCTCGACGAGGTGCTCCGACAGCGAGGTGCAGTCGACCTCCACGAACATGCGGTCCTTGCGTGGCCCCCGCTGGTGCAGCGTGCGCGCCAGCACGTCCTTGCCCGTCCCCGACTCGCCGAGGACGAGCACGGTCGGCGCCTCCACGTCCTCCAGGCGCCGGAGGTCGGCGAACAGCGGCCCGAGGGCGTCGGACCGGCCGATGAACTCGCCGTAGCCGGCGCGGGCCTGGTCGCGCAGGACGTGGACCTCGCGCTTGAGGCGGTCCTCCGCCAGCACGTGCTCCACCTGCAGCCCCACCTCGCGCGGCTCGAGCGGCTTCTGCAGGAACGCCGACGCGCCGAGGCGGGTCGCGACCACGACGCTGTCGACGTCGCTGCGGGCCGAGAACACCAGCACCGGGACCTCGTTGCCCTCCTCGCGCAGCTCTTGGAGCACGGTCAGGCCGGGCTTGCGCGGGAGGCCGAGGTCCAGCACCACGACGGAGGGGGCGAACCGGCGCACCTGGTCGAGGCAGACGTCGCCGTCCTCCGCCTCGAGCGTGTCGTAGCCGGCGTGCTGGAGCTGGTCGGCGACGACGTAGCGGATGGTCGGGTCGTCGTCGCAGATCAAGACCAATGGCCGGTCCTGGCCTGTTGGCGCGTCGATGGCTCGGCAGGCGTGCTGGGTCACGGATCCCCCCTGGTCCACGGGGACATGCAAGTCCCGGACCGCCTGCCCTCCGCGCCGGCGCTCCACCCTCCGGCGCGCGGTGAGCGATTTCGCACGCCGGCCGGGGGCGAGTGTGCCGGATCGCCCCGACCCGCGGGTCGGCACGAGATCTGCTGACGCGGGACCGGGGAGGGACCATGAAGCTCACGTTCCTGGGGGCGACCGACACCGTGACCGGCTCGCGCTACCTCGTGTCGTCCGGCGCGCGGGTGCTCGTCGACTGCGGGCTGTTCCAGGGCCTCAAGGCGCACCGGGAGCGCAACTGGGCCCGCTTCCCGGTCGACGTGTCGTCCCTCGACGCCGTCGTCCTCACCCACGCGCACCTCGACCACTCGGGCTTCCTGCCCGGGCTGTGCCGCGCCGGGTACACCGGCCCCGTCTACTGCACCGCGGCCACGCGATCGCTGTGCGAGATCCTGCTCCCCGACGCGGGCCACCTGCAGGAGGAGGAGGCGAAGTACCGCAACCGCTCGCACACCACGCGCCACCGACCCGCGCTGCCGCTCTACACGGCCGAGGACGCGCGGCGGGTGCTGGGCCAGCTCCGCGACGTCGACTACGACGCGCCGTTCCAGCCTGCACCCGGGATCCGCGCCGCGTTGCACCGCGTCGGGCACCTGCTCGGTGCGGCCTGCGTGCGCATCGACGACGGTCGCACCTCGGTCCTGTTCTCGGGCGACGTGGGGCGCCCCGGCGACCGGCTGATCGCGGCGCCCCCGCCGCCACCCGCGGCCGACGCGCTGCTCGTCGAGTCCACCTACGGCGATCGGCTCCATCCGGCCGCCGATCCCGAGGCCGACCTCGCCGAGGTCGTGAACCGGACGGTGGAGCGCGGTGGCGTGCTGGTGGTGCCGGCGTTCGCCGTCGGCCGGGTCCAGCTGCTGCTGCACCTGCTCGCCCGCCTGCGCGACGCCGGGCGCATCCCGCCCGTCCCCGTCTGGGTCGACAGCCCGATGGCCACCGACGCCACGCGCATCTTCCTCGAGCACCCCGACGATCACCGCCTGTCGCCCGAGCAGTGCCGGCGCATGTGCGCGGACGTGCAGTTCGCGCGCACCCCCGAGCAGTCGAAGGCGCTCGATCGGGGCACGGGGCCGAAGATCATCGTCTCGTCGAGCGGCATGGCGACGGGCGGCCGGGTGGTGCACCACCTGAAGGCCTTCCTCGGCGATCCGCGCAACACCGTGCTGCTCACCGGGTTCCAGGCGGCCGGCACCCGCGGCGAGGCGCTGCTGAACGGCGTCGACCGGCTCAAGATCCACGGGATGTACCACCCCGTGCGCGCCGAGGTCGGCTACCTGCGGGGCCTGTCGGGCCACGCCGACCGGGAGGAGCTGCTCGCGTGGCTGCAGGGGATGCCCACGCCGCCGCGGCAGACCTGGGTGGTCCACGGCGAGCCGCGGGCCCAGGACGCGATGCGGCGCGAGATCCGTGATCGGCTCGGTTGGCCCGTGGCGATCCCGCAGTACCGTCAGGAGGTCGAGGGCTGGTAGGTCCGCAGGGGGTGCGCGGGGCGGTAGCCGAGCCCCTCGGCGGCGCGGGTGCCGTCGAGCACGCCGTTGTAGTGGAAGCGCCAGGCGTTCGCGCCGTAGCGGAAGCGGGTGCGGCGGGCGGCGCGCCGCGCGGCGTAGAGCGGGCCGAGCAGCGGCCCGGGGACGCCCACGCCGGTGCGCCCCCAGGCGCGGATCAAGCGCGACAGGGGCAGCGTGTCGGCGCCGGGCACGTTGAACGGCCCCTCGGCCTCGACCGCGACGGCGCGGGCGAAGGCGTCGGCGGCGTCGGTGAGCGACAGGACGTTGACCATGGGGTCGAAGCCCATCGGCCGCAGGCAGATCCGCGACGAGAGGTAGTCGTAGAGCTGCGAGCCCTGATCGGGCGCGAGGATCTCGGCGCAGCGGAGCACGCAGATGCGCAGCGGGCTCGTGCCCATCGGCGTCGACACGACCAGGTCCGCCTCGACGCGCTGGCGGACCCAGGGCGGGGCGGCGGGATCGAGCTCGAGCGGCTGGTCCTCGCGGACGAGGTGCGGCCGGTCGCTGCGCCGGGCGTAGACGTCGGCCGAGCTGCGGTGGACGAGCGCCGCCACGGTCGGGTGCGCCTCGGCGACGGCGACCAGCTCGCGCGCCAGCTCGACGTTGAGGCGGTGCGCCTGCGGGGCGTGCGGGTCGCGGTGGAAGGCCAGGTTCACCACCGTGCGGACGGCGCGGCAGGGGCCGTGGAGCAGGGCGCGCAGGGAGCCCGGCGCGGTGAGGTCCACGCGCTCGTAGCGGGCGCCGGCGAGCCCGGTGGGCGCCTCGAGCCCCACCGCGACGACGGGGCGGCCGGCGGCGAGCAGGCGGGCGGTGAGGGCGCGGCCGAGCGGCTGGGTCGCGCCGAGGATGGCGACGGCGCCGTCGCTCATCGGAACCAGCCGCGCCGCTCGCGCAGCCCGATGGTGACGAGCTCGGCCACCCGCGCCCGCACCTCGTCGGCCAGGGCGGAGACGACGCGCGGATCGTCGGCGTCGGCCTCGGCGAAGCGGCCGGCGACGTCGATGGGCTCGCCGTACCAGACGTGCATGCGGGTGGGCAGGGGCAGGGGGGTGCCGGGGATGGGGAGGAACGGGATGCCCGCGACGTGGATCCCGTCGATGCGGGCGAGCTGGGGCCAGGACTCCTCGGCGCCGACGACGGCGGTGGGGACGATGGGCGCGCGGTGCCGCAGGGCGAGCTCGGCGTGGCCGGGGCGGAACGGCTGCAGGGCGTAGCGGCGGCGGAAGCCCTTGCCGATGCCCGGCGTGCCCTCGGGGAAGACGACCAGCAGCCCGCCCGCCGCCAGCACCGCGTGGACGTTGCCGCGGCTGCCGGCGATGGCGCCGGCGCGCGCGAACAGGAGGTTGATCCAGGGGAGGTTCGGGACGAAGTGGTCCATCACGACGCGGACGGGCCGCCCGATGGGGCCGCGGCGCAGCAGGTCGGTGCCGAGCATCCAGGCGTCGAGGGGGAGCATGCCGCTGTGGTTGCAGGCGATCACGGCGGGGCCGGTGGCCGGGACGTGCTCGACGCCGTTGGACTGCACGCGGAACCAGACCTCGTACAGCCAGCGCGTCGTGGCGAGGCCGACCGCGACGCCGTCGCGGCTCATGCCGAACGGGTCGAAGCCGTGGCCGGCGTCGTCGAGCTGCAGCGCGTCGATCCGCGCGCGGACGTCGGGCGGGAGGAGGCGCCGGGCGAGCGGGCCGAGCGGGGGGCGGTCGGGGAGCAGCGGCTGGTGGGCGTCGCGCGACAGGCGGCGGCGGAGCGCGGCGAGGGTGGGCACGGTCACCTCCCGCGGGAGGGGATGCAAGCGCCGGGCCAGGACGGCGCGGGACCAGCGCGCGCCACCACGACGAAAACGCCCGCCCTCGAGTGGTCGAGGGCGGGCGGGAGTGGGCGATACAAGATTCGAACTTGTGACTTCCACCGTGTGAAGGTGGCACTCTCCCACTGAGTTAATCGCCCGGGAGACGAGGCTTCCCTATGCGTCGGGGGGCGGGCCGTCAAGGGGTGGCGTGCTACCTTCCGGAGGTGGCCGGATCCCCCCTGATGCGCGTCCCCCGGGCGCTGATCCTCGCGACCTCCCTCGCGGTGGCGGTCGCCACCATGGCGTGGTGGGTGCGGGCGATCGAGCTCGGGCGGGTCGGCGCGGTCGCCACGCTGCAGCAGCCCGCGGGCACCGAGCTCGTCCTGTCGCTGCTGACGGTGCTGCGCATCGAGGGGCCCACCCGCTACGTCGTCGGCAACGCCACGCTGGACATCCCCGTGGAGGGCCCGACCGACGGGCTCGTCGTCGGGGAAGACGTGACGCTCGGCGCCGTGGTCGAGGGGGACCACGTCCGGGCCCGGTGGCTCGAGCACGCGCCCGCGCGGACGGGCAAGAAGCGCCTCGGCCTCGTGGGGCTCGCGGCGGCGGCGGCGCTGGCGGGCCTCGGCGTGCGGCCGGTGCGGGGCGGGCTGGCCTTGTGCGGACGATGGCCGATCTCGTGACCCACCTCTGCACGGCGCTGCTCCCCGGCGCCGTGGTGCGGGGGCGCCTCGTCCCGCTGTGCGCCGTGGGGACGGTGCTGCCCGACGCGTTCGGCCGCGCGATCCCGCTGTCGCTCGAGCGGCTCGCCGGGCTCGGCGTCGCCGTCCCGCCGATCGCGCTGTGGCCGTGGTCGGCGCTGCACGAGCCCGTGGGCTGGGCCGCGGTGTCGGTGGCCCTCGGCACCGCGTTCGTCGCCCGCGACCGCACGCCGGCCACGCTCGCGCTGATGGCGGGCTGCGCGCTGCACACCGCGCTCGACGTCCTGCAGGACCACCACGGCGAGGGCTACCTGCTGCTCGCCCCGCTGTCGCCCGCGCGCTTCGAGCTCGGCTGGATCGGCAGCGAGGCCACCGTCGCGGTGGCGTGGCCGCTCGCGGCCGTCACGCTCGCGGCGTGGTTCCCCGC
>JAWKRQ010000025.1:0-131346 GCA_041389545.1 Myxococcota bacterium | reverse complement strand
CGCCCGCGCCAGCGAGTCCGGCGCCGTCAGCACCAGGTCCGTCCGGGCCGCCACCTGCGCCGCCACCGCGAACGTCGGCACCCGCAGCGCCACGCGGCGCTGGCGCCCCACCCCCGCCAGCAGCCGGTCCACGAGCCCCGCCCCGGCGCCGGTCGGCGAGACGAGCAGGTGCGGGAGCGCCACGTAGGCGTCGAGGTCGAGCGGGCGCTCCAGCGCCGGGTGCGCGCGGCGCAGGTAGCAGCGGTACGTCCCGCCGAGCACGGTCCGCCGGACCAGCGCCGGCCCGGGCTCCTCGGCCAGCACCCCCACCGGCACCACGGCGAGATCGAGCTCCCCGGCGTCGAGCGCGGCGTCGTACGGCGGCGGGCGCGGCACCACCGTGAGGTCCACCCCGGGCGCCTCGGCCGCCACCCGCGCCACCAGCGCCGGCAGCACCAGCAGATCGAACAGGTCGGGCGAGGTGAGCCGGAAGTGCCGCCGCGCCGTCGCCGGGTCGAAGCGCGCCGGCGCCAGCGCCCGCCCCACGGCCACCAGCGCAGCCCGCAGCGGCACCTGCAGCGCCTCGGCCCGCGCCGTCAGCGCCATCCCCCCGCCGGCCCGCACCAGCAGCGGGTCGTCGAGCTCGGCCCGCAGCCGGCGCAGCGCGTGGCTCACCGCCGACTGCGTCACGCCGAGGTGCTGCGCCGCCCGCGTCACGCTGCCCGTCCGCGCCAGGACGTCGAACGTGACGAGCAGGTTGAGGTCCACCCGCTGCAGCGCATCCACCGGGTCCGCATCATGAGCATTCGTCATGGCTGGATGATGACACGGCGTTGGGCTCATGTCCGCGCCGGGCCTACGAGAGCAGCGGAGGTCAAGATGTCTCACCTGCTCGTCCTCGGCGCCACCGGCGGCACCGGCCGCCACCTCGTCGACCAGGCCCTGGCCGCGGGCCACACCGTCACCGCGCTGGTCCGCGACCCGCAGCGCCTGCCCGCCCGGCCGGGGCTCCGCCTCGTCCGCGGCGACGCCACCGACGCCGCGCGCCTCGACGAGGTCGTCCCCGGCCACGACGCCGTCCTGTGCGCGGTCGGCGCCCCCGCCCGCGACGCGGGCCGCGTCCGCGAGCGCAGCGCCGCCGCGCTGGTGCCGGCGATGCAGCGCGCCGGCGTCCGCCGCCTGATCGTGCTCTCGAGCTACGGCGTGGCCGAGACCCGCGCGCACCTGCCCTGGATCATGCGCTGGCTCGTCGTCCCGCTCTACCTCGGCCGCGCCTTCGCCGACCACGAGGCCCAGGAGCAGGTCGTGCGCGACAGCGGCCTCGACTGGACGCTGGTGCGCCCGCCCCACCTCCACGACGGCCCCCGCCGCGATCGCACCCGGGTCGACTTCGCCCCCGACGACCCGACGGTGCAGCCGAAGCTGTCGCGCGCCGACGTGGCCGCGTTCCTCCTCGCCCAGCTCGACGATCGCACCCACCTCCGCGAAGCGCGCGCCATCGCCTCGTGACGGATCCTCGCCTCACCGCATCGGAGAGGTGGAGGCTCGACCATGCCCGTCGCCTACACCCCGTCCGGCGCCCGCGGGCGCGGCGTCCCGCTCGCCGCCCTCGTCAGCGCGCTCTCCGCGGTCGCCGTCGGCGCCCCGCGGCCAACCTGCCCGCGGCGCTGGGCCTGGCCCTCCCCGTGACCTGGGCCGTCTGCCTCGGCTTCCTGGGCATCTTCCTGGGGCTCGGCGTGGGCGGCCGCGCGTGGCGCGCGTCCGCAGCGAGGGGTCGCCCGCGCGCTCGCGCTGCTGGCGTCCGCGCTCGCGGCCGTGGTCAGCGCCGGGGCCGCGCCGTGGCTCATCCACCTGCGCGACGGCGAGGCGACGCCGCTGTGGTGGTGGTTCCTGCCCCCGCCATGTTCTCGCAGCAGCTCCAGATCGAAGCCAGTCCTTCGCGCCCGCCGTCTTCCTGGGGTTCTTCGTCCCCTTCGGCCTGGTCTCGGCGCTGCTCGCCGATCGGGCGGTCAACGCCCCCTTCTGCGAGCGCTGCGGGCGCTGGGCCGACGCCTTCGTCGCCGTCGCCTACCCTGATCCCGACCCAGCGCGCCGACCTGCGGCGCGTCGTCGAGGACTGGGACGTCTTCGAGGCCGCCCGCTGCCCCGGCTGCCGCGACTTCGCGGTGGTGCGGGTCCAGCGCATCCACCACCCCGCGCAGGGCACGCGCAGCCGCCGCGAGCCTCATCGCCCCCCACGTGGCGCCCGGCCGCGACGTCGACCTGCTCGCCGACCTCGCCCGGGAGGCCGAGCAGGCCGCTACCAGGGCAGCGGGATCGGCTCCAGCGAGATCGGCGCCCGATCCGGGAGCGGCCCCGTTGAGCACGAAGCGCTCGAACAGCGTGCGCATGTCGCCGTACGCGGCGTCGACGGCCGCCACGTCGTCGGAGGTGCGCGCCTGGGCGAGCTCCACCATGAGCCCCTCCATCATCACCCGCACCACCACCGCCATCCGCTCGGGCGGGATGGCGAGCTGGCCCAGGTCCATCGCGAACACCGCGCGGATGCCGTCCTCCAGCAGGCGGGTGCTCTCGCGGTAGAACCGCGACCGCCGCTCCGACACGGTCTCGTCGGCGTTCGACAGCGTGTGCAGGATGGTCGGCGCGCCCGCCCGCAGCTGGCGGATGGTCTGCCACATCGCGTCGAGCGCGTCGAGCGCGCTGTGCAGGCCGCCCTCGGAGCGCTGCGCGCGCTCCTTGAACCGCTCGTACAGCTGCCGCCAGACCGCCTCCTGCGTCTCCATCAGCAGCACGTCGGCCACCGCGCCGGGGCGCAGCTCGCCCTCGCGCAGCTCGGTGGCGATCTTGCGCCCCCGCGCCACCACGTCGGAGGCCGTGTCCATCAGCCGCCGCGTGGCCCACCGGCGCAGCGACGGGTCGCGCTCGGCGTCGTCGGGCTCACTCATCAGAGACTCCTCTCACCATCGTACCCCGAGCATGGTGCAGTTGAGCCCGCTGCCGATGCCCATCAGCATCGCCGTGTCGCCGGAAGCGAGCCGCCCGCGCTCCACGGCGGTGGCCAGCGTGAACGGCACCCCGGCCGCCCCGACGTTGCCGACCGCCGGGTACAGGCGGAGCGCGCGGTCGGGCGGGATGCGGAGCAGCTGCGTGAGCGCGTCGTGGTTCGCCTTGCCGACCTGGTGCAGCACGAACTCCTTGATCTGGTCGGTCTGCATCCCGATCTCGGCCTGCGCCGCCGCGAAGGTGCGCTCGGCGAGCGACACCCCCTCGCGCAGCAGCGTGGTGGCGTCGGTCTTCATCTCGGTGGACGTGCCGATGCACAGGCGACTGTGCTGGGTGGCCGCGCGGGTGGCGCCGCCGAGCAGCTGGTGCCCGTGGCGGCTGTGCTTCTCGTGGACGAGCAGCGCGGCGACGGCCATCGAGCCGAGCGTGAGCGTGGCGAGGTGCTCGCTCATCGCGCGGAAGTCGACGCCGGGTTGCAGCAGCCGCCGCACGGTGCCCTCGGTGACGGTGCGGCTGCCCTCGGCCGCGACGACGAGCCCGCACTCGATCTGCCCGAGCTCGATGAGGTTCGCGACGGTGGCCATGCCGGTCATGAAGCCGAGGCAGGCGTGGCCCACGTCGAAGTTCATGCAGGTCTCGGGCATGCCGAGATCGCCGGCGACCAGGCTCGCGATCGGCGGCTCGAGGTAGTCCTTGCACACGGAGGTGCTGACGAGCGCCTGCACGCCGCACGGCGGCGGCGGGTTCGCCTCGAGCAGGCGGCGGGACACGGCCGAGGCGTGCTCGAAGATGGTCTCGCCCTCGGGCCAGAACCGCCTCGCGCCCACGCCGGTCAGCGCCTCGATCACGCCGGACGGCACGCCGATCCGGCGGAACAGCGGCGACAGGCGGGCCTCGAGGGAGGCCGTGCTCACCTCGACGGGCGGCAGGAGGGACTCGACGGCCTGGACGTGGACCCGCTGGTAGCGCATGGCCCCGGATATCATCCGGATCCCGGACACGCCGCGGGCGTCGGCCCCGCGGACGGGTGGATCCTATGCCGGGGATGACCCCACTGAAGCGGGCCGGTCCTGCGGCCTGAGGCCGACCAGCAGGAACTTCCTGAGAAATCCTCAGCAATCAATCATCAACGCCGAGGTTCGCCGACCAGCCGAAGGGCCAGGAGAGAGCCTCGTGTGGCAACGCTGATGTCCGAGCCCCCGTGTGCCACGTCGCCTCGTTCGTCGCGCAGGCGCCGGTGCCGATCGCGATGTTCGACCGCCAGATGTGCTACCTCGCCGCCAGCCCGCGCTGGGTCGACCAGTTCTACGGTGGGGCCGATCCGGTCGGGCGCTGCCACTCGACCTCTTCGACGTGCCGGAGAGCTGGCGGGAGAGGCCACCGGGCAGGCTCGCCAGCGGGATCCGCGCGTCGCCGCGGCGACCGTCTTCGAGGCCCCGACGGCACCGGATCTGGATGCGCCCTGGAACGGTGCAGCGCCTGGCACACGCCCGACGCCGCAGTCGGCGGCATCACCATCTTCGTGGAGGACCTGACCGAGCGCCGCGCGAGGCCGAACGAAGGCGCGCGCCCTGCGAGCGGCGGTACCGGCGTCTCGTCGAGCTGCCGGAGGACGCCCATCCTCGTCCACCGCGACCAGCGCTTCACCCTGGCGAACCCCGCCGCGGCGCGGGTGCTGGGCGCGCCGTCCCGAAGCGCTCGTGGGACGCTCGGTCTGGGACTTCATCGCTCCCCGCGACGTGCCGCGGGCGACGGAGCTGGCTTCCGGGCGGCTCGCCCGCGGGAGGCCCAGGGGCCGGACGGGATAAGACCATCAGGCTCGACGGCCTGCCCCGGGGTGGAGGTCTCCTCCCTCGGCTTCGTCGACGCCGAGGGCGCGGCGATCCAGGTGATCATGCGCGACGTGACGGCGCACCGGCGCGCGGAGCGGGCGGCCGAGGCCGGCGAGGAGCGCCTGGCCGCCGTCCTGGAGGCGGCGCTCGACGGCATCGTCACCGTCGACGAGGACATGCGCGTCGTCCTCGTGAACCCTTCCGCGGAGCGGATCTTCGGCGCCGAGCCGGGGACGCTGAACGGGCGGCTGCTCGACGAGCTCGTCCCCCGGCCGTTCCGCCAGCACCACGCCAACTCCGTGCGCGCCTTCGGGGCCTCCGGCGAGACCCACCGGCGGATGGGCGCGGGCATCGTCTACGGCCGGCGGATCAACGGCGAGATCTTCCCCGTGGAGGCGTCGATCTCCCGGCTGGAGGTGGGCGGGAAGCGGCTGTACACCGCCATCTGTCGCGACGTGAGCGAGCGGGAGCGCACGCTGGCGCGGCTCGAGGAGGAGCGGGCCCGCTTCCGGCAGCTCGCGGAGGCGATCCGCGAGGTCTTCTGGCTCTCGGACGTCGACAAGTCCGAGATCATCTACGTGAGCCCGGCGTACGAGGCCATCTGGGGCCGCAGCTGCGACAGCCTCTACGCGTCGGCGCGCAACTGGATGGAGGCCATCCACCGCGAGGACCGCGAGCGCGTCGCCCGGGCGGCGCAGGCGCAGGCCGAGGGCAGCTACGACCTGGTCTACCGCATCCTCCGGCCCGACGGCGCGGTGCGCTGGATCCACGACCGGGCGTTCCCGGTCTGCGACGCCGACGGGCGCGTCGTGCGGATCGCCGGGGTGGCCGAGGACGTGACGGACCAGCGGCGGTTCGAGGAGCAGCTGCGGCAGACGCAGAAGATGGAGTCGGTGGGACGGCTCGCGGGCGGCGTCGCGCACGACTTCAACAACCTGCTCACGGTCATCGTCTCGGCGGCCGAGCTGCTGGCGGCCGAGGAGGGGCAGCCGGCGGCGACGGTCGAGCTCGTCCAGGACATCCTCGACGCGGGGCGTCGCGGCGCCGCGCTGACCCGCCAGCTGCTCGCGTTCTCGCGCCAGGAGGTCGTCGAGCCGCGGGTGATGGACCTCGCGGACGTGGTGGGCGACGCCGAGAAGCTCCTGCGGCGCCTCATCGGCGAGGACGTCGCGCTCGAGACGCACCACGCCGGCTCCTGCCCCGTCCGCATCGATCCGGGCCAGTGGAGCCAGGTGCTGATGAACCTCGCGGTGAACGCGCGCGACGCGATGCCGCACGGGGGCACGCTCACCATCGCCACGCGGGTCGAGCGCACCGACCGCGCCTTCCTGCGCACGCACCCGAACGTGGTGCCGGGCCGCTACGCCGTGCTGTCGGTGGCCGACACCGGCTCGGGGATGACGCCCGAGACCTGCGCGCGCGTGTTCGAGCCGTTCTTCACCACCAAGGGCGAGCGCAAGGGGACCGGGCTCGGCCTGGCGGTGGTGCACGGCGTCGTCCAGCAGGCGGGCGGGCTGGTGGACGTCACCAGCGCGCCCGGCGAGGGCACCCGCTTCGACCTGTACCTGCCCCTGGCGGCCGACCCCGTCGAGCTGCGGGTGCCGACGGCCGAGCCCACGAACGTCCACGGCCACGAGACGGTCCTGCTGGTGGAGGACGAGCCGGTGGTGCGGCGGATGACGGCGCGCATCCTGCGCCGCTCGGGCTACGTGGTGCTGACGGCTGCGGACGCCGCCGAGGCCCTGCGCGTGCTCGACGCGCACGACGGCGAGATCCAGCTGCTGCTCACCGACGTGGTCATGCCGCACCTCGCCGGGCCGGCGCTCGCCCGAGCGGTGCGCGAACGCAACGACACGGTGAAGGTGCTGTACGCGAGCGGCTACATGGACGAGGACCTGCGGGACCGGTTCGGCCGCGGCGAGCGAGCGGCGTTCCTGCAGAAGCCCTACTCGCCGGCGGTGCTGCTGCGGCGGGTGCGCGAGGTGCTCGACGCGCCGCCGGGCGGCAGCGCGTAGCGGGCGGCGAAGTCGTCGACGAGGTCGAGGAAGGCGCCCACCTTGGGCGACGCGCGCCGCGACCGCGACGTCAGCGCGACGAGCCAGCCCTCCGCGCCCACCTGCGGCAGGTGCGCGGTGAGCGTGCCGGCCAGCAGGTCGTGGCCGATGGCGTAGGCGGGGAGCAGCGCCAGGCCGACGCCGGCGAGGGTGGCCTCGCGCAGGGTCTGCAGGTCGTTCGACGCGAGGACGGGCGCGATGGGGACGCTGCCGCCGGCGCGCAGCGGCCAGGCGTCGGGGCGGTCGGCGGGGGAGGACAGGCCCAGGCACGGCAGCGACGGCAGGGCGTCGAGGGTGGGCTGCCCGTGGGCCTCGAGCCAGGCCGGGCTGGCGACGACGATGCGGTCGGCGGGACCCAGGCGGTGCACCAGCCACGGGGCGTCGGGCGGGGGCGCCTCGCACAGCACCACGTCGAAGTCCTCGACGAGCAGCGACGGCGGGTGCTCGCGGACGCGGTGGTCGAGGCCGAGCTCGGGCCAGCGCTGGCGCAGGGCGGCCACGAACTCGCCGAGGAAGGCGGCGCCGAGGCCCGGGTGCGACGCGACCCGCAGGGTGCCGCGCGGGCGGCCGTCGAGCTGGCGGGCGTCGGCGGCGAGGGCGCGCAGGGCCGCCACGAGCGGCTCGGCCTGCTCGGCGAGGGCGCGCCCGGCCGGGGTGAGGCGGGTGGCCCGCGGCGAGCGCTCCACCAGGGTCTGGCCCGTGGCCTGCTCGAGCTGCGTGAGCCGCCGCGAGACGGTGGAGCGCGGCACGCCGAGCGCCTGCGCGGCGCGGGAGATGCTGCCCAGCCGGGCCAGCACCACGAACGTCTCGAGGCCCGGCAGCGCGTCCATGGCCCCGCCGTATCCTGTTGCGTCGACGCAACACAGCCTTGCGCAGACGCGCGTCGCGGGCGTCCTGGCGGGGCCATACCCGAAGGACATGCTCACCGACTCATTGTACTCCACGCCGCCGCCGCGCGACCGCGCCGACGACCTGCTCCGCGACTACGAGGGCTTCCTGGCCGCCCGCAATGGCGAGGGCGGCGCCTGGGACCGGCGCGAGGCGCTGATGGCCTCGCTGTCGGCCGATCCTGCGCCCTACCGCGGCCACCTCGACCCCGTCCGCTTCGACCGCCGCTACGCCGGCCTCGAGCGCGGCGGCGCCGTCGACGACGCCGAGCTGGCGCTGCTGTCCTTCGTCAAGATCAACGCCGGCGAGGCCTACGGCGTCGAGGTCACCACCGCCGCCCGCGAGCCCCGCTACGCGCACCGCGACGAGCCCCTGTTCCGGGTCGAGCGCGTGCTGGCCTGCGAGGAGACCTACCACACCCGCCTGCTGCTCGGGGCCACCGAGCACTTCGAGGGCATCGACGTCTCCGGCGCCTGGAAGCCCGCCTGGCCGCTGCGCCTGCTCATCTTCTGCCTGGCGCAGTTCCCGCCGGCGCTGTTCCACCCGGTGCTCCTCGGCTCCGAGATCGCCGGCGTGTTCTCGTTCAACTGGCTGCTGAGCCGCCTGGACACGCTGTTCCCGGACGACCCTGCGGTGCGGGAGTCGATGGCGCGCCGGCTGGTGGAGATCCTCGTCGACGAGGTCGGCCACATCGCGTTCAACCGCCTGGCGCTCGCGGGCGGCGGCCTGCCGGCGGTCCGCCCCATCGCCCGCGCCGTGCTGGCCGGGCAGGAGCAGATGTCGCCCGAGATGGTGGCGCTCGGCTTCGACGCCGACGCGCGGCGGGCGTTCGAGCGGTTCGATCTGCGCGACCTGCCCGAGGAGGTCCGGCGCCGCGCCTTCTTCGCGTGACGCCCCGGGCGGCGGCTCAGTAGGCCGACGGCGGGAGCGTCCCCTGCAGGTCGAAGGTCCACGAGGCCGTGACGTCGGGGTCGTAGCCCGAGACGATGGCCCCGGTGGGGCTCGCGGCGTAGGTCGTCTCGAAGCCCGCACCCTCGTACAGCCAGCAGGTGAACAGCTCGAGCGTGTCGCCCAGGCCGAGGGTGGCGAGCGGTACCGCCACCTCGACGGTCTGCAGGGCGTCGCTCTCCTGCTCGAGGGCGCCGCCCGCGCCGAACAGCGGCGAGGCGCCGCTCCAGACGCCGCCGCCGTAGGTCTCGAGGCTGTCGTAGCTCTCGTCGGGCTTCCAGCGGATCAGGTGGTCGGCGGGGAAGGAGAGCGCCGGCTGCTGCGTGTTGTGGGTCACGCCGACCGCGGCCCCCGCGCCGTCGCCGTCGCCGGTGTAGGCGAGGAGCCAGTGCTGGGACCCGCCCGCGGCCACGTCGGGGTGGGTGGCGGACAGGTAGAGCATCGTGTCGTCCCACGCGACGCGGACCACGCCCGAGCTGCTCGCCACCTGCGTCTCGGCCGGCCACTCGGAGGCGTCGCCGTCGATGGTGGGGGTGAAGCGCCAAGGCGCGGCGGTGCCGGTGTCGCCGGTGGGGCCGGTGGTCGTGGTGCCGGTCGTGGTGCCGCCCGTGTCGCCGGTGCCGGTGTCGGTCGTGGTGGTCGTGGTGGTGCCGCCGCCGGTGTCGCCCGTGGACGTCGTCGTCGTCGTCGTCCCGCCGGTGTCGCCGGTCTCGGGCACGGTGATCACGGCGGTCTGCGCCAGGTAGGAGGTCGGGACGCCCTCGCCGTCGCGGTCGAAGGCGTACCACGCGGTGTAGTCGGGGTCGTAGCCGTCCACGAACGAGCTCGCCGGCGTGGGCGCGTAGGTCGACTCGAAGCCCGCGCCCTCGTAGACGAGGTTCACGTGGAGCAGGAAGGTCGCGCCCGCCGCGATGCCGAGCGCCGAGAACGGCAGCGCCACCTCGGCCTGGTGCGTCGTGAAGTTCGAGCTGTAGGGCACGCCCGCGGCGGCGAACCAGTTCGGGGTCTCGCTCCAGCCGGTGCCGTTCCACGTGAGCAGCGCGTTGTAGGAGTCGTCGAGCTTCCAGCGGACGACGGCCGTGGCGTCGAAGGCCAGCGCCGGCTCCTGCGTGCCGTGGCCCACGCCGACGTTGCCGCCGGGGCCGCCGTTGCCGAGCGTCACGACGGCCCAGTGCTCGGCCGAGGCGCCCACGTCGGGGTGCTCGAGGCCGAGGTACAGGTTCGTGGCGTCCCACGCGACGTAGGTGACGCCGCCCGTGGTGGCGAAGCCCTCGTCGCCGGCCACGAAGTCGCCGACGTTCGCGTCGACGGCGATGGTGTGGCGGTAGGCGTTCGGCGGGTCGGTGTCGGCGTCGGCGTCCGCATCGGCGTCTGCGTCGGCGTCCGCGTCGGCGTCTGCGTCGGCATCGGCGTCCGCGTCTGCGTCGGTGTCGGCGTCGGTGCTGTCGGGCGGCGGGGATCCGCCGGTGTCGGTCTTCGTGGGGCGCAGGCCCGAGCACCCGCCGAGCAGGACCACCACCGTCCACCGCATGCGACCTCCCCGATTGACCTCGAAGCGTGAGGGTACCTCGAAGCAGAGTCACGCGCTCGACGTTCGGCCACCCGTTACTCGCGGGCATGACCGAGTCCCCCGCGATCCGCCTGCGCGACCTCGACCGCGCCCTGTCCGACGAGCTCGCCGCGCTGCGCTTCGGCCCGCCCGTCACCCACGTCTACGATCCGCTGCAGTACGCCCGCGGGCCCCACGAGCAGTACCTCGCGCGCTGCGGCGACGCTCGGGGCCGCCTGGTGCTGGTCGGCATGAACCCGGGGCCCTTCGGCATGGCCCAGACGGGCGTCCCGTTCGGCGAGGTCTCGGCGGTGCGCGACTGGATGGGCCTCGACGCCCCGATCGGCCGCCCCGACCCCGAGCACCCGAAGCGGCCGGTGCTGGGCTTCGAGCAGCCGCGCACCGAGGTGAGCGGCCAGCGCCTGTGGGGCTGGGCCCGCGAGCGCTACGGCACGCCCGAGGCCTTCTTCGCGCGCTGGTTCGTCCTCAACTGGTGCCCCCTGTGCGTCCTCGGCGACACGGGCCGCAACCTGACCCCCGACAAGCTGCGCGCCCGCGAGCGCAAGCCGCTGACGGTGGCCTGCGATCGGGCCCTGCGCCGCGCCGTGGAGATCCTGGCGCCGGCGCGGGTGATCGGCGTGGGGGCGTTCGCCGAGGAGCGGGCGCGCGCCGCGCTCGACGGGCTGGACGTGCCCGTGGGGCGCGTGCTCCACCCGAGCCCCGCGAGCCCGCAGGCCAACGGCGGCTGGGCCGAGAAGGCCGAGGCGGAGCTGCGGGCCCAGGGGGTGACCCTGCCGTGATATCCCCGAGGGTCCGGAGGGACGGTGGAGCTTCGCGGCGAGGTGGTGGTGCTGACGGGGGCCTCGCGGGGCCTCGGGGTGGCGATCGCGCAGCGGCTGGCGGCGCGGGGCGCGCACCTGGTGCTGGCGGCGCGGGCGGCCGACGGGCTCGAGCGCGTGGCGGCGCAGGTCCGCGAGGCGGGCGGCGAGGCCACGGTGGTGGCCTGCGACGTGACGCAGGCGGCCGACCGCGAGCGGCTGGTCGCCGCAGCGAGCGAGGTCGGGCCGATCGCGGTGCTCGTGAACAACGCGGGGGTCGAGATGCCGGGGCCGTTCGTCGACGCGAGCGCCGCCGACGTCGACCAGCAGGTGGCGGTGAACCTGCTCGCGCCGGTGCACCTGACCCACGCGGTGCTGCCGGGGATGGTGGCGCGCCGCAAGGGCGTCGTGGTGCAGGTGAGCTCGATGTCGGGCAAGGCGCCGACCCCGTACAACGCCGTCTACGCGGCCACGAAGTACGGGCTGAACGGCTTCACGGGCAGCATCCGCATCGAGCTCGAGGGCACGGGCGTGCACGCCGGCGTCGTGTGCCCCGGCTTCGTGGCCGACACGGGGATGTGGGCCGACAGCGGCGGCAAGGCGCCCGCCATGATGCGCGAGGTCTCGCCCGAGCGGGTGGCCGACGGCGTGGCCCAGGTGATCGACGGCGCCGTCGAGGTGCTGGTCACGCCCGGGCCGATGCGGCCGGCGCTGGCGCTGGCGCAGCTCGCGCCGCGGCTCGACGGCTTCGTGCTCAAGCGGTTCGGCGTGCTCGACGTGCTCAAGCAGCGCGGCCCGCGCGGCGCGGAGTAGCCGACGGCCGAGGAGCCGCCGGCGCGGATCCCGCTGGACGGGTGCACCGTCGACCTCGTGCGGTGCGAGGTCGTGCGGCCGGGCGGGGACGTCGAGCGGCTCACGGCGCAGGAGGTCGGGCTGCTCGCCTACCTCGGCGCCCGGGCGGGGCGGACGGTGCCGCGCGAGGCGCTGCTCGAGCACGTCTGGGGCTACTCCTCGCGCGCCGTCACCCGCGCGGTCGACGTGGCGGTGCGGCGCCTGCGCCAGAAGATCGAGCGCGATCCGAGCGCGCCGCGCCACCTGCTCACCGTGCGCGGCTCGGGGTACCGCCTCGACCTGCCCGCGCCCGTCGGCGCGTCGCCGGCGCCGGCGCCGGGCTTCGTGGGGCGGGGGGAGGCGCTCGAGGCGCTGCGGGAGCGGCTCGACAGCGGGTTCGTCCTCACGGTGACGGGGCCGCCGGGTGGCGGCAAGACCCGGCTCGTGCAGCAGGCCACGGCCGACCGCGACGCGCGGTGGGTCTCGCTCAGGGGACAGGCCCCAGGCGCTGTGGAGCAGCGACAATCGCGGGGCTCCGGCCTGGCGCAAACCAGGCGCCGTCCGCGGCCTGGCCAGGCGCTGCGCGGCGCGCTGGTGGTGCTCGACCGGGGGTCGGCCCACGCAGTGGCAGCGCTGGCCGAGGGCCTGCCGACCTGGCAAACGCCGCCGACCCCGCAGCCGCGCTGCTCGTGACGAGCCGCACGCGCGTGCCCGGCGTCGCGTCGCTCGCGCTCGGCGCCCTGCCCGACGACGAGGCCGTGGCGCTGCTGCTCGCCCGGGCGCGGGCCGTGCGCCCCGGCTGGGGCGAGGGCGACGAGGCGGCGCTGGTCGAGCTCGTCCGCCGGCTCGACGGCAACCCGCTGGCGCTGGAGCTCGCCGCGGGCCGGGCCGAGCTGCTCCCGCCGCGGGCCCTGCTCGACGCGCTGGCGGACCGGTTCCGGCTGCTCGACGCGGGCGAGCGCACGCTGTACGCCGCGATCGAGGCGTCCTGGGCCCAGCTCGGGCCCGGCGAGCAGCGGGCGCTGTCGCAGTGCGCCGTCTTCGCGGGCGGGTTCCGCCCCGCCGCGGCCGCCGCCGTCCTCGACGCCCGCGACGACGGCGACCTGTGGTGGCTCGACGCCCTGCAGCGCCTGGTGGGCGCTCGCTGCTGGTGGCCGAGGGCAGCGACGCCGTGCGCTACCGGCTCCCCGAGTCCATCCGCGTTCGTCACTGCGCAGGGCGGATCGGCCGCGCCCGCCACGTCGCCCGCTTCGCCGCCGTGGGCGAGGCCCTGGCAGGCGAGTGCGCGCCAGCGACCTCGAGCGCTGCCCACGCTCGCCGCGCGCCCGACCTCGAGGCCGCCCTCGCCGCGGCCGCCGACGACGCCGTGGCCGCGCGCCTCGCGCTGGCGCTCGACGCCGTCTGGGCCGTGCACGGCCCGCTGCCCGCGCGCCGGCGCCAGCTCGCGGCGCTGCTGGCGCGGCCCGTGCCCGATCCGCTGCGCGCGCGCCTGCTCCTGGCGCGGTCGCGCGCCGACGGCATCGCCGGCGACCTCGACGCCTCCGAGCGCGACGTCGCAGCGGCCGGGGCCCTGGCCGACGCCCTCGGCGACGCCGCGCTGCGGCGCCAGGTGCTGCTGCTGGCGGCCGTGGCCCGGGGCCCGCGCCGGCCTCGACGACGGCTTACGCTGAGCCCGGGAGGCCGCGGAGGCGCTGGCCGGCCGCTGCCGCCGCGCCGGCGACCGCAGCCTGGAGGTCCGCGCGCTGCGCCTGCTGGTGGTGCTCTACCCCGACGGCCTCGACGTGCCGGGCCTCGAGCGCTGCGCCGCCCGCCTCGACGCCCTCGCCGACCGCCCCGACGGCCAGCCCGACCCCTTCGCCACCTGCATCGCCCGCTTCTGGGCGCGACTCGCGGGCCTGATGATGCGCCATGGACGGCGCGTTCCTGTTCCGCAGACCGGCGCGCTCGCGGCCGGCGCCGGCGACCGCAAGCACGCCTCCATGATGTCGAGCCTGCGCGGCGGCGTCGCCGTCACCGGCGACCTCGAGGGCGCAGTGGCCGCGTTCCTCCACAACCGCGACGAGATGCTGCGCATGGGGGTCGCGCACGGCGCGGCGCATGGGCGGCAACGCCACGTGGCTACTGCTGGCGCTCGACCGCGCCGGCGAGGCGCTGTTCGACGCCGCCATCCGCGCCGCCTGGGGTCGAGCCGCACGCTCGGCAGGTGGCTGCTCGCGCGCGCTGGCCCGCTGGCGGGTCGGGGATCCCGCCGGCAGCCACGACGACGTCGACGCCGCCCTGCCGATGCTGCGCGAGCTGGGCACCGTCACCGACCAGGCCGAGGCCGCCGCCGCGGCCATCGTGGTGGCCGCCGCCGGCGACCTGGCGGGCCCGCCGCCACCTCGACGACGCCGCGCCCCTGCTGGTGCCGCCCTGGGACCGCCTGCTGGCACCCGCCGCGCCCACGACGGCTCCACCTGGCGGCCGGCGAGCGAGGCGGCGCAGGCCGCGGCCACACCGCCATCGCGCTGCCGGGCGACCGGCGGCGCCGACGGGCAGCTGCTCCTGCCCGCCGAGATCACCCTCGTCCTGCGGCCCCTGCGCGACGTGCTGTGAGCGTCAGTCGCAGGCGGCGGCGTACTCGGCCCAGCCCCGGCCCCAGTCCGCGGCGCCCGTGCAGTAGCCGCCGGGCTGCGTCATCCCGCACCCGGGCGTGCCGGCCGGGTAGCTGCAGAAGTTGTTCCCGCCGCTCACCAGGCCGCAGGCGCACTGCCCGTCGGGCACGAGCGAGAACCAGTCGAGGTTGAAGCCGCCGGTCGGCGTCTCGATCCGCAGCTCGTGGGCGCCCTCGGGCAGCCAGAAGGCGCCGGACGCGGCGGTGCCCGTGTAGGCGTCCCACCCGCCCGTGTCGGGCAGCGACAGCGTCGTCACCGCGGCGCCGTCCACCCGCAGGGTCAGCGACGCCGACCCGGGCGTCCCCCGCGCGTACCGCGCCGCGAGCCGCACCATCCGCCCGCCGGCGAGCATCTTGTAGCGGAGCCACTCGCCCGGCGCGATCCAGCCGACGGCGAAGCCGCTCCAGTCGGGCAGCCGCGCGATGTCCACCTGCGGCGCGTCGCCGGGGCCGTTGCGGTACTGCCCGCCGAGGTTGGCCGCGTCGGTGTCGTGGAAGTCGACGCCCTCGAGGCCCTGCTTCGTGCTCCAGGCGGCGTCGTTCGTGAAGTTCTCGGCCTGGAACCGAAGCTCCCCGCCAGGTGCGCCCGGGCGGTAGTCCGCGTGCGACGTGACCCAGGAGAAGTCCTCGCGCGCGCGGTTCAGGCGCGGGTTGTCGGTCCGCATCATCGCGTTGCCCCAGATGTCGGAGGCGGGGTCGGTGATGCCGAGGTGGCTGTAGACGTACCAGTCGAGCGACAGGATCTTGAGGTCGTTGCTGCCGTTCCACTCGTCGACGGCCTGGAACGCCTCCTTGACCCAGTCGTCGCGGTAGCTGTCGGCCGCGAAGCCCGAGGCCATCCAGTAGGTGTTGCTCTCGGTGATGTGGATCGGCACGCTGGCGCGGTGTCGGGCGTAGATCCGCTCCAGGAACGGCCGCACGGCCTGCATCCCGGTCACGTCGCCCGTGCGCGGATCCTCGATGGGGGTCCCCGGGTCGTCGGCCTGGTCGGTGCTCGAGTAGGCGTGCAGGGCGTAGCCGTCGATCGCCGGGCCGGCGGGGCCCTGCTCGACGTGGTCCATGACCGTGCTCAGCCAGTCGACGTTGTCCATGCCGATCTGGTCCATGTGGTACGGCCACGGCGACAGCGGCCCCATCAGCACCTGCGCGGTGGCGTCGTTCGCGTGGATGTGCTCCCAGGCGCTGTCGGGCGCGCAGCCGTGGTAGACGCACGCGTACCAGACGGGGTCGCGCACCTCGGCCGGTGCCTGCGTCGTCATCTCGTTGCCGATGACGTAGACGTCCACGATGTCGGCCATGGTGGCGGCGATCTGGCCCGCGGTGGTCGCGTAGGCCCAGCGGGCGTTCCAGTCCGGGTTCGGCGGGACGGTGAAGGTCCGGTCGTAGTCGAGGCGCAGGATGACGCGGAAGCCCTTGTCGCGGATGCTCTGCAGCTTCGCGCGCTCGCGGCCCCAGTCGCTGCGGGCCCAGTCCTGCGTGTAGAGCAGCTCGACCGACCACATCGGCTGGCCGTTCTGGATCGTGGCCTCGGCGGGCGGGTCGTCGCCGTAGAAGTGGATGCCGTAGACGGGGTAGTCGTAGTCCGCGGCGACGAGCGGCCGCAGCTGGTCGCCGTCGCCGGTGTCGGCGTCGGGGGACAGGCGCTCGGGGCCGCAGGCGGCCAGGGCGGCGAGGGCGGGCAACAGGCTGGGCTTCATCCGGACCTCCGGGCCCCGACGTAGGGCGGCGGTGCGGGTCCCGGTCGCGACGTCGCGTTGCAGGGCGCTGTTCCGCAGCTGTTTCCTTGCGTCGCCGGTCGGTTCCGCGGGCCTCGCCTACCAGGGCCAGGTCCCCATGCGCCCGCTCTCCCTGCTCCTGCTCGCCGCCTGCGTCGATCCGGCCGCCGCGCCTTCACCGACGCCGAGGCCGCGACGTCGGTGCCGCTCGAGCTGCTCCTCGCCGTCGGGCAGGCCGAGACGGGCCTGCAGATGGTGCGCGGCGACGTCGAGTTCGACGGCCGCCCCGGCGCCTGGGGCCTGATGGGCCTGCGCGGCGCCGACCTCGAGGACGCCGCGGCCCTCGCGGGGCTGCCCGTCGCGCAGGTCCAGGAGGACCCCGTCGCGAACGTGCTCGCCGCCGCGAAGCTGCTGGAGGCCTGGGCCGACGAGCTCGGCATCGACGGCGACGACCTCGCCGCCTGGGCCCCGGTCGTCGCGCGGTACGGCGGCATCGACGACGACCAGGCCACCGCCGAGTACGTCCACTACCAGGTCTACGACGCCCTCCGCCACGGCGTCCACACCGAGGGCTACGTCACCGAGCCCCTCGACGTGCAGCCCGACTGGCCCGCGCCGTCCCACGTCCGCGGCGTCGACGGGGGCGCCGTCTGGACGCCGTCCCCGAACTGGAACAGCCGCAGCGGCGCCGCCGCCGAGTTCCTGATCGTCCACACCTGCGAGGGCAGCTACAGCTCGTGCTGGTCGTGGCTCGCGAGCCCGGCCTCGGGCGTGTCGGCGCACTACGTCGTCAGCGAGACGGGGAGCGAGGTGCGCGCGCTGGTGGACGAGGGCAACCGCGCCTGGCACATCGCCGCCGACTACGACTGCGCGCTGAACGGCGGCCTCGACTGCTGGCGCAACGGGACCTCGATGAACACGATCTCCGTGGGCATCGAGCACGCCGGGCACGCGTCGCAGTCGTTCTGGGACCCGGGGCTCATCGCGCGCTCGGCGCAGCTCGCCTGCGGCATCACGCAGCGCAACCCCATCCCGCGCGACAGCCACCACATCGTGGGGCACGGCCAGCTGCAGCCGTGGAACCGCTCCGACCCCGGCGCGGCCTGGCCGTGGGCCGACTACCTGAACCAGATCCAGGCCGCCTGCGGCGACGCGCCGGCGCCGGCGGGCGCCATCGTCGTCGACAGCAACAACGGCGCGAACGACCTCTCGCGCGGCTACATCGAGGTGTCGCCCAGCTGGACCGCGTCCGCGAACGTGAGCGGCTACTGGAACACGGGCTACTGGGTCGGCCCGACCGACGCCGTCTCCGACGCCGCCCGCTTCTGGTTCCACGCCGACGCCGCCGGCTGCTGGGATGTGGACGCCTGGTGGCCCGCGGCGAGCGACCGCCCCGCGGCCATCACCTGGATCGGCTGGAACGAGGACGCGTCCGAGGTCGGCCGGACGGTCGTGGACCAGCGCGGGAGCGGGGCGCAGTGGAACCGGCTCGGCACGTGGTCGTTCGGGGCCGGGTGGAACCGGGTGCTGCTGTCGCGCTGGTCGGACCCCGGCGCCTTCGCCGTGGCCGACGCGGTGCGCCTCACGCCGGTGAGCTGCCCGTAGCCGGGACGCCCACGGCGAGCCGGTAGGAGCGGGCCCCGCTCGTGTCCATGGTCACGAGCTCGGTCAGGTCGAGGCCGCCCGCGGCGACGGTGTCGCGGAACTCCTCCTCGTAGGTCACCCGGCCGAACTCGATGGTGGTGACCTTGCCGAGGAGCGGCTTGGCCTTCTCGAGCAGCTTGGACTGCTTGTCCTGGAAGGTCTGGGTGAAGAAGATCCGCCCGCCCGGGGCCAGCAGCCCGATGACGTGGCGCAGGACCGCCGGCGGGTCGGGCATGAGCATGAAGCTCGCGCTGAAGTAGACGGCGTCGTAGGGACCGTCGACGTGGTCGAGGACGGACTGCAGCCGCGCCTCGACCCGGTCGGACAGGCCCGCTTCGGCGAGCTTGCGCTGGCAGCGGGTGATGTAGTCGGCGTCGATGTCGACCCCCACCACGTGCAGGTCGCGGGCGACGACCAGCTCGGCGTTGCGGGCGAGGGCGCCCCCGGTGCCGATGCCCACGTCGAGCAGGCGCGCGCCCTGGGGCAGTCGGCCGAGGACCTCGGCGTACCACTTGGTGGTGAGCGGCAGGATCGCCGCGTCGTAGATGAGTCCGCGCACGGTCGCCACCTCCGGCGGTTCCGAGTAAGCACGCGCGCGCCGCTCGGCCACGCCTGGCGTGTGTTATCCGGGTGTGCCGGGATCCCGGCGGAGGAGGGAGACGATGGACCTGCGCCTCGCGATCGGGCTGCTGGCGCTCGCCGGCGGCTGTTCGGGCGACAAGGACGGCGACACGACGCCCACCGGGCCGGTCTCCGTCACCGTGGCCACCTACAACGCCGGGCTCGCCGTGGGCTTCGTCCCCGGGGCCGAGTCGCGCACGCCGCTCGTGGCCGACGCCGTCGCCGGCATCGACGCCGACGTGGTGTGCCTGCAGGAGGTCTGGCTGCCGGAGCAGGTCGCGGCGGTGGAGGCGGCGACCAGCAGCGTGTTCCCGAGCCAGTACGCGCCGGCGGCGCAGCAGAGCAGCGACGCCTCGTGTGCGCCGGGGCAGCTCGACAGCCTGGTGGGCTGCATCGCCGACAGCTGTGGCGACGCCTGCGTCGACGAGGTGGTCGACTGCGTGTTCGGCAGCTGCCCGTTCCAGTTCGTGGGGCTGCCGCAGGACTGCATGCGCTGCGCCATGGCCAACGTCGGGGAGGATCCCGAGGTGGTCGCGTCGTCGTGCGAGGACGCCCCGGTCGAGTTCGCGTACGGCGGGTCGTTCGGGACGGTGCTGCTGTCGAAGCGGCCGCTCGAGAACGTCACGGAGCACGTGTTCTCGAGCACCACCAACCGGCGGTCGGTGATCTCGGCCGAGGTCGACTTCGACGGCAAGCGGGCCACCGTGATGTGCACGCACCTGACGGCGGTGTTCGACACGATCCCGTACCCGCGCACGCCGGGGAGCTGGGCTGAGGAGCAGCTCGCGCAGGTCGAGGAGCTCAACGCGATGGCCGCGGCGATCGACGGGCCGGTGGTGCTGCTCGGCGACCTGAACACGGGCGTGAGCGGCGACGGGGTCAAGGCCGAGGCGCCGGAGAGCCTGAACGCGCTGCTGGCGGCGGGCTGGGACGACCCGTACCGCTCGCTCGACGGGCGGTGCACGTTCTGCAGCACCAACCCGCTCATCGTCGGGGCGGACGACGACGACAACCGGCTCATCGACCACGTGCTCCTGCAGGGCGAGGTCGAGGCGACGGGCGCGACGCGGATCCTCGACCAGACGGTGAGTGCCGAGTCGTGTGCGTACGACCTGTCGACGAGCGCGCTGTCCGACCACTACGGGGTGAGCGTCACGCTCGAGCTGTGACGAACACCGCGTGATGGTGGGGCGGGTACGGTCTCGCCATGGATCGACGTGAGATGTCGGCGGCGGCGTCGGGCGCGCTGTTCGCAGTGTTGCTGATGGTGGCGTGGCCTCGGGCGGACGCCCCGACCGTGCCGCGGCCGGCTGCGGTGCCGCGCCTGGATCGTCGGGTCGTTCCGGCGCCGCGCGCCGCACCGCTCGCACCGCTCGCGCCGGCCGAGCCGTCGTCGGCCCCGGAGGTCCCCGTCCTGCGTCAGCCGGGGGAGGCGGTGATGCTGGCGGCGTTCGACGCGCTCGAGGGGCAGGGGATGCATGTCATGCGGTGTCCCGAGGTGGAGGGGACGGCGCTCCTCCCGCTCGGGCGCGAATGCTACCTCGTCGGTCGCGAGCGGATGTGCGTGGCCTCGGAGCCTGCTGGGTACGTGGGCTACGATCTGGCGGAGCAGCCCGAGGGTGGGGTGATCCTCCGCGCCGGTCCGCCCGACGTGGCGGTGGTGTGGCGGACCGACGCCTCGGGGGTCACCAGCTGTGAGCTGGCGGAGCCGTCGCCGCACCCGGTGACCGTGCGGGTGCGCGCGTTGCCGGGGGCAGGGCCGGTCCAGGGCGCCGTCGTCACGGCCGAGGAGTTCGTCGGCAGCGCGCACACGGACGAGCGCGGCCTCGCCACGCTGACGGCGTGGTCCGACGCCCCCGTGCACGTGCGCGCGAGCGGGGGCGGGCACGTCACGCCGTCCAGGCTCGCGGTGCCCGGCGCGGGGGTGGAGCTGTGGCTGATGCCGAAGGCCGGGGAGACCTCGGACCCGCCAGATACGCTCCAGGCGCTGCGGCTGATGGACGCGATGCCGCTGACGGTGGCGATGATCGCTGCCGCGGACGCGAGCGAGGATGCGGAGGTGGAGGCGGCTCTCCGTGCGATGGCGTTGCGGCGCCTGCAGTCGACCGTCCCGGCCCGGTGACGGCGCGCCATCCCGGCCTACCGCGCGAGGCCAGGGTGCGCGCAGGGCGAGGGGGTACACCCCTCATGGTGGTTCGCCCGGTCGGCGCCGGCGTGGCGTACAGCCTCGCCCGAGCATCATGACCGTTCGCCCCGGCACTCCGCGCCTCCCGAGCATGATCCCGGCCCTGTCGCTGCGGCCTTGTTCCAGCCCCTCCCTCGCGAGGCCAGGGTGCGCGCAGGGCGAGGGGGTACGCGACGTCGGCGCCCCATGGCCGTTCGCCCTGGCACTCCGCGCCTCCCGGCGCCGGCGTGCGTACCGCCTCGCCCGAGCACACCCCATGTACGCCCTGGCACTCCGCGCCTGTCGGCGCCGGCGTGGCGTACCGCCTCGCCCGAGCACACCCCATCAACACGTGCACACCCCATCAACGCTGCGACAATCCTGGGACGGTCGTCGCCGCGGGATCGGCCTATCGGAACGACACCGACCTGGAGGTCCGATGAAGGTTCCCGCGCTGTGGCTCGCCGTGCTCGCCGGCTGCGATCTGCTCGACGACACCCCCAAGGACAGCGCCGACACCGGCGTCGTCACGGACACGGTGACGACCGCCGATGCCGACGCCGATGCGAGACGCCGACGCCGACGCGGACGCCGACGCGGACACCGACACCGACACCACGACGACGACGACCCCCACCGACGGCTGGACCCGCTCCGCCCACCCCTGCTTCGGCAACCGCACCGACACCATGTGGTGGGACGAGCCCGACACCGTCTGGGTCGGCTGCGGCTCCACCACCACCGGCTACGGCCTGTTCGTCTCCGACGACCGCGGCCTCACCTGGAGCGCCCCCACCACGACCCCCAACGGCTGGTTCGACACCATGCGCGTCGACTCCATCAGCCGCTCCGACGACGGCCTGCTCTACGTCGCCGGCATCCAGACCACCGGCGACGAGCGCGTCGTCTCCCTCGACACCACCACCTCGCCGATGGTCGTCGGCGAGGTGCTCTCCGCCATGAGCCAGACCTGGAACAACATGCAGGTCGGCACCTTCCGCCGCAACAGCGCCGGGCTGGCCGTCGCCGAGTCGCTCAACGGCTACGACGTGGCCGTCCGCGACGGCGACGCCGGCACCTGGTTCGACGGCTACGGCTGGTGGGGCGGCGGCGCCTCCTTCCAGATCCTCGACCTCGCCGTCCACGACGACCAGTTCTACGGCTGCGGCTCGACCATCGCCGTCCCGCCGCAGGTCTTCCTCCCGCCCCCGGGCGGCCAGGCGCCGGGCAGCTTCCAGATGGTGCCCGTGCAGCTCGTGAGCGGCCTCGCCGAGTTCGACGGCGAGATGTGGGGCATCGCCGTCGACGACGCCGGCGTCGTGGTCGGTGGCGTGGACCAGGACCGCGACGTGGGCCACATCTTCGTCAGCGGCAGCGACCCGTACGACGCCGCCACCTGGCACGACGTCGACGTGTCCACCCTGATCCCGTCCGACCCGACCTGGATCCGCGGCGTGTGCCGCGACGGCGCCGAGATCGTGGCGGTGGGCGAGTACACGCAGCGCGCCGACGGCCTGGTGCTGCACTCGAGCGACGGCGGGCAGACGTTCACCGAGATCACGCCGTCGGGAGCGGGCCCGCTGCACAAGTGCCAGCTGCTCGCCGACGGCGCCCTCGCCGTGACCGGCGCGGACGGCTTCTTCGGGATCTACGAGGCGCCCTGATCCCGCGCGTGCCAGCGGCGGACGGCGTGCGCCAGGATGCGCTGGTAGCTGTCGCCGCGCGCCTCGGGGTTGCGCCCGTGCAGCGCGGCGTCGACCGCCGCCGCCGGGACGCCGGTCACCTCCACCGCGACGGCCTCGGCCCCCGCGCGGTCGTGGACGGCGAGCCGGGCCACGACCAGCCCGGCCGCCCAGTTCGCCGGGTTGCCGCCCGCGCGCCGCGCGGCGTCGAGGCCCTCGGCGAAGGCGGCCTCGGCGGCCTCGGGGCGCCCGAGCGCGAGCGACGCGTGCCCCACGCACCACAGCGCCTCGGCGAGCGTCCAGAGGTTGCCGCTCTCGCGGAGCCTCCGCAGCGCGTCGAGCGACAGGTCGAGCGCCGAGGCGGGCGCGTGCTCGTCGAGGTGCACGTGGGCCAGGGTGAGCGTCGCCAGCGCCGCCGTCTGCGAGGCGCCCACCCGGCGGGCGAGCTGCAGCGCCTCCTCGGCCGCGGGGCGCGCGGCCGCGCGGTCGCCGAGGTCGAGCAGGTGGTGCGCCTGGTTCAGCTGGGTCTGGGCGACGGCCCGCCGGTCGCCAGCGCGGCGGAACAGCGCGTCGGCGTGGGCGTGGTGGCTGTCGCCGGCCTCGTGCTCGCCGGTGCCGCGCAGCAGGCGCGCGAGGTTCGCGTGGACGCGCCCCACCGCCGCCGGGTTGCCCACGGCGACGAGCTCCTCGAGCGCCTGCCCGAGCATCTGGATGGCCACGGCGGGCGCCTCGCGGGCGAGCACGGGCGTGGTTCATCCGGTAGATGCCGGCGGCCTGCAGGAAGCCGCCCTCCTCGGCGAGGGCGACGGCGGCGCGGTAGGAGGCGAGGGCCTCCGCGCGCTCGCCGCGGGCCGCGAGGGCGGGCGCGAGCAGCCCGGCCACGACGCAGCGGCTGTGGACGTCGGCGTCGGGCGGCAGGAGGTCGCGCGCGAGGACGGCGTGGTGCCAGCCCGCCTCGTGGTCGGCCGCGGCCAGCGCCAGGCCGGCGGCCAGCCGGTGGAGCCTGGACCGCGAGGCCTCGTCGGCGCGCGCGAGGACGGCGTCGACCTCGGCGCGGGCCAGGGCGAGGGGGACGGAGCCGTCGCCGTGGCTGCCGTACAGCGCGGCCAGCAGCGGCACGGCGTGTTCGAGCGGCGGGGAGGAGGCCAGCGCGCGGCGGACGTCGGGCTCGATCCGCACCAGCCGGTCGTGGGCCTCGGCGGACCACCGCAGGTTCTGGGACTCCTGCAGGGCGGGGACCCACGAGGCGAGCCAGCGGACGTGCCGCACGGCGCCGTCGGCCGGGACGGCGCCCACCTCCCGCAGGAAGCGCCGCACCACGGACGAGACGCTCATGCGGTCGCCCGCGCGGACGAGCCAGCCGCGCGCCACCAGGTCGGCGGCGGCGTCGAGGGCGTCGCGGCCGGAGACCGCCTCGAGGTCGGTCAGGCAGAACGGCGCGGCGAACAGGGCGGCGTCGCCGAGCAGGGCGCGCGCGTCGGCGTCGAGCAGGTCCCAGGACCCACGGAGCGCGGCGCCGACGGTGCCGTGGCGGGCGGGGCCGCGCAGGCCGTCGAGGCGGGCGAGCACGTCGGCCGGGGGCACCGCCGCGAGCCAGCGCGCGGCGAGCTCGATGGCGAACGGGACGCCGTCGAGCGCGTCGGCCACGGCCTGCGCGTCGGACTCGGCCAGGGGCGCCGGGCAGCGCGCCCGCAGCAGCGCCACCGCGTCGACGAGCGGGAGCGCGCCGAGCTCCACGGTGTGCTCGGCCACGGCCTCCGGCCGCTGCGAGGTGAGGAGCAGCCGCGGGCCGTCGATGGCGACGAGGAAGTCGAGCGCGCCGTCCTCCAGGCGCTCCACCTCGTCGAGCACCAGCAGCAACTGCTCCTGGCCGTCGAGGGCGGCGACGAGGCTGTCGGCGGCGACCTGCAGCGCGCGCGCCACCCGCGCGGCGGCCTCGGTGCGGGTCCAGGCGCCGCCGAGCATCACCACCACGACCTCGTGGCCCTGGTCGCGCCAGGCCATCGCCGCGCGCAGCGCCAGGCGGCTCTTCCCCATGCCGCCGAGCCCGAGGATCGACACCACGCGGTGCTCGTCGAGCGCGGCCTCGATGCGGGCGAGGTCGTCGCTGCGGCCCACGAACGAGGACGGCTCCAGCGGCAGCGCCGGCGCCTCCACCGGCGGCAGCTCGAGGCGGTAGCCGCCGCCGCGGCTGGCCGTGAGCCAGCGGGGGCGGCGCGGGTCGACCTCGAGCTTCTTGCGCAGCCGCGAGACGGTGTGGTCGACGGCGCGCGTGACCGTGCGCGGGCTGTAGCCCCACACGTCGACCAGCAGCTGCTGGCGCGTGGTGGTGGTGCCGCGGCGGTCGTGGAGGTAGCGCAGCAGCGAGGCCTCGAGCTCGGTGAGCGGGGCGGTGCCCCGCGGAGAGGCGACGCGCCGCTCCTGCAGGTCGATCTCCGCGTCGCCGATCCGGATGGCGTCCACCGGCACCCCGTGTGCTCGTGCTCGCGTGTGCTCCGGAACGACTAACGCGCGATAGTTGCCCGCATGTGGATCTCGAAGACGTACCTGGACGGCCTGCCGTTCCGCTTCGCCGCGCCGCCTCCGGGGGTCGCCGTCGACTCCCGCGTGCTCCGCACGGCCGACCTCCGCGACGTGCGCGCGCTGTACTGGACCCCCGAGGGGCAGCGCCCGAAGGCGGCCGTCGTGGCGATGCACCCGCGGGTCGACTTCACCCAGCACTACGCGTTCCCCACGCTCCTGCAGCGCGGCTGGGGCTGCCTCGGCGCGCTGTCCCGCAACCTCGGCGACGACACCGACACCGTCCACGAGGACCTCGTCCTCGACGTGGCCGCCTGCGTGCGCTTCCTGCGGGAGGAGGCCGGGGTGGAGCGGGTCGTGCTGCTCGGGAACAGCGGCGGCGGCTCGCTCATGGGCTACTACCAGTCGCTCGCCGAGCAGCCGCCCACGTCGCGGCCCGAGCGCACGCCCGGCGGGCGCCGCGCGTTCCTCCAGGCGGCCCCGCTCCCCGCCGCCGACGGCCTGGTGCTGCTCGCGGCCCACCGCGGCCAGGGCCACGTGCTGCTGCGGTCCATCGACCCGTCCGTCACCGACGAGGCCGACCCGCTCTCGCTCGACCCGGCGCTCGACCTGTACGACCCGCGCAACGGCTTCCGCCCGTCCCCCGAGTGGAGCCGCTACGAGCCGGCGTTCCTCGAGCGCTTCGCCGAGGGGCAGCGCGCGCGCGTCGAGCGCATCGACGCGATCGCGCGCGACGCGCTGGCCGCGCGCAAGGCGGGCCGGGGCACGCGGGCGGGCCACCTGGCGCGGATCCTCGTCGTCTACCGCACCACGGCGAACCCGGCGACGGTCGACCGCACGGTGGACCCGTCGAACCGGGACTACGGCACGCTCGTCAGCGAGCAGCCCGAGGTGCAGAACTACGAGCGGCTCGGCTTCGCGCGGGTCGTCACCCCCGAGGCCTGGCTGTCGACGTGGTCGGGCCTGTCGAGCCGCGCCGACCTGCGGCAGACGCTGCCGGGCGTGTCGGTGCCCGTGCTGGTCGTCCACGCCGGCGCCGACCGGGAGGTGTTCCCGGAGGCCGATCTGGGCGCCATCGTGGCGGGCCTCGCCAGCGACGACCGCACGGTGGTCACGGTCGACGACGGGCGGCACTACTTCGAGCCCGACGGCTGCCCGGCGCGGGCGCAGGCGCTCGGCACCGTGGCGGACTGGCTCGGCGCGCGGTGGACGCCGTGAGCGTGCGGGTCGTGGTGGTCGTCCACAGCGACCGGGGGACCACGCGGCAGCTCGGCGACGCCGTCGTGCGGGGGGTGCAGGCCGCGGGCGGCGACGCGACGCTGGTCGACGTGGGCGACGTCGACTGGGACGCGCTCGCCCGCGCCGACGCCGTGGTGTTCGGCTCCCCGACGTACCTGGGCAGCGTGAGCGGGCGCTTCAAGCAGTTCATGGACGACAGCTCCGAGCGGGCCTGGGCCGCCGGGGCCTGGCGCGACAAGGTCGCGGCGACGTTCACCGTGTCGGCGTCGCCGTCGGGGGACAAGCTGTTCGCGCTGCAGCAGCTCGTCGTGTTCGCCGCGCAGCACGGCATGTTGTGGGTGGGGCTCGACCTGTTCCCCGGGCTCGCGGCCGAGGCGCCGAACCGGCTCGGGAGCTACCTCGGCGCGATGGCCGCGGTGCCGGTGGGCGGGGCGCTGCCGCAGGCCGACCTCGACACGGCGGCGCACCTCGGGCAGCGGGTCGCGACGGTGGCGGCGCGCTGGGCGGCGGGGCGTCCGGCGGCGCCGAGCGGGGTGCACCCGGCGTCGCAGGACTGGGCGCTGCCGCCGGCGGAGCGCCCGCCGCTGCCCGACGGCCTGCAGCGGGTGAACCTGCGGACGCTGATGGCGCGCCCCGAGCGCTTCGAGCACCACCTCGTCGTGGTGGCGACGCTCGGCGGGGCGCAGCTCGAGGCGGTGACGGCGTCGGAGCCGCTGGCCTTCGCCCACGTCAACCGCACCGACGAGTACGCCGCTGCGCTGCCGACGGGCGATCCGCGCCTCGGGGCGCTGCGGTTCCTGACCCTGCTGAGCGACCCCGCCAGCGGCGAGGACGTGGGGCGGATCAAGCACGGCGAGGGCGACCTCGTGCTGCACCCGCAGGGGCTGCTGCACTGGCCCGGCCGGTTGCGCCCGCCGTACCGCTCCTTTCCGTTCCCGCCGGGCGCGCGGCGCGCGAGGCTGTCGCTCGTGCTGTGCGGGTCGCAGGACCTCGGGCCGGGGGCGCGGCCCATCGCGGTGCCGCCGGGGCGCGCCGACGACGTGAAGGCGTACGGTGAGGCGCCCGTGCCCTTCGGGCTCGCGGACCTGCAGCGGGCGGCGCCCGGTCCGTCGCCGAGGTCGCCGGGGCCGTGCTGTCGGTGGTCGAGGGCGGGTCGCGCCGGCGTGCGGGGCTGGCTGCTCGTGCTCGCGGGGGACGCGCCGCTGTTCCCGGGGGACCTCGTGCGCATCCCGGCGGGGGCGGCGCTGAGCGTCGAGCGGGGGCTGCTGCTGGCAGGCGCGGTCGAGCCCGATCCGCCGCCGCCGAGCTGGGACGCGCTGCCGCAGCCTGCGTTCGCGCCCGCCGAGGACGCCCCGCCGGGGGCGCTGCCCGTCGAGGTGGGGCCGCTGGTGTTCGAGGCGACCGACGACCCCGAGGTGATGCGGGTGTCGGGGGAGGGCGTCTCCGCTGAGGTGCCGCGGAAGTGGGCCGCGCGGATGCTGTTCCGCGTGGGGCTGCACGGGCTGCGGCTCGGCTACCTCGAGACCTACGGCGGGCTGTTCTGGGACGACCGGGGCGGGCACCGGATCGGGCTGCGGGGCAGGCCCGTGGCCGAGCTCCGGCGCGGGCGCTGGTGCCGACGCTCGAGCGGCTGTACCGGGCGGTGGCGCCGGAGGGCCACCGGGAGCGGCTGCCGGACTGACGCTCAGGCGATCAGCGCCCGGAGCGCCTCCCCTTCGGCGCCGAGGGCGGTGGCGAAGGCCTCCAGGTCGAGCACCTGCGAGCGCCGCTGGTCCCAGGTGATCAGGCCTTCGCTGCAGGCCTCGGCGGCCTCGGCGGCCTGCTGCTCCGCGCGGGGCCGCAGCGCCTTCGCCCGCGGGTGGAGCGCGGTGTGGACGGAGCCCAGGGCCACGGCCGCGGCGGCGATGTCGTCGTCGTCGAGGCGCTCGGCCACCACCAGCCCACGCGGTCCGCCAGGCCGGAGGCCGCGACAGCCTCGATGGTGAGGATCTCCCGGGCGGCTTCACGGGAGGCGCCGTCTCGTCGAGCACGGTGGCGTCGCCGAGGCGAGGCGCAGCGTGCGCCGCAGTCGGCCGTCGAAGGCCGGCTGCTCGGCGTCGGGATCTCGAGGAGCGCGGCGCGGGCCGCTCGGGCACCTCTGGGCCGCGGTGCACAGCGCCCAGACCGCGTACGTCGGGTCGAGGCTCGTCCCTCGAGGCGGGCCTCGGCCTCGGGAGGCGCGTCGGGGTGGAGCCGTTGGCCGAGCAGCTGGGTCGCGGTCGGGCTCCAGCTGCGGAAGGCGTCGAAGGGGAGCCGGAGCGCCCGGGCGAGCGCCGCCGTGGCCGGCGCGGCCGACCCGGTACCGGACCCGACGCGCCAGCGCCGCTCCGTGACGCCTGCGGGGTCGTGGGCGTGGAGCGGCCAGGACGGGGCGCCGAGGGCCGTGAGTCGGCAGGCGAGCACGGCCTCCCGCGAAGGCTCGCCGCGAGGGCGGGACCCGCCCTCGCCCCACTCGGCGACCTCGAGGCGGTCGAGCGCCGGGCAGGCGCACCGCCGCGTGTAGGTCATCCCCAGGGCGACGGCCGCGGCGAAGGGGTCTCGGACGCCTTCAGGAGCCTCGTGAGCGCTCGTCGCGCTCGTGGGTCTGCGGTGGCGCGAAACGTGGCGGCTGCGGCCCGTGCTGCCGGGGCGAGCCTCCGGGGCATCAGCGACCGCACGTCGCGGTCCCACTCCGGCTCCCCGCGGCCCAGGCCGTGAGGGCCTCCACCACGGGCTCGGTGGGGAGGGTCCAGCCACGTCCGGCGGATCCAGGGCACCAGGTCGTCGACGGTGCGCGCCACCGCCTCCTGAGGAGGTCCAGGTCGTCGGCGTGGCCGTCGCAGCGACCGGTGGTCGACCTCGTCGAGCGACGGAGCGACCGCCCGGTCCGGCGTGTCCCCATCGCCTGGTCCACGGCGCGGCCGCCGTGGTGCTCGCTGGCGCGGAACCGGCCGCGCGCCACCGACGCCGGGGAGTCGCCGCCCGTCATCGCGCCGCGGTAGCGGTACAGCTCGTGGAGGTCGGCGACCAGGAAGCTGGCGGGGACGACCGCAGCGCGTCCTCGACCCCGCGGAGGCCGAGGGCCTGCCGACCGTAGATGTGGCGGCAGGTGTCGCGGACACCGCTGTCGAGCCGGGCGAGGACGTCGGTGGCGCGGGCCACGAGCCACAGCGCGCCGTCGGCGTCGGCGACCGTGTCGTGGGGATCGAACAGGTGCCACCACAGGAGGGCTCCCAGCCCTTCGACCACGCGAGCGTCCGGCGGGGTGCGCCCGGCGTGCCGTCGTCCTGCAGGGCGAGCGTGAAGTCGATCCCCATGGTCGGCTCCCATGATCCGTGTCGTGGTGTCCTACCCCCATCCCGGCCGCCGGGCGGCGCAGGCCGGCCCGGAAGCGAAACGGGCCGGAAGCGAAACGGGCCCGACCTGATCTCATCCTGTCGCGGAGGCAGATCCGTCTCGGGCATCCGTCCCCGCTCCCGCCGATCCTCTCCCTCCACCCGGCCGAATCCACCCTCCGGAAGCGAAACGGGCCCGACCTGATCTCATCCTGTCGCGGAGGCGAGATCCGTCTCGGGCCTCGCCGAGCCCTGAGGGCCGGCATTCGCCGTCGGAAGTGGTCAGCGGCGCACGTGGGCGATCCGCTCGATGGCCATGGAGGCGAGCACCCGGCCGGTCGGCGCCACGTAGCGCTCGGCGATGGCTGCTCGGGCGGGAAGTCCTGATCGACGGCGACCATCACCATCGGGCCCGCGCCGGTCTTCGCGGCGGGACAGGAACAGCTGCAGGGCGGCGTCGACGAGCGAGGACCTCGGGCCGGGCGTGGCCCCTACCGCCGGCCCGCGCCGACGGGGACGCGCCGCTGTTCGGTGGGTCCTCCTGCGCATCCGGGCGGGGCGGTTGAGGGTCGAGCGGGTGCTGCTGCTGCTGTCGGGCGCGGTCGAGCCCGATCCGCCGCCGCCGAGCTGGGACGCGCTGCCGCAGCCTGCGTTCGCGCCAGGTGATGCGTGCGGTGGCGCGGGAGGTCGGGTCGAACCGTCCGGTGAGACAACCGAGCGTGGCGACCCGTCTAGAGAGGCAGGCCGCTTGGCCCGGAGGACAACACCATGCATCGACTCGTCGCCGCCCTGGCGCTCTGCTTCACCGTGGCACCGATCTCGGACGCGCTCGCGCAGCCCTACACCAACGCGAAGATCGCCATGGGCGACACGCACAACGCCTGCCTGCAGGCCTTCGGCGACGCCCGCGGCGGGTGGGCGGAGGTTGCCGAATGGGCGACGCCCGCCTACCACGACATCTACAACAGCGCGATGGCCTGCATGCTGGAGCACACCGGAGGCATCGACGAGGGCTTCGCGTACGCCGCGCTCAACGAGCCGGCGATGCAGTGCGATCTGGCGGCGTCGTACCAGCAGGTGTTGGCGGCGGACCCGGCCCTGGCGGCGGCGATCGCGGCGCTCGAGCAGGCCGTGACGGCGCAGGCGGCGATGGTGGACGGCGGGCTGGACCGCAGCGCAGCGCTCGACCAGCTGGCCGACGCCTTCCGTCAGGTCGAGGCCCAGCACCTCTCGGGGCTCGCGCCCGAGGCGCGCGACGCGGTGCTCGCGGCGGCCGCCGTCGGGTACCGCTCGTTCGAGTTCTGGACCGACCCTGCGCAGGGCGGCGCCGCGTACGAGAGCACCAGCGGGAGCAGCGGCAGCGGCGGCGGCGGCGGCGGCGGCGGCGGCGGCGGTGGCGGCGGTGGCAGCGTCGGGGCGACGGTCAACGCCGACCTGAACGGTGCTGCCGCGGGGGCGACCGTCGGCGGGGCGCTGGGCGCGGCGGTGGGCTCGCTCGAAGGGGGGATCGGTGCGGTGCCGGGTGGCATCTGGGGCGCGGCTGGCGGTGCGGTGGTGGGCGCGATCATCGGCTCTGCGACGGCCGGCGCCACCCCGCCCCAGGGCCAGGGCCCCGTCACGACGCAGCCGGCGGGCGGTGGCGGTGGCGGGGGCGGCACGACCCCGGACAGCGGCACCGTCGGCGACACCGGCGACGGCGGCTGCATCCCCGGACCGCGGTGAGCGGAAGCGAAACGGGCCCGACCTGAATTCATGGGAGTGTGCTCGGGCCGGGCGCCGGGCACCCGAACGTGCGGACGGGAGCGATGGCGTCGAGCTGGAGTGACGTTCGCCCGCCCGCCGCCCGGCCCTGCGCGCACTCCAGCCGAGCCGCTGTCGGCCTACCCCGACGTCCGTCACCGCCTGACGGCGGTCCAGCAGCGGATCGGCGCCGACGTCCGTCGGACGACGTCCGTCACCCCTGACCCGAAGGACCGCTGTCGGACGGGGTCCTCGGGGTGGCACACCCCCTGCAGAAGGAGTCGGCGTGCGCCCCGACGGCGGGGCCGATGGAGGGAAGATGCTCGTGTGGCTCCCCTGGCTCCAGATCTCGACCGCGCTCGCAGCGCTCGATCTCGACAACGACGGCTACTACCAGCCGAACGACTGTGACGACATGGACCCGAGCATTCACCCCGGCGCCAACGAGATCGCCGGCAACAACGACGACGAGAACTGCGACGGCCGGGCGCTGTGCTTTCGTGACGCCGACAACGACGGCGCGCGCACCAACGTGACCTTCCTGTCGGCGGACGCCGACTGTGCCGATGCCAACGAGGGACGCAACGGACCCGGTGGACTGCAACGACAACGACGCCTCCATCTACCCCGGCGCGACGGAGCGCATCGGCGACGAGATCGACCAGGACTGCGACGGCGACGAGATCTGCTACCGGGACGGCGACAACGACGGCTACCGGGCGATCTTCACCACCGTCGCCTCGACGGACCTCGACTGCCGCGACGCCGGAGAGGCGATGAACACCGCGCCCTTCGACTGCGACGACTCGCGCGCCACCGTGCACGCCGGTGCGGTCGAGATCGTCGGCAACGGCATCGACGAGAGCTGCGACAACAGCGAGGTCTGCTACGTCGACGGCGACCACGACGGCGCGCGTACGGCCAACACCGTCTCGACCAGCGACGTGAGCTGCACGGCCACGGGCCACGCCCTGTCGTCGGCCGCGATCGACTGCAACGACAACAGCAGCAGCGTCTACCCCGGCGCCACCGAGGTCACGGGCGACGGCATCGACCAGGACTGCAACGGCGGCGAGATCTGCTACCTCGACGACGACAACGACGGCAGCCGCGTCACCACCACCGTGACCTCCGCCGACGCCGACTGCAACGACAACGACGAGGCCTACGCCTCCGAGCCCCTCGACTGCAACGACACCAACGCCGCCATCCATCCCGGCGCTCCCGAGCTCCCCGGCGACGCCGTCGACCAGGACTGCGACAACCGCGAGCTGTGCTACGCCGACATCGACGGCGACCACGCCCGCTCCCAGATCACGGTGCAGTCGAACGACACCGACTGCAGCGACCCGAACGAGGCGCTGGCGACCGCGCCGCTCGACTGCAACGACGCCGACGCCACCGTCTACCCGGGCGCCCCCGAGGTCGTGGCCGACGGCGTCGACCAGGACTGCGACAGCGGCGACCTGTGCTGGCTCGACGCCGACGACGACGGCGCCCGCTCCGACACCACGATCGCGTCCACCGACCTCGACTGCGTCGACCCGCGCGAGGGCCAGACCGCCGACCTGCTCGACTGCGACGACGCCGACCCGACCCGCTTCCCCGGCAACGTCGAGGAGGTGGGCAATGGCGTCGACAACGACTGCGATCTGGGCGAGATCTGCTGGCTCGACGCCGACGCCGACGGCGCGCGCACCGACCAGACCGTCGTGAGCGCCGACGAGGACTGCAGCGACCCCACCGAGGCGCTGACCTCCGCCGCCCTCGACTGCGACGACGCCGACGCCGCCGTGCACCCCGGCGCCACCGAGCACATCGGCGACCACCTCGACTCCGACTGCGACGGCACCGAGTCCTGCTACGTCGACGCCGACGGCGACGGCGCCCGCGGCTACGACGTGGTGACGAGCACCCACATCGACTGCGACGGGGCCAACGAGGTCGACGCCTCGGCCGCGCTCGACTGCGACGACGACGCCTCCGACGTGTACCCGGGCGCCGCCGAGACCTGCGACGGCGTGGACAACGACTGCGACAGCGTCGTCGACTTCCAGGGCTGCGACCCGAACGACCTCGACACCGACGGCCTGGTCAACGCCGACGAGGAGGCCCTGTGCCGCCTGCTGTCGCTCGACGCCGACCTGTGCGAGGTGAACCCCGACCTCGATGGTGACGGCGTGGTCGACGGGACCGAGGTGGGCGCCGACCCGTCGAGCCCGCTCGACACCGACGGCGACGGCCTGCCCGACCTGTTCGACGCCGACGACGACGGCGACGGCGTGGTCACCCTGGTGGAGAACGGCGTGGACTGCAGCAGCGCGCTCACCCCGACCTACGACGTGGACCAGGGCTACTGGCGCTTCTCCTGCGACGGCGTCGAGGTGGACTTCGGCGGCAACCTGCTCTCCGACTACCCCGACCTCGACGGCGACGGCCTGGTGAACTTCCGCGACCCCGACGACGACGGCGACGGCTTCTCCACCCTGTCCGAGGGCGAGGACGACGACGACTGCGACGGCGCGCCCAACTTCCTCGACGCCGACGACCTCGACGGCCCCTGCGCCGACACCGACGCGGGCACCGACGCCGGCACCGGCACCGCCTCGGTCGACACCGGCACCGGCGACGACACCGACCCGGTCGGCGACGACGACGACGACGACGCCTCGACCGACGGCACCGCCCAGGGCGCCGGTGAGGGCGCGCTCGACACGGGCTTCGGCAGCGACGGCGAGCGGAGCGGCTGCGGCTGCGACGCCGCGCCGGCCCCGGCCGCCGGTGGGGCCCTGCTGCTCCTCCTCCTGCCCGTGCTGCGCCGCCGCCGCGGCTGGGCGCGGCGCCCCGACCGCGGCGGCCGAGCAGCAGCTCGGCCGCCGACGTCTCAGCGGCCGACGCTCACCGTCCGCGCCACCCGCGCCGCCTCCGCCGACACCTCCGGCGGCACCGGGCCCCGCGGTCGCAGCTTCAGCGAGGCCAGAGCGCCGTCCGCGAGCGGCGCCAGCACCGCCAGGTCCTCGGCGGGTCGGTGCACGAGGTCCATCTGCAGGGCCACCCCCGCCGCCGTGCGCGACAGCTCGTAGCGCGCCATCCGCGACGCCAGGACGACCTTCCGGCCGCCTGCCGCGACCCACGCCACCCACTGGTCCATCGCCGCCGCCCGAGCCTCCAGCTGCACCGCCTTCACCGCCTCGGGCTTCGGCTGCTGCGCGATCATCGCGTCGACGGCGTCGGGCCCGACCTCGCCCAGGCTGGCGCCCGGGATCCGGGCGCTCAGCTCGAGCCGCCCCGGCGACCGCACCAGGTGCGCCACGAGCCAGGTGTGCACGGGCTCGCGCACCAGCACCACCTCGTCGGCATACTCCGCCGCCAGCGCCGCGACGGCGGCGTCCTTCTCGTCCGGGATCCCCGGCGCGAGCGACACCGTCACCCGCGCCAGGTGGCCGAGGGAGCGGAGGGCGTGCCCGAGCGGCTCGGTGGCCCCGAACGTGCCGAGCAGGACCTCCCCGACGTCGTCGCGCAGGGTCAGCGCCATCGGCCCGCGGAACCACCGGGTGGCGACGGGCGACTCGACCTCGCGCTCGCTGTGCTGCCGCCGCACCGTGAGCATGCCGACGCCGGCGTCGCGCGTCGCCCGCCACAGCGCCCCGACGGTGCGCAGGTCCACGGACCCCTGCGCGTCGAAGTGCGCGGGGGGCGCCTCCCCGGCGAGCAGCGCGCCGAGGGAGCTCTCGTCGAGCACGTCGTCGCCGTGCGTCCAGACCTGCAGCAGCCCGCCCTGTCGTACCACCTGGGCGCGGGCGGCGACCCCCGACGGCACGCCGCCCTCCACGACGACGTCGCGGGCGGCCAGATCGCGGAGGGGGCGGCCCAGCACCCGCAGCGCGTCGTGCTCCACGTCGGGAGACGACCAGCGCACCGTCAGCGTGTCCGCGACCGGCGCGGTGATGCCCCGCAGCAGGGCGCGCACCTCGTCGGGCGCGCCGCGGCCCTCCAGATCGAGGTGCAGGCGCGGGCCCGCGTCGGTCCGCGTCGCCCGGGCGAACGCGCCGAACCGGACCTCCTGCAGCGCCGGCTGCGCGTCGAGCCAGCCGCTCGCGGCGGACAGCATCGCCGGCAGGGCCCGGACGTCGAGCCGGGTCACCTGGCGCCCGATGGCGGTGTCGCCGAGGAACCACGACACCGCGTCGGGGTCGTGGGTCGCCGGCATCGACACGTGGCGCACCTCGGGCAGCACCGCCACCTTCTTCCACGCCCGGCCCGTGCTCCGGCTGAAGCTCGTGAGCACGAGGTGGCGCACCGCCAGCGGCCGCTCCAGCCGCACCAGGTCGCCCACGAAGCTCGAGCCGACCGCCAGCGTCCGCAGGCTCTCGGTGTGCGCGGTGTCGGAGGCGGGGACCACGTCGGCGGCGCGGACGAGCCCCCAGGCGGCGTCCTCGCCGTAGGCCCCGTGGCGGTTGCCGTCGCGATCGGCGCAGGTCACCTCGTCGGGGAGGCCGCCCACGAACGTGACCTCCCCCGGGAGCGCAGCCCAGCGCTGCCGCGCCACCGGGCGCAACGCCGCGATCCGACGCTGCACGTCCTCGTCGGGCTCGGGCTGCAGCGACAGCGCCACGAACTCGCCGTACGGGTCGCCCCGCTCGAGCAGCCAGTCGGCGTAGATGCGCTTCGGCCCCTCGGCGTCGCGGTCGGCGATCACGGCGCGGAGCAGCGCCGCCTCGCCCTCGCCCTCGGCCGCGTCGGCGCGATCGAGCAAGACCAGCGCCGCCAGCGCCTCGGCGGCGTCGTCCGCGGACGGCCCCGGCGCCTGCCGCGGCCCCGCCAGCGCCGCCCGCACCACGTCGAGCTCCTCGTCGGACAGCTGCCCCACCCGCCGGCCGCGCCGCCGCCAGGAACGCGGGGAGCTCGGCGAGCCAGGCGTCGATCCGCGGATCGGGCGAGGCGAGCGGCAGCCGCCCCACGGCCTGGGCGAGCAGCAGCCCGTTGCCGCCGGCCAGGTCCACGGGTGGGCGGTCGAACACCGCCTGCAGCGGCGCCGTCAGCCGTGGATCGGGGCCGAAGTCGGCGCACAGCGCCTCAGGTGCGCCCGCAGCTTGACGCTGTTGCGCCCGCGCGGCGGCGCGGCCAGCGCCCGGCCGAGCGCGTCGTCGGCCCGCGGCGCGATCCCGCAGACGATCTCGCTCCAGGCCACGCTCGGCGCCTCGCGCCAGCGCGCGAGCGCCGCCGCCAGCGCGTCGTCGAAGCGGCGCTCGCTCAGCGCCGCCGCGACCGCCTCCACGGCCTACTTGGCGGGCGGGTGCGTCCCCGCCGGCGACGCGGCCTTCGGCTCGTCCGCGACCACCTCGCGCGACGGGCGCTTCTTGCTGCCCCCGCCGAGCTTGTTGAGCAGGATGGTCACCGGGTCGTAGAACCGGTCGACCACCCGCTCCTTCATCGGGATGATGCCGTTGTCGGTGATGTTGATGTGCTCGGGGCACACCTCGGTGCAGCACTTCGTGATGTTGCAGTAGCCCGAGCCGAAGTCGTCGCGCGTCTGCTCGATCCGGTCGACCGTGTCGAGCGGGTGCATCTCGAGCTGGGCGATGCGGATCATGAACCGCGGCCCGACGAAGCGGTCCTTGCGGTCGTGGTTCCGCAGGACGTGGCAGGTGTCCTGGCACAGGAAGCACTCGATGCACTTCCGGAACTCCTGGATCCGGTCGACGTCCTTCTGCATCATCCGGTGCCCGCCCTCGGGCCGCGGACCCGGCGTGAACGGCGCGATGCGCGCATTCTGCCGGTAGTTCCAGCTCACGTCGGTCGCCAGATCGCGGATGACCGGGAACGCCTTGAGCGGCTGGACCGTGATGGTCTCGTCGGGCGCGTAGTCGCCGAGGCGGGTCATGCAGGCCAGCTTCGGCTTCCCGTTGATCTCCATGCTGCAGGAGCCGCACTTGCCGGCCTTGCAGTTCCACCGGCAGGCCAGGTCGGGGGCGTGCTCCTTCTGCACCTCGTGGATGAGGTCGAGCACCACCATCCCGGGGCCCACCTCGACGGTGTACTCCCGGAACTCGCCACCCGCGGCGTCGCCGCGCCAGGCCCGCAGGGTCCGCTGCTTGCTAGACATCGCCGCTCTCCAGCTGCTCGAGGGTGGCCCGCGCGACCGTCTCCAGCTCGGCGGGCGGCGCCTTCCGCTCCACCTTCTCGACCTCCATCGCCCCGTCCGCGCCCTTCCGGATGACGATGTTGTACTTGCCCCACTCCTCCCGCTCGCCCTGGAAGTCCTCGCGGGAGTGGGCGCCGCGGCTCTCCTCTCGGAGCAGGCCCGCCCGGGCGGTCGCCTCGGCGCAGATGATCAGGCCGTCGAGGTCGAGCGCCTCGGACCACGCGGGGTTGTACTGCGAGGTGCCGTGCGCCTTGACCGCCTTCGCGCGCTCGCGGAACTTCTGAAGGTCCTCGATGCCCGCGCTCATGCCCTCGGCGTCGCGCCAGATGCCGACGTTGCGGGTCATCGACGCGCGGATCTCGTCGTGCAGCACGTAGGGGTTCTCGCCGGCCTCGCGCATCAGCGGCGCGCGGGCCCAGTCGAGGATCTGCTGCACCTGCGCCTCGTCGAGCGCGGGCATGCGGCCCTCGGTCTGCTCGATGAACTCCTTGGCGCCGAGCCCGGCGCGCCGCCCGAACACGAGCAGGTCGGACAGCGAGTTGCCGCCGAGGCGGTTCGCGCCGTGGAGCCCGGCGGCGCACTCGCCGCAGGCGAACAGGCCCGGCACCTTCGTCATCTGCGAGTCGGCGTCGACCCGGATGCCGCCCATCGCGTAGTGGAAGGTCGGCCCGACCTCCATCGGCTCCTTGGTGATGTCGACCTCGGCCAGCTCCTTGAACTGGTGGTACATCGACGGGAGCTTCCGCTTGACGTAGTCGGCGTCGCGGTGGGAGATGTCGAGGAACACGCCGCCGTGGGGCGAGCCGCGGCCCTGCTTGACCTCGTTGTAGATGCTGCGCGCGACCTCGTCGCGGGTCAGCAGCTCGGGCGGCCGGCGCGCTTCCTTGTCGCCGTTGAGCCAGCGGAGCGCCTCTTCCTCGGTGTCGGCCGTCTCCGCCGCGAACTTGGGCGGGATGTAGCCGAACATGAAGCGCTTGCCCTCGCTGTTCCGCAGGATGCCGCCCTCGCCGCGCACCCCCTCGGTCACGAGCACGCCCTTGACCGACGGCGGCCAGACCATCCCGGTCGGGTGGAACTGCGTGAACTCCATGTCCATCAGCTCGGCGCCGGCGTGGTAGGCCATCCGCTGGCCGTCGCCCGTGTACTCCCAGCTGTTGGACGTGATCTGCCACGCCTTGCCGAAGCCGCCCGTCGCGAAGATGACGGCCTTGGCCCGCAGCAGCACGAACCGGCCCGTCTCGCGCCAGTAGCCGACCATGCCGGCCACCCGGTCGCCGTCCTTCAGCAGGCCGAGGCCCGAGCACTCCATGTGCACCGAGATGCCGCTGTGGACGCCCTTGTCCTGCAGGGTGCGGATCAGCTCGAGCCCGGTGCGGTCGCCGACGTGCGCGAGCCGCGGGAACCGGTGCCCGCCGAAGTTCCGCTGGTTGATGAGGCCTTCCTTGGTGCGGTCGAACACCGCACCCCAGTCCTCGAGCTCGCGGATCCGCTCGGGCGCCTCCTTCGCGTGGAGCTCGGCCATCCGCCACTGGTTCAGGAACTTCCCGCCCCGCATCGTGTCGCGGAAGTGGAACTTCCAGCTGTCGCGGGGATCGGCGTTGCCGAGCGCCGCGGCGGCGCCGCCCTCGGCCATGACCGTGTGGGCCTTGCCGAGCAGCGACTTGCACACCACGCCGGTGTCGAGGCCCTGGCGGGAGCACTCGATGGCGGCCCGGAGGCCCGCGCCGCCGGCTCCCACCACGAGGACGTCGTGGGTGATGGTCTGGATCTCGGAGATGTCGACGGCCATCGGGTGGCCTCCGCGCGCAGAGTAGGGGGTGCGGACGGGCTAGAAGTCGCCCATCCAGGTCACGCCGTGCCAGGTGTTCACGTCGGGGACGACGCCCATCGCGAGCAGGCGGATGTAGATGTCGCAGAACGCGATCCACAGCAGCGAGGCCCACGCCCACTGCTGGTGGCGCTGGTTCAGGAACGTGGTGAACCGCCAGGCGCCGTGGCGGGCCTCGCTGACGCCGTCGCACGAGAAGCAGTTGAGCTTGCCGCCGATGAGGTGGCGCCAGGCGTGGCACCCGAGGGTGTAGCCCGTCAGCAGGACCGCGTTGACGAGCAGCATCACGGTGACGAGGCCGATGCCGACCTGGCCCTGCCAGAACAGCCCGTGGAGCGCGTCGAGGTAGAGCAGCGGCAGCATCAGGATGGCCAGGTACAGCGTGTACCGGTGGAGGTTCTGCACGATGAGCAGGCCGGTCTCGCCGCGGTAGTCGACCTGGACCGGGCCGACGGCGCAGCCGGGCGGCATGCCGAAGAACGCCCGGTAGTACGCCTTGCGGTAGTAGTAGCAGCTCAGGCGGAACATGCCGGGCAGGGCGCCGATGATGAGCGCGGGCGACAGCCAGTTCGGCCAGGCAGCCGGCCAGTAGCCCCACAGCGCGGCGGTCGGCTGGGCGACCGCGGCGTTCTCCGCCGGCTCGAACGTGATGTAGAACGGCGAGACGTACGGGCCGGCGCTGAAGTACCTGCCCTGCGCCGCCGCCCAGAAGAAGTAGACGAGCCACGCCGTGAACACCGCGAAGGTGAACGCCGGGCCCACCCACCAGTTGTCCGTCCGCTGCGTGGCGCCGAGCCCCTCGACATGTCCACCGACGCCGGCGTTGGCCATCCTGCCTCCGAACCCGGTCGGCAGGGCGCCTGCCGACCAGCGCGACGGAGTATCACCCTGGCTCCGCCGCGCCACGGAGCAGATCGTGGCAGGGGCGACCCGTCCGGTCAGGCGGGCCCCCTTCGCGCTGGACGGGTAAGACGAGCCCGACCGGAGGGTGGATGACGACGGCGCTGGTGGCGTCGCTGGCGGCGATCGCGCCGGCCGCGGCGCAGCAGTCCCCGCAGTTCGACGGGCAGGTGTTCCGCCCGTCGGCCGACAGCGAGGTCACGATCTGGACCGAGGACACGCACACCGCCCCCGACGGCTACGCCTCGGCCCGCGGCTACCTGCAGTACGCGCGGGCGCCGGTGCGGTGGCGGGGCGCCGACGGCGAGTCGGAGCGCCTGGTCTCGGACGTCCTGGAGATCGACGCGCTCGGCGCCGTCCGCTGGCGCTCCCTGCGGCTCGGCGCCCACCTGCCGCTGTACGTGCTCGCGGGCGGCGTGCTCGGGCGCACCGAGCCCGGCCTCGGCGACATCGCCGTCGACCTCAAGGGCACGATCCTGCGCCGCGAGGACTCGCCGATCGGCGTGGGCGCGGCGATCATGGGCCGCCTCACGCTGCCCACCGCCTCGGTGGACGTGCCGCTCGGCGACGCCGGCATGGGCTGGGAGCTCATCGCCATCGCCGACCGGCAGTTCGGCCCGTTCACCACCGCGTTCAACCTGGGGACCCGCGCGATCCCGCGGGCGACCTACGAGGACCTGGTGTGGGACGACCAGGTCTTCACCCGGTTCGGCGCGGGCTGGCGCTGGACGGAGGACATGGGCGTCGCGGCCGAGCTCGCGGCCCAGACCAACTGGGCGAGCGGCAAGAGCCCGGCCGGCACCGCCATCGAGCTCATGGGCAGCGGCTGGACCTGGCTCGCCGACAGCGTCGTGCTGCGGGGCGGGGTGTCGCTCGGCCTCACGCGCAGCCCCGGCGCGCCCGTGGCCCGGCTGTTCGCCGGCATCGGCTTCGAGCCCGACCCGGCGCCCGACAAGGACCACGACGGCGTGCTCAACCGCTTCGACCACTGCCCGGACGAGCCCGAGGACCTCGACGGCTACCAGGACGACGACGGCTGTGCCGACCCGTCGTTCGCCGCCGAGGTGCGGCTGCTCGGGCGCGGCGGCGGGCCGGTGGACGGCCGGGTCACGCTCACCGGCCCCGACCAGGCCGAGCTGCTGCCGGGGAACCGCATCGTGTCGCTGCACCCGGGGACCTACCAGGTCCGCGCGGAGGCGCCGGGCTACCGGCCGTGGACGGGCTCGGTGGAGATCGCGCCCACCCAGGGCGAGCGGCTCGAGCTGCCGCTGGAGCCGCTCGACGGCCAGCTGCGCGTCTTCGCGGTCGACGCCGCGGGCAACCCCGTGCCCGGCGCGAAGCTGTCGGTCGACGGCGACGCGCCCGGCCGCGCCGACGTGGTGCTGAACCTGGCGCCGGGGGAGCACGCCGTGGTGGTCACGGCGCCGGGCTTCGCCGCGGGCACGGCCAGCGTGCAGGTCGAGGCGGGGGCCCTGCGGCAGCTGCCCGTGGTGCTGCAGCCGGGGGCCACGCCGCCTCCTTGACGGGGCACGTGCCGCATCGGCGACCTGCCGATCCGACGAATCGCCAGAACTGTCTTGCGCGCTGCTCAATCGGCGAGACCTGTCCGCAGCCGCGGAGCAGGATGGCGGCCACGGCGAACCCGCAACCCGGTCGGCCCGAACACGCCGCTCCGGTACGGACGAAGTATTGGAGCTACGCCGATGATCGGAGAAAGGATCGCGGTTGCGCCGCGGTTGCACGCCCGCACTCGCTCCGCGGAACGGTTCATTGTTCCGTTCGGTCCGTGATCGGGCGCGTAATCATCGCGGGCGCCCGGGACAGCGCCTAAACTCTTGAGTGGTGCGGGCGGATTTTTTTCGGCCCGGCCGGTTGAGAGACCGAGAGACCCGGAACCCAGCGACCTCGTCGCGTCCCAGGCGCCCTTGCGGGGGGTGTCCCGGGCAGGTGTGCGCGCGCCCCCACCTCGCCGTCCCTCGGGACGCCGAGCCACGATCGCTCACTTGCGACCCCACTTTTCCGCAACTGCGCTAGCGGGAGGCCTCGTGACCCGGATCGTGCTCACGTCGTTGATCGTCGGAGGGTGGCTCGCTCCAGGCGCTGCGATGGCGCAGGAAGTCGTCAACACGCGAACGGGCGCCTCGTATACCACCCTGACCGACGCGGTTGCAAACGCGCTCGCGGACGACAGTCTCGAGATCTCGGGAGTCCTCGTCGAGAGCGTCACTATCGACAAGTCGCTCACCCTGATCGGCCAACCCGGCGCGACGCTCCAATCCGGCGCGTCGAACATCCTGACGTTGAACGCCTCGATCGACCTGACGATCGACGGCCTGGCGCTGGCGGGCACCGGCAACACCCGCGGCATCCTCGCCTCCGCCGGTGACAACCAGCTGATCGTCATGAACTCGACGTTCTCCACCGGGAGCACCGCCGGGGGCACCGACGGCGGCGCGATCCAGATCGTGAACCCGCGGCTGCTCCTGGTGCAGCAGAGCGTGTTCACGGGCATCAGCGGGGTGAACCGCGCCTCGCGCGGCGGCGCCATCTATGCCAACGCCTCCGCCTTCGCGCCGGTGGTGATCGAGGACACCGTCTTCGACCGCATCCGCGCCAGCGGCGCCGGCGGCGCGGTGTACGGGAGCAACGTCGACCTCGTCTGCACGCGCTGCACCTTCGACCACACGCGCGGCGGCCAGGGCGGCGCCATCAGCGCGGCGTTCGGGACGGTCACCGTCGAGCAGAGCCAGATGTGCGGCGTGAGCTCGAGCCTCGGCGCCATCTTCTCCAGCGCGTCGACCAACGAGATCCGGTCGACCCTGTTCGTGGAGGGCACCACGGCGGCCCAGGGCTCCGCGCTGTACGCCAACGGCGGCTCCTGGACCGTCGACAACAACCACTTCCTCGGCAACACGGGCTCGAACGTCGTCCGCATCAGCGGCCTCGCCTCGGTGGCCTCGATCCGGAACAACCTGCTGCTCGACAACCCGGGCACCGCCCTGAACGGCTCCGCGGCGTCGTACCCGGCCGAGTACAACTGGTTCCAGGGCAACGGCACCGACGCGAACTGGGCCCTGTCGGCCACGAACCACGTGGCGGCGGGCGACCCGCAGCTCGTGTCGTGGACGGCCAACAGCGACTGCAGCGACGATCAGCTCTGGCCGACCCCGGTGGTGAGTCCGCTCATCGACATCGGCGACCCGGCCATCCTCGACCCGGACGGCTCCCGCTCCGACGTGGGCGCGTTCGGCGGCGCGGCGGCGGACCCGTACTACTTCACCGACCACGACGGCGACGGGCTGACCTTCCTCGAGGACTGCGACGACACCGATCCGACGGTGTACCCCGGCGCCCCCGAGCTGTGCGACGGCATCGACAACGACTGCGACGGCACCGTGGACGAGGACGTCGTCGACCAGGACACCTTCTACCCGGACTGCGACGGCGACGGCCAGGGCGACCCGCTCGGCGGCGTGACCCAGTGCACGGCCCCCACCGATCCGCCGCTCTGCGGCGGGGTGTGGCTGTCGATGCAGAGCGACGGCTTCTTCGCCAGCAGCGACTGCGACGACACCGACCCGACCGTGTACTACGGCGCCGACGAGCTCTGCCTGGCCGGCGACCAGAACTGCGACGGCGACGACGATCTCGGCGCCATCGACCTCTACCACTACTTCCAGGACGACGACTTCGACGGGTACGGGCACATCCCCGTCACCTCGTGCGAGAGCACGCCTCCGCCCGGCATGTCGGCCGTCGACGGCGACTGTGCCGACCACGACCCGAACTTCTACCCGGGCGCGCCCGACACCTGCGGCGACGAGCTCGACCAGGACTGCAGCGGCTACGACGGCACCGCCGCGGAGCTCCAGTCCTGGTACCCCGACCTCGACGCCGACCTGTACGGCGACGAGGGCGCGATGGCGGTGCTCGACTGCGAGCCCGGCGCCGGCCTCGGCTACGTCCTCGACAACACCGACTGCGACGACGGCGAGAACGTCGTCCACCCCGGCGCGCCCGAGGTGTGCGACGGGCTCGACAACGACTGCAACGGCATCGTCGACGACCTCGGCGCCCCGACCGACTGGTACCTCGACGCGGACGGCGACGGCTACGGCGACGACGCGATCGCGGTGAGCGCCGACTGCGCGCCCACGGGCTACGTCGCCCAGGGCGGGGACTGCGACGACGCCGACCCCTTCGTGAACCCCGGCGCGCTCGAGGTCTGCGACGGGATCGACGACGACTGCAACGGCCTGGTCGACGACGTGGCCGCGCCCATCGACTGGTACGTCGACGGCGACGGCGACACCTACGGCGACGACGGCGCCATCGTGACCTCGGCCTGCTCGCCCGGCCCCGGCTACGTCGAGCAGGGCGGTGACTGCGACGACGCCGACTCGACCATCCACCCGGGCGCGATCGAGCTGTGCGACGGCGTGGACCAGGACTGCGACGGCATCGTCGACAACACCGGCAGCCCGTCGACCTGGGTCCAGGACGTGGACGGTGACGGCTACGGCGACGATGCGACCGCGCTCGACAGCGACTGCGCGCCGGGCTCCGACTGGACGACGACCGGCGGCGACTGCGACGACACCGACGTGACCGTGTTCCCCGGCGCCCCCGAGCTGTGCGACGGCCAGGTGAACGCCTGCGGCGGCGCCCTGCCGGCCGACGAGGCCGACGCCGACCTCGACGGCTACGCCGCGTGCACGATCGATGCGGGCGGCTGGGACGGCGACCCGAGCGTGGTCGGCGGCGACGACTGCGACGACGGCGACGACACCGTCTACCCCGGCGCCCCCGAGACCTGCGACGGCATCGACGAGGACTGCAACGGCCTCGTCGACGATCTCGGCGCGCCGGTCAACTGGACGCGCGATGTCGACAGCGACGGCTTCGGCGACGACGCCGGCGCGCTGCCGGCCGCCTGCGCGCCGCCCGGCTACGCCGGCGTCGGCGGGGACTGCGACGACGCCGACGACAGCGTGTACCCCGGCGCCCCCGAGCTGTGCGACGGGATGGACGACGACTGCGACGGCACCGTCCCGGCGGACGAGGCCGACGACGACGGCGACCACTACGTCGAGTGCACCGTCGACGACGGCGGCTGGGACGGCGATCCCGACGTGGTCGGCGGCGACGACTGCGACGACACCGATCCGGCGGTGAACCCCGGCGCGGCCGAGGTCTGCGACGGCATCGACAACGACTGCGACGGCGCCGTCGACAACACCGGCGTGCCGCTGCCGTGGGACCCGGACTTCGACGGCGACGGCTTCGGCAACGACCTCGGCAGCCCCACCGTGAGCGAGTGCAGCCCCGGTGCCGGCTACGTGCCCGTGGGCGGCGACTGCGACGACGCCGACGGCGGCGTCTACCCCGGCGCGCCCGAGGTGTGCGACGGCATCGACCAGGACTGCGACGGCGTCGTCGACAACACGGGCACGCCGTCCACCTACTACCTCGACGGCGACGGCGACGGGTACGGCGACGACGGCACGGCCTTCGACTCCGACTGCGCGCCGGCCGGCGCCGTCCTGCAGGGCGGCGACTGCGACGACACCGATCCGGCGGTGAGCCCCGGCGCCGACGAGGTCTGCAATGGCTTCGACGACGACTGCGATGGCGGCGTCGACAACACCGGCGCGGCCGAGCTGTGGTACGCCGACCTCGACGGCGACGGCTACGGCGACGACGCCTCGTCCATGACGTTCGACTGCCCGCCCGGCCCCGGCTGGTCCCAGGTGGGCGGCGACTGCGACGACGCCGACCCGGCGGTGAACCCCGGCGCCACGGAGATCCCGAACAACGTCGACGACGACTGCGACGGGCAGGTCGACGAGGACTACGCGGGCACCTGCGACCAGGGCTGGCCGTGGTGGACGTGGCAGTACTGGTACTGCATCGTCTGCCACCTCCTGGGCTGGGGCTGCTGAGTTACCCCACCCCGGGGGTGCGGATCGTGTGGATGTGGCTCCTGGCGTGTCACCGCGAGGGGCCGCCGCCCGTCGGGACGGGTGACGACGACGACGACGACGATGTCGTCGTGGTCACCGAGACGGGCGACACCGACACCGCAGGCACCGCCACCTGCGCGCCCTGCGACGACGGGCTGACCTGCACCGCCGATCGCTGCGACCCGGGCGGCGCCTGCTACTGGGAGCCGCTCGGCGACTGCGCCTGGCCCGCGCCGCTGTCGATCCCGCTCGTCGCGCAGCTGCCCGACCTGCAGGTGAGCCTGTCGGGGGCGGTGTGGGACGATGTGCACCAGCGCTTGTGGGTGGTGCGGAACTCGGGCCCGGCCGGGATCTGGCGGCTCGTCGCGACCGACGACGGCTGGGTCGTCGACGCCGACGGTGCCGCCGCCTGGGTCGGGCTGCCCGGCCTCGGCGACCTCGACCTCGAGGGCATCACGCTGCCCGACCCGGCCGGGCACCCGGACGAGGTCATGCTCATCGCCGAGGGCATCGACGAGGTCGTCACCTTCGACCTGTCCGTGCCGGGCGTGGCCACGCCGCTCGGCCGCTGGGACACCTCGGACTGGATGCCGCAGTACGGGCAGCTCGGCGCCGAGGGCATCGCCTTCGTGCCCGACGCCGCGCTCGCGGCCGGCGGCTTCGTCGACGCCGACGGCCTGCCGCACCCGTCCACGCTCGGCCGGGGCGGCCTGGTGCTGATCGGGCACCAGAACGGCGGCCGGGTCTACGCGTTCGACCTCGGCGACTTCGGCATCGTCGACTACGTCGGCAGCTACGGCACCGGCGGGCGCGAGACGAGCGGGATGGAGCTCGATGCGCGCACCGGGCGCCTGTACCTGTGGCACGGCGTCGACAACGACCTCGAGGTGGTGCGCCTGTCGTCCACCGAGGCGGGCGGCGTGCGCACCTTCGACCGCGAGGCGCTGTTCGACCACCCCTCCGAGGCCAACCTCGAGGGGGTGGCGCTCGGCCCCTGCGACGGCGCCGCGCGTCCGCTGTACCTCGTCACCGACGACGGCGGGCCGCCACCGCGCCTGCGACGACGGGCTGACCTGCACCGCCGATCGCTGCGACGGGCGGCGCCTGCTGGGAGCCGCTCGGCGACTGCGCCTGGCCCGCGCGCTGTCGATCGCTGTCGCGCAGCTGCCCGACCTGCAGGTGAGCCTGTCGGGCGGTGGGGACGAGTGCACCAGCGCTGTGGGTGGTGCGGAACTCGGCCGGCCGGATCGCGGCTCGTCGGACCACGACGGCTGGGTCGTCGACGCCGACGGTGCCGCCGCCTGGGTCGGGCTGCCCGGCCGGCGACCTCGACCTCGAGGGCATCACGCTGCCCGACCCGCCGGGCACCGGACAGGTCATGCTCATCGCCGAGGGCATCGACGAGGTCGTCACCTTCGACCTGTCCGTGCCGGGCGTGGCCACGCCGCTCGGCCGCTGGACACCTCGACTGGATCCGCAGTACGGGCAGCTCGGCGCCGAGGCATCGCCTGTGCCCGACGCCGCGCTCGCGCCGGCGCTTCGTCGACGCCGCGCCGCCGCACCCGTCCACGCTCGGCCGGGGCGGCCTGGTGCTGATCGGCCAGAACGGCGGCCGGTCTCGGTTCGACCTCGGCGACTTCGGCACGTCGACTACGTCGGCGCTACGGCACCGGCGGGCGGACGAGCGGATGGAGCCGATGCGCACCGGGCGCTCCTGTGGCACGGCGTCGACACGACCTCGGGTGGTCGCCTGTCGTCACCGGGCGGGCGCACCTTCGACCGCGAGGCGCTGTTCGACCACCCCAGGCCAACTGGGGGTGGCGCTCGGCCCTGCGCGGCGCGCGCGTCCGCTGTACTGTCACCGACGACGGCGGCCGGGTCGCTGGCGGTACCCGACTGGCCCTGCCTCCCGCGCTGATCGTCAGTTGAAGGAGCAGTCGGGGAGCTGCAGGTACGCGTCGCGGTGGTTGTTGCCCTCGTTCGACTCCGTGATCCACTCGTCGGTGTCGACGAGCACGTCCACCCAGCCCGTCCACAGCTGGTCCGCCGCGGTGTAGGGGAAGACGAGGAGCTTGCGGGTGCCCGCCGCCAGCGAGCTCACCTGCTTGTACTTCTCGCCGTAGCTGCCGATGGGCGGCGGGGTGAGCTCGTCGCGGAACAGGTCGACGTAGAACGCCGAGGCGGTGCTGTTCCCCGCGTTGTAGACGGTCACGTACAGGTTCGGCGTGCCGCCGGAGCCGGTGCAGCCGGTGGTGATGCTCTCGACGAGCAGGTCGGGGGCGGACCAGGCGGGGGCAGCGGCCAGGGCGAGCAGGAACGTCATCGGGCCTCCTTTCGTCCTGGTTGTAAGGCGGCTCTCGGCCGTCGTTGTGACCGCGGACTGACCAAGGTCTGACCGCGCGGTGACCACACGCCCCCGGTAGGCTCAGCTCAGCCCGCGAGCCGCCGCAGCACGGTGTGGAGGATGCCGCCGTTGCGGTAGTACACGACCTCGATCGGCGTGTCGATGCGGCAGGTCGTGTCGAAGGTGACGCTGGTGCCGTCGGGCTTGTGGGCGGTGACCTTCACGACCTGGAGCGGCTTGAGCGCGTCGTCGACGGCGAAGTCGAACGTCTCGTCGCCCTCGAGCCCGAGCGACTGGGCGGTGGCGCCGTCGCGGAACTGCAGCGGCAGGACGCCCATGCCGACGAGGTTGCTGCGGTGGATGCGCTCGTAGCTCTCGGCGATGACGGCGCGCACGCCCAGCAGGAACACGCCCTTGGCCGCCCAGTCGCGGCTGCTGCCCATGCCGTAGTCCTTGCCGGCCAGGACCACGAGCGGGATGCGGTGCTTCTGGTACTTCACCGAGGCGTCGTAGATGCTGACGACCTCGCCGGGCTGCGGGTCCACGTCGGAGACGTAGCGCAGCCAGGGGTAGGGGCCGGGCGGCGTGTCGGCCGGGCCGAGGTAGGTCGTCCACCCGCCCTCGCGGCCGATGGCGAGGCCGTTGCGGATGCGGATGTTGGCGAAGGTGCCGCGCGTCATGACCTGGTCGTTGCCGCGCCGCGAGCCGTAGCTGTTGAAGTCCTCGCGGTTCACGCCGTAGGACTGCAGGTAGCGCTCGGCGGGAGTGCCCTTGCCGATGGTGCCGGCCGGCGAGATGTGGTCGGTCGTGACGGAGGTGCCGAGCAGCGCGAGCACGCGGGCGCCGGTGATGGGCGCGATGGGCTTCACGTCCTTCGACATGTCGACGAAGAACGGCGGCTCCTGGATGTAGGTCGAGTGCTCGTCCCAGGCGTACAGCGCGCCGGTGGGGGCGGCGAGGGCCTGCCAGTCGTCGGGGCCGCGGTAGACGTCGGCGTAGCGCTCGACGAACTGCTCGCGCTGGACGGCGCCGCGGATGGCCTCGCGGACCTCCTCGTTGGACGGCCAGACGTCGGCCAGGAACACGTCGTTGCCCTGCGGGTCCTTCCCGATGGGGTCGTTGACGAGGTCGGTGTCGACGGTGCCGGCGAGCGCGTAGGCCACGACCAGCGGCGGGGACGCGAGGTAGTTCACGCGGGTGTGGGGGCTGACGCGGCCCTCGAAGTTGCGGTTGCCCGAGAGCACCGAGCTCACGACGAGGTCGCCCTCCTCGACCGCCGCGCGGATCGGGTCGGGGAGGGGGCCGGAGTTGCCGATGCAGGTCGTGCAGCCGTAGCCCACGGTGTAGAAGCCGACGGCCTCGAGGTCGGCGGTCAGCCCGGCGCGGTCGAGGTAGTCGGTGACGACGCGGGAGCCGGGGGCGAGGCTCGTCTTCACCCAGGGCTTGGCCTTGAGGCCGCGGGCGTTGGCCTTGCGGGCGACGAGGCCGGCCGCGATCATGACCGCCGGGTTGCTCGTGTTGGTGCAGCTCGTGATGGCCGCGATGGTGACGGCGCCGTCGGTCAGGTCGAAGGAGGCGCCGCGGAAGGAGGCCGGGCGGGCCTTCGCCTCGGCGTGGCCGTACTCTTCGCGGCTCGCGAGGAAGCTCTGCTGCATGCCCGAGAGCGGGATGCGGTCCTGCGGGCGCTTCGGGCCGGCCAGCGCGGGCTCGACGGAGCCGAGGTCGAGGGTCAGCTTCGACGAGTAGACGATGGGGTCGGCCGGGTCGCGCCACAGGCCGGCGTGCTTGCAGTAGGCCTCGACCAGGGCGCACAGCGCGTCGGAGCGGCCCGAGGCGCGGAGGTACTCGATGGTGCGCAGGTCGACGGGGAAGTAGCCGACGGTCGCGCCGTACTCCGGGGCCATGTTGGCGATGGTGGCGCGGTCGGCGAGGGAGAGGCCGTCGAGGCCGCCGCCGGTGAACTCGACGAACTTCGAGACGACGCCGTGCTTGCGGAGCAGCTCGGTGACGCGCAGGACGAGGTCGGTGGCGGTGACGCCCTCCTTGAGGGCGCCCGTGAGCTCGAAGCCCACGACCTCGGGGATCAGCAGGTAGATCGGCTGGCCGAGCATGCAGGCCTCGGCCTCGATGCCGCCCACGCCCCAGCCGACGACGCCGAGGCCGTTGATCATGGTGGTGTGGCTGTCGGTGCCGACGAGGCTGTCGGGGTAGGCGACGCGCTCGCCGCCGGCCTGCTGCTCGAGCACGACGGAGGCCAGGTACTCGAGGTTGACCTGGTGGACGATGCCCGTGGCGGGCGGGACGACGGTGAAGTTGTCGAACGCCTGCTGGCCCCACTTGAGGAACTGGTAGCGCTCCTTGTTGCGCTCGAACTCGAGCTCGGTGTTCGTCTTCATGGCGTCGATGGTGCCGAAGGCGTCGACGACGACCGAGTGGTCGACCACCAGGTCGGCGCGGATCTGCGGGTTCACCTTGGTCACGTCGCCGCCCATGCGCTCCATGGCGGAGCGGAGCGCGGCGAGGTCGACGATCGCGGGGACGCCCGTGAAGTCCTGCAGGACCACGCGGCCCGGCATGAAGGGGACCTCCTGCTCGCCGACCTTCGTGGCGTCGTAGCTGGCGAGGGCCTTGACGTGCTCGTCGGTGAACACGAACCCGTCGTGGTTGCGCAGGACCGACTCGAGCAGGACGCGCACGGAGTAGGGCACGCGGGAGACCTGCCCCAGGCCCTGCTCCTCGAGCGCCTTCAGGCGGTAGCCGACGAACCGCTGGCCGGCCGCCTCGAAGGTGCCGCGCGCGCCGAAGGGATCGCTGTTTGCCATGACCTCTGCCTCCCGTCCGGGGGCCACCTAATCATGGCGGGTGGCGGGTGCACGACCGGACTCCGGAAGCAGATCGGGCCCGACCTGATTTCATCCTGGATCGAAGCAGATCGGTGCCGGGCAGTCGGGGCCCCACACGCCGATAGCGCCCCTGATCCCCCGCGAGTCCCCGAACCGGAAGCAGATCCGGCCCGACCTGATTTCATCCTGAGTCGAAGCAGATCGGTGCCGGGCCTCCAGGACGCGCCCGCAGCGCGGATCGAGCGCCCACCAGCCGCTTCACGCTATCCTCGGCCCCGGAGGCGCCGTGGACCGCACCGCCTGGACCCCGCTGGTCGGCTGGACCGCCATCGTCGCCGCCGAGGCCGCCGTCGGGCGCCCGCTCCTGGCGCCCCCGGCCGCCGGCCCCGTCGCCGTCGAGCTCGCCGCCGCCCTGGCCCTCGCCGGCCTCCACACCGCCGCCCTCCGCGCCCGCCCCGGCTCCGCCCTGGCCCTCCCCGAGCTCCCCGCCGCCGCCGCCACCCTCGCCTGGGCCGCCGCTGCCGCGGCCGCCCACACGGCCCCCGTCCCCGGCGGCGGCGCCCCCACCTCCGCCGGCCCCGCCAGCGCCCTGCTCGTCGCCCTGGCCCTCGCCGCCACGCTCGTCGCCGCCGCCCTGCTCCCGCTCCACGCGACCCCGGCCCGCCCCTCCGTCCGCGCCGCCGCCGCGGCCCCGCTCCCGGCCCTCGCCGCGCCCCTCCTCGCCGGCTGGACCGACCCCTCCTGGCACCCGTCCCCCGCCACCGGCCCCGACGCCGTCGCCGCCCTGGCCCTCGCCGTGTGCGTGCCGCTCGCCGCCGCCCTGTTCGCCGCCCTGCGCCCCTGGCTCGGCCCCCTCGCCGCCGCCGCGCTGGCCTTCCTCGCCGCCCGCCCGCCCGCGCCCGGCGGCCCGCCCGGCCCCCTGGTGGTGCTGCTCACCGTCGACACGCTGCGCACCGACGCCGCCGCCGACATGGCCACCGTCCGCCGCCTCGCCGCCCGCGGTGAGACCTTCGCCGACGCCCTGTCGTCCAGCTCCTGGACGGTGCCCGCCCTGGGCAGCGCGATGACCGGCCGCTGGCCCGCCGATCACGGCGCCGGCCGCCCCGGCCGCGGCTGGCCCGGCGTCGTCGGCCTCGACCCCGCGGTCCCCGTCCTCGCCGAGCGCCTGCGCGCCGCGGGCTTCCGCACCGGCGCGTCGGTCGCCAACGCCTTCCTGGTCCCGGTCATGGGCTTCGACCGCGGCTTCGACGCCTTCCGCCACGCCGACGCCCTCCCGCGCGCCCCGCTCCTCGTCCCGTGGCTCGCCGGCCGTTCGGCCGCCGGCACTCCCTGGCGCCTGCACCGCGACGACGGCGAGCGCGTGGTCGACGCCGCCCTGGCCTGGCTCGACCGCGGCGCCGGCCAGCCCACCTTCCTCTGGGTCCACCTGCTCGACCCGCACCTGCCCTACCTCCACGCGGTGCTGCCCCCGGAGGACCCGCTGTACACCGTCTTCGGGCCCGTGCCCGACGAGGCGCTCGACGCCATCGCCGTCCGCCGCGGCGAGCTGCGCGGCGACGACACCGAGCGCGACGCCGTCCGCGCCCTGTACCGCGCCGAGGTCGCCGCCGCCGACGCCGCCCTCCAGCGCCTCCTCGACGGCCTCGACGCCCGCGGCGCCCTCGACCGCGCCACCGTGCTGTTCACGGCCGACCACGGCGAGGAGCTGTGGGACCACGGCGGCTTCGAGCACGGCCACGCCCTGTGGCCCGAGGTCACGCGCGTCCCGCTGGTGCTGGTCCGCCCCGACGGCCCCCGCGGCGCCCGCCGCGCCGATCCCGCCTCGCTCGTGGACGTGGCCCCGACCCTGCTCGCCGCGGCCGGCGTCCCCGCCGAGGGCCTCGCTGGCGTCGACCTCGCGCGCCCGGCCCCCGCCGACCGGCTCCGCCGCCTGCAGGGCACGCTGTACTTCCGCCAGCAGCAGGCCGTGATCCGCGGCGACCGCGCACTCGTCGAGGTCGACGGCGAGCCGCTGCGCCTGTACGACCGCGCCGCCGACCCGACCTGGCGCCACGACCTCGCAGGCGTCGACGCGGACGGGGTCGACGCGCTGGCCGGCGAGCTGGCTCCGGGCTGGGGCCACCAGGCCGAGCCGACCGGCGCCGACCTCGACCTGGAGGCGCTCCGCGCCCTCGGCTACGTGCAGTGACGCCCTACAGCTGGCGCGCCGAGAACGTGTCGCAGGCCGCCGGATCGCCCGCTTCGTAGCCGCGGCGGAGCCAGCGCACGCGCTGCTCGCTCGTGCCGTGGGTGAACGAGTCCGGGGCCACCCGCCCACCCGACTGCTTCTGCAACCGATCGTCGCCGATCGCGGCCGCGGCCCGGAGGCCCTCCTCCAGGTCGCCGACCTCGAGCACGTCGCGCTTGGCGGCCTGCGACGCCCACACGCCGGCGTAGCAGTCGGCCTGCAGCTCGACCCGCACCGAGTCGCCGCCCGCGCCGACCCCGGCGCGGCCCTGGCGGACGCGGTCGGTGGTGCCCATCAAGTCCTGCACGTGGTGGCCGATCTCGTGCGCCACGACGTACGCCTGCGCGAAGTCGCCGGGCGCCCCGAACCGCTGGGACAGCTCGTCGAAGAACGACAGGTCGAGGTACACCTGCTGGTCCTGCGGGCAGTAGAACGGCCCCGTGGCGCTGTCACCGTACCCGCAGCCGGTGTTGGTCGCGCCGCGGAAGACCACCAGCTTGCTGTGCCGATACCCCGGCATGAGGCGGTCCCAGGTGCCCTGCACGTCGTCGATCACGAACGAGACGAACTGCATCTCCTGCTGCTCGCCGGCCGACTCCTGGACGGGGCCCACTGCCCCCATCTGGAAGTTGCTGAACAAGAAGATCCCGCCCACGACGACGGCGGCGAGCAGGATGCCCTTCCACCCGAAGCGCGACGCGAACTGGAACAGATAGAGCAGCGAGCCGGCGCCCATGCCGGCGCTCGCTGGCCGTCGGCCCCGCGCATCGACGACGTCGTCGCTGGTGTGTCCACGATCCCAACGCATGCCTCTCCTCCATCAAGTGGTCGCGTATGCAAACAGTGGGCGGACCCCGAGCGTGCGCCGGCGGGCGCCGACGCTCCGTAACCCGGGATCGAGCCGCGCTCAGCCCACCCGCAGCCGGTTGTGGACGTCGCGGACCCCCGCGAGCCGCTCGACCAGCGACTCGGCCAGGCGCTTCGCCCCGCGATCCGGAACGGTTCCGGCGAGCGTGATCTCGCCCCCGCGGCACCGGACCTGTAGGAAGTGGGTGGAGAAGGCGGCCTCGGCGCGCAGGACCCGCTGCGCCTCCGCCTTCAGGTCGTGATCGACCGCGTCTCCGCTCGACCGGGAGCTCGTCGCCCCGCGCCAGTGGTCGCGCCAGGTGCCGGGCGAGGTGTCCTCGGGCTCGAGGCCGGCGTGGAACCGGCGGTACGCACCGTAGAACCAGAAGTCGCCGCGGTCGGCGGGCGCCGGTCGCGCGGCGGAGAGCTGCACCTGCTCGGTGACGTCGTCCTCGGTGTCGTCGGTCAGCGAGTGCAGCACCGTCCGGTGGCCCTGGTTCCGGGCGGACCAGTCGCCCTCCTGCGGGCTCGCGGTCGGCCACTGGGTGTTCTCGGGCTCGAGCCCGTAGCCCATCGTGGCGTCGACATCCTGCCGGGCGAGGTCGATCATGAGGCCTCCGTCCGCGCGTGCGGAGCCGGGCAGAGGGGTGGACGGCGCCCGGTATGCTTCATCTATGCAACTGGCTCGAAGCGTGCAACCATCCGGAATGCAAGGACCGAGCGCCGGATCGGCGACCGAAGCTGGGCGGCAGCGAACCTGCGGCGCGTTCTGACGGAAACCCGTCGGGCGCGTTTTCGTCAGAGCTGACCGGGTGGTCAGCCACCATGCCGACGGCCAGCGCGATGGAAGCAGCGCCCTGACCGCGCTGATCCCGTGATCCCCGCTTCCTGTTGCATGTATGAAAGTGTCTGTATATGGTCGAGACACCGAGCGGCAGTCCCGCCGCCCGACCCCCAGTGGAGGACTTCATGGCCAGTGGCAGTGCAAACCCCGTCTACGCGGTCGCGATCGTCGCGATCGTCATCCTGGTCGGCCTGGGCGTGTTCGCGGGCCTGAACATGGCCGACGACGGGCCTTCGATCGAGCTCCCCGAGATCCACACCAAGTAGCCACCGCCGCCCGCTCGAGGTCTCCATGCTCCGCTTCGTCGTCCCGACCGCCCTCGCCGCCGGCGTCGCCACGCTCCTCGTCTCGGTCGACGCCGTCGAGCGGCGCCTGGTGGCGCCCATGGCCCACGCCGTGGCCCAGCTGGACGACTTCCACCCCCCGACCCTCGTCCCCATCCTCGACCGCGACGGCATCGCGCTCGACACGGTCGGCCCGGAGGACCGGGTCTACGCGCCCCTCGACGCCATCCCCCCCACCGTGGTCGACGCCTTCGTCGCCGCCGAGGACCGCCGGTTCTGGGACCACGGCGGCGTCGACCCGCGCGGCGTCGCGCGCGCGCTGTGGGCGGACCTCCGCGCGGGGGCTGCGGTCCAGGGCGGCTCCACCATCACCCAGCAGCTCGTGAAGCAGCTGGTGGTGGGCGACCAGCGGACGCTGCGCCGCAAGGTCGACGAGGCGGTCGGCGCGGTCCTCCTCGAGGAGCGCTACGGCAAGGCGCGTCCTCGAGCAGTACCTCAACGTCGTGTACCTCGGCCACGGCGCCTGCGGCGTCGCCGCCGCGGCCCGCACCTACTTCGGCCTCGGCGTCGACGAGCTGTCGCCCGACCAGGCCGCCCTGCTCGCGAGCCTCGTCCCGGCCCCGTCCGAGCGCGACCCCACGCTCGACCCCGACGGGGCCCGCCAGCGGCGCGACCGCATCCTCCAGAGCATGGTGGACGCGGGCGTCCTCCCCGACGACGAGGTCCCCGCCCTGCAGCAGCGCCCGCTGGGCCTGGTCGGCGCCGTCCAGGGCCCGCCGCGCACCGGCGACGCCTACCGCACCCAGGTGCGCCGCGAGCTCGCCGCCCTCCTCGGCGACGACGTCCCGTACGACCGCGGCCTCACCGTCCACACCGCCTACGACCCCGACGTCCAGGCGCTCGCCGAGGACGCCGTGCGCGACGCCGCCCGCGCCTGCCTCGACCGCCAGGTCCGCCGCGGCCGCGTCGAGCCGCCCGCGCCGGGCGAGCCGATGCCCGTCCAGGGCGCCGCCGTGGTCCTCGACAACGCCACCGGAGACGTGCTCGCCCTCGTCGGCGGCTACACCGACCCGCTGGGCGGCCTCGTCCGCGCGACCCAGTCGCCGCGCCAGCCCGGCAGCACCTTCAAGGTCTTCGTCTACGCGGCGGCGCTCTCCGAGGGCCTCCGCCCCTACGACACCGTGCTCGACGAGCCGCTCTCGCTGCCCACCGGGACGGGCAGCTGGTGGGCGCCGGCGAACTACGGCGGCACCTACCGCGGCGAGATCACGCTGAGCCGCGCCCTCGCCGCGAGCTCGAACGTGGCCGCGGTGCGCGTCGCCAAGGCCGTCGGGATGCCCGCGGTGGTCGCCGCCGCCCACCGGATGGGCGTCGACAGCGACCTGCGCGACGACCTCAGCGTGGCGCTCGGCTCCAGCGAGGTCACCGTGCTCGAGCCTCGCCACCGCCTACGCCACCGTCGCCCGCGGCGGCGAGCACCTGCCGCCCGCTTCGTCACCGAGGTGACCGACCGCGCCGGCGCGCAGCTCCTCCCCGCGCCGCCCGCCCCCGAGGCGGTGCTCGACCCGGAGGTCGCCGAGCGGCTGCGCAAGATGATGGCCGGCGTCGTCCGCTACGGCACGGGCCACGACGCCTACCGCCCGCAGCAGGAGCGCATCGGCAAGACCGGCACCACCGACGACAACGTCGACGCCTGGTTCGTCGGCGCCACCCCGCGCCACACCATCGCGGTCTGGATCGGCCGCGACGACAACCAGCCCCTCGGCCCGCGCGAGACCGGCAGCGAGACCGCCCTCGCCGGCCTGGATCGCCATCGCCGACGGCCTCGGGCTGCCGCCGCCGGCGCGCCGCCGGAACACTTCCCGCCGGTCCCGCGCGGCGGCGAGCGGGCAGCCCCACCCCGACGACGCGGTGGCCCTCGCGAGCGAGCCGGCCCGCGAGCCGACCTCCCGCAGCGCGCGCAGCGGGGTATCTGCGCGCCGGGAGGTCCCATGCGGGGTCGCTGGCCGGTGGCCGCGCCGTTGCTGCTGCCGCTGGCGGGGTGTCTGAGCGAGCTGCCCGACCTCGCCGACCCCTGCGCCGCCTGGCCCGATCCGGGCCTGTACCGCGTCACCGTCGAGCAGGACGACGACAAGGATCGCCGGCCCTACGTCTACGTCCCGGCCGGGCCCGGCCCCCGCGACGTGGTCGTGCTGCTGCACGGCGGCGGGATGTCCGGCCCGAAGATCGAGGAGGTCACGGGCTTCGAGGCCCTGGCCGACCGCGAGGGCTTCGCGCTCGTCTACCCGAACGGCCTCGGCTGGCCGCTGCGCTCCTGGAACGCCGGCCGCTCCGACCAGGAGACCGACCACGACGACGTGACCTTCCTCGATCGGCTCACCCGCCAGATCTCCGGCAAGGTTTGCGGCGACCGCGTCCTCGCCGCCGGCTTCAGCAACGGCTCGATGATGGCGCAGCGCTGGGCCTGCGAGGGCCAGCGCCCGCCCGACGCCGTCGGCGCCTCGAGCGGCACCCTCGCCGTGCCCCGCTGCGACGGGCCGCCGCTGCCCATCCGCTACTACCACGGCACCGCCGACCCCATCGTCCCCTACGACGGCGGGGAGCTGCGCGGGCTGCCCGTCGCGAGCGTCGAGGCGTCGATGGCGCTGTGGCGCGCGCGCAACCGCTGCGAGGGCGACGGCGAGGTCGTCCAGCGCGGCGACACCACCTGCGAGACCTGGTCCTGCGAGGCGTCGACGGTGCAGTGCAGCGTGGCCGGGTGGAAGCACCAGTGGCCGGGCGGCATCCACTCCGACCTCACCGACGCCGACGCCACCGGCCAGATCTGGAAGTGGTTCGACGAGGTGGTACCGTCGTCGAAGGCCGCGACGTCGACGACGCCCGCCACCCCGACGGAGTGACGCCGGGTGCTGTTCAACAGCCTCGAGTTCGCGCTCTTCTTCCCGGTGGTGCTGGCGCTGAACCTGGCGCTGCCCCGGCGCGTGCGCTGGGTCATGCTCCTCGTGGCGTCCTACGCCTTCTACATGGCCTGGCACCCGGCCTACGGGCTGCTGCTGGCGGCGTCGACGGCCCTCGACTGGGCCGTGGGGCGCGTCCTGGGCCGCTTGCCGCCCGAGCAGATCGGCCGCCGCCGCGCCGCCCTCGCCGTCTCGCTGTGCGGCAACCTCGGGATGCTGTTCGCGTTCAAGTACTACAACCTCGTGAACGGCACGTTCGTCGCGCTGGCGGCCCGGGCGGGCCTCGCCTGGCCGCTGCCCGAGACGGACTGGCTGCTGCCCGTCGGCATCAGCTTCTACACGTTCCAGACGATGTCGTACGCCATCGACGTCTACCGCGGCCGCCTCGCGCCCGAGCCCAACCTCGGCCGCTTCGCGCTGTTCGTCTCGTTCTTCCCCCAGCTCGTCGCTGGCCCGATCGAGCGCGCCGGCTCGCTGCTGCCGCAGCTGCGCGCCCCGTCGCCGGTCGACCGGCAGCGCATCGCCAGCGGGCTGCGCCTCGCCGCCTGGGGCCTGTTCAAGAAGGTCGTGGTCGCCGACCGGCTGTCGGGCGTCGTCGACACCGTGTTCGCCGACCCGGGCGGCTACAGCGGCGTGAGCCTCGTCATCACGATGCTCTTCTTCACCTACCAGCTCTACTGCGACTTCTCGGGCTACTCCGACATGGCGATCGGCCTGGCGCGCACGCTCGGCGTCGACCTCATGCAGAACTTCGACCAGCCGCACGGCTCGCGCTCGATGACCGAGATGTGGACACGCTGGCACATCTCGCTGTCGACCTGGTTCCGCGACTACCTCTACGTCCCGCTCGGCGGCAACCGCACCTCGCAGGCCCGCTGGGTGCTGAACATGGCCATCGTCTTCCTGGTCAGCGGCCTGTGGCACGGCGCGGCCTGGCGCCTCGCCGCCTGGGGCGGCATGCACGCCGTGCTGGTCATCGGCGAGCGCCTCACCGGGCCCGCCCGCGAGCGCCTGTTCCGGGCGATCGGCCTCGCGCAGCGCCCGCGCCTGCGCGACGTCCTCGGCAACGCCTACACCTTCGTGCTGTGGATCGTGACCCTGGTGCCGTTCCGCGCCGACTCCGTCACCGACGCCGCCACCGTCTTCCGGCGGCTCCCCCTCGGCTGGGCCCACGCCCTGGACTTCGAGGGCCTGCTGTTCTTCCTGTCGCGGGTGCACCTCGACCTCGCGATGTTCCTGTGGTGCCTCGCGCTGATGCCGCTCGTCGAGCTCGTCGACTGGGCCCGGCGCCCGGCCGACGCCGAAGCGCGCTTCGAGGCGCTGCCGCTCCCCGTCCGCTGGGGCCTCGTCTACGCCGTGGCCTTCGGGGTGCTGCTCCTCGGCCACTGGAACGAGACCCCCTTCGTGTACTTCCAGTTCTGACCGTCCGGACCGCGAGGATGCCCATGCGTGAGCTCGTCCCCCCCTCCTGGGCCGCCGCCCTGGCCCCCCACCTCGACGCCCCCTGGTTCGCCGAGCTCGAGCGCTTCGTCGCCGAGGAGCGCGCCGCCCACGAGGTCTTCCCCGCCCACGAGCACGTCTTCGCCGCGCTGGACGCGACCCCGCTCGACGAGGTGCGCGTGGTGCTGCTCGGCCAGGATCCGTACCCCACGCCGGGCCACGCCCACGGCCTGTGCTTCTCGGTGCAGCCCGGCGTGAAGCTGCCCGGCTCCCTCCGGAACATGTACAAGGAGCTCCAGACCGACCTCGGCGTCCCGATGGCCGACACCGGCTACCTGATGCCGTGGGCGCGCCAGGGCATGCTGATGCTCAACACCGTGCTGACGGTGCGCTCGGGCGAGGCGAACAGCCACAAGGGCAAGGGCTGGGAGAAGTTCACCGACGCCGTCATCGGCGCGGTCAACGCGCGCGAGCAGCCCGCCGTCTTCGTGCTGTGGGGCACGCACGCCAAGAAGAAGGCGAAGCTCGTCGACGCCGATCGCCACGAGGTCATCGCCGGACCCCACCCGTCGCCCCTCTCGGCGAAGCTGTGGTTCGGGAGCAAGCCGTTCTCGCAGATCCAGGACGCCCTGGCGCGGCGCGGCCTCCCGCCCCTGGATTGGCGCCTCGGTTGAAACATACACGGTGTTTGGGCACACTCCCGAGCGCTTGGCGCACGGGTCCACCGTGCCCACAGGAGGGGGTTCCCATGCACCTGGTCCGCCGATTCGGCTTCGTCGCCGCCCTGATCCTCGCCGCCGCCTCGCTCGGCGCGCCCACCCCGGCCGCCTCCGCCCCGACGGCGAGCACCGACTGGGGCGGGTGCAGCTGGTACTGCGGCAGCGTCCGCTACGCGAGCTACAGCGCCTGCAACGCCGCCTGCGGCACGGACTGCGAGCCGCTCTGCTGGTGACCGCTACGCGAGGTCGGCGCTCAGCGCGGCCCGCTGCTCCTCGGTGAGCGCGGCGCGCGCCTCGTAGGCCGGCAGGTCGCAGCCGATGGCCACGGGCGGCCGCCCGCCCGTGTCGAAGCGCAGGTACTGCACCGAGCTCAGCCGGTCCTCGCCGATCTGGCGGCGGTCGACCTCGGGGCGGACCCGCTCGCCGCCCTCGAGCTCGAGGTAGAGGTGGTCCGGGAGCCCGAGCCAGGCCCGCAGCTTCTCGGCCCGGGCCGCGGGGTCGTCGATCTCGACCAGCAGCGTGCAGCCGAGCTGGCCCGGGCCGCCGAGCAGCTCGTTGTAGGTGTCGATCTCGTGGCGGATGTCGGTCTCGCGGACGATGCGCTCCACCCGCATCATCTCCTGCACCTGCCACCGCACCGTGTCGGTGGTCTCGAACAGGAACGTCAGGTGGTCGCCGAGGTGCACCCGCCGCGGCGCCTTGTGCGCCTGGATGCGCTCCAGCTCGCCCGGACGCTGGTCGGTCCACGTCTGGAAGTCCACCACCTGCTCGCGCTGCAGCTTGTCCATCCCCCCTCCTGCGGCTGCTCCGTAACCAGCTACCCCCGGATGCCGGGCAGGATCTCGCCCACCGCGTCGAAGTCGTAGTCGACGGGCCACAGCGAGCCGTCGCGGCCCGAGGTGCTGGACGAGCCGTAGCCCGGGGCGCCGTCGCGCTCGTAGTCGGCGGGCTCGAGCCCCATCGCCTGCAGGATGGTGACCAGCAATCGATTGTGGGGGATGCCCTTGATGACGGTGCCGTCCTCCTGGCCGAAGTAGGCCCTGCCGTTCCAGTCGACGTAGTCCAGGTAGCGGCCGGTCTGCAGGAACCCGCCGGCGCTGCCCGCCAGGATGCAGGGCACACTGTAGGCGATGTGGTTGAAGCCGAGCTCGTTGCCCCAGTACACGAGCGAGTTGTCGAGGAAGGTGCTCCCGCCGCCCTCGTCCACGTCGAGGCGCTCGAGGAGCTCGGCGAACACGAACTCGGCGAGCCAGGCGTTGATCCCGGCGAGCATCCGCCGGGAGTTCTCGTTGCCCCAGTCGTGGGCCAGGCCGTGCCAGGTGCCGCCGCTCGCGTCTTCGGAGTGGTAGTGGCCGACCAGCACGGGATCGTCCGGGTCGGGCCCCGGCCCGAGCGCCTTGTGCAGGCCCATCGTCACGATGCGCGTCTGGTCGCACATCAGCCCGGCGACGACGACGTCGAGGAACAGCGACCACTTGCGCTCGATGTCGGCCGGATCGGTGCCGCTGTTGTTGGCCAGGGCCTCGGGCGCCTCCGGCACGGTGCAGGACAGCACCTGCGTGGTGGCGAGCTTCGCCTGCAGCTCGGTCACGAGCGTCACGTACTGATCGAGCGCCTGCCGATCGGCCGCCGAGAGGCGCCGGTGGTCGCGCAGGCGCTGGTAGTCCTCGAGGACGCCGTCGATGAGGAGCTTGTCGCGGCTGCCGTCGGGCTGGGCGCCCGCGTTCGGGTCGAAGCCGCCGAACAGGTCGTTCCACGCGTCGAGCGGGTTGGTGCGGGCCTTGAGCTGCTGGACGGGGCCGCCGTACACGCCGAAGTCGGTGTACGACATCGTGTCCTCGACGCCCTGCGACACGTGGAGGTGCCGCGCCCACGGCTGCGTCGGGTAGAACTTCTCGGCGTACGCCAGGACCTGATCGATGGTGGGGATGTCGGCGAGGGTGTCGGCGTCGCACGGGGTCGCCGCGGTGCACGAGCTGTAGTTGCCGAGGATGCCGCCGTAGTTGTGGTTCACGGACGGCAGGAAGTCGAGCCCGCGGATCAGCAGCAGCTTCGACAGGAACGGGTCGAGGCGCGGCCCGAGGATGCCGGAGACGCCGCCTGCGCCGTCGCCCTTGGTGAAGTCCACCAGCGGCGCCTGGGTGTAGGGCCCCCCGGCGAGCGGCTCGTGCAGGAGCGTGGTGCCGTCGGCCTTCCAGTCGGAGTAGACCTCGTCGTGCAGCTGGTAGCCGTTGCCCCGCAGGGTCGGGTACCACTCGCGGATGAGCTGCGTGCTGAACGACTTCATCACGATGAGGCGCTTGGGCGGCGGCTGAGCCAGCGCCGCGCGCGAGGCCATCGACTCGAGCAGCGGCACGGCGAGCAGCGCGCCGCCGGCGCCGCGCAGCAGGTGGCGGCGCGAGATCGCGGGCTTCACTCGCCACCTCGCTTCAGCTGGAAGCTCGGGTGCAGCGCCACCGCGCGGAACAGCTCGGCGAGCGGCGCGTCGGCCGCCAGGTCCGCCACGAGGGCCTCGTCGCCGCCGGCGTCGGACGGGGGCCGCCGCAGCGCGTAGGAGAAGTACTGCTCCGCCAGGCAGCTCGCCATCTTGCCGCTCTCCAGGATGCGCGCGTTGAGCTCGGCCGGGCCGGAGACGGGCCGGTCGTCGTCGTAGGTCACCCGGGGCACGGCGACCGTGTCGATGGGCAGCTCGTTGAGCACGTCGCCGTTGGTCTCGTCCAGCACGAGCTCGGTGGTCCGGTACCGCCCGAGGGCGTCGAACGCCTCCATCACGTAGCCGATGTCGCTGAACCCGCCGTGGCAGGCCTCGCAGGTGGGGTTGCCGGCGACCTTGGCCTCGTAGCGCTCGCGGGTGGTGGACGCGCCGTCGACGGGCGGCGCGTCGAGCGATCCGGGGCAGCGTCGCCGGATCGGGCGTGGGCAGCGGGTCGCACAGCAGGTAGCGCCGGACGAACGCGCCGCGGTGGAACGGGTTCGTCTGCTCCAGGCTCGACGCGAGCAGGGCGCCGCGCTGCAGCAGGCCCGTCCGCTCGGACGCCGGCAGGGTGGGCCAGCTGCCGCCGGTGTACGGCGCGACGCCGTACAGGTGCGCCAGGTCGGCGGACGGCGTCACCGAGACCTGCGTGGTCAGCAGGTCGGTGAGCGTGCCCCCCTGGTCCCAGACGACGAGGGAGGTGAGCAGCGCCACCTCCTCGACCATGTCGCTCCAGTGGTCGTGGCCGGGCTCGCCCAGGTGCTCGCCCGCGGCCAGCGTCTGGAAGGCGGGGCGGGTGGCCGAGAAGCCGGTGAAGCGCTCCAGGCGGAGCCACTCGAGCCAGAACTGCCACAGGGTCTGCTCGGTGCGCGGATCGTCGAACACGCGGTCGACGGCGGCCGCCCAGCCGGGCTCGGTGGCGAGCGAGCCGTCGGCGGCGGCGTCGAGCAGGGCGTCGTCGGGCATCGTCTGCCAGAAGGTGTACGACAGGCGCGAGGCCAGCGCGTACGGGTCGAGGCGCCACAGGTCGTCGCGCCCGTCGACCGCCTCGCCGTCGACCTCGACGTGGTTCAGGAACTGCGGCGCGAGCAGCAGGGAGACCACCATCGCGCGCACGGCCTCGGCGGTGCCGCGGGTCCCGTCGTCGAGGGCGGCGTAGCGGGCGAGCTCCTCGTCGGTGAGCGGGCGGCGGAGCACGCGGCGGCCGAAGTCGCGGAGGAAGGCGTCGGTGCAGGCCGCGGTGAGCTCGGCTTCGGCGGCGCAGGGGCCGGCGAGCGCGCTGCGGAGCCCCGCATCGGCCTCGACGGCGTCGCCCACGGTGCGCGCCACGTTGAAGAAGGCGGTGACGTGCTCCGTCGACACGCGCGGGTCGAGGTCGCGGAAGGTGTCGGTGCTGTCGGCGGGGACGGCGTCGAGCAGCGGCTGCACGTCGGGCAGCACCGCGCCGAGCCCGCTGCCCAGCAGCAGGTCGGTGACGGTGTTGCGGTACTGCACCGTCGACAGCTTCACGAGCGGCGCGACGCCGGGCTCGTCGCCGGGTGCGACGGGGGTCGTGCCGGACGGGGGCGCGTGGTCGCGGTTGCACGCCGCGAGCAGCAGGGCGAGGAACATCGGGCCGCCTCCGGCCCGACACTATGCCACAGGCGGCGCCGGGTCCGCGGGCTCGCACAGCGCGCGGTGCACGTCCTCCGCGACGCCGCGGCGCTCCTCGTACGGCCGCGCCATGTCGACGCGCACCTGCAGCCGCCCGGTGGCCGGCACGAACACGACCTTGTCGTAGGCCGGCTCGCGGGCGAAGATCCACAGGGCGCCCGCGAACAGCTTGCCCTGCCAGCCCGCCGCCTCGAGGCGCGCGAGCACGAGCGCGCCCGGCAGCCCGTGGTCGACGTTCCACAGGAACGCGCGGACGCAGCCGGCCTCCTGGGTGACGGCGTCGCCCATCACCGCGACTCGACGACGACCCGGGACACGGCGCTGCCGGCCGCCAGCGAGTCGGGCTGCTCCACGCGCCAGCGGGAGTCGCCCTTGAACAGGTCGTCGTACAGCTCGCGCGTGAGCGGGCGGCGCGCCTTCCAGTCCAGATCGAGCGCGAGGCGCATGAACGCCACGGCGGCTCCCTGCAGGAAGTAGCTCGCGCCGGGGCACGGCTCCGTCCGGACGGTCGCGCACCAGGGGCTCTCGTACTCGGTGCTCGTGGTGACGACGAGCCGCTTGGGCGACAGCTCCTCGATCGTCCACGCGCCGAAGCCGAGCGCGCGCGCGATGGCGCAGCACGACGAGACCACCTCGGTCAGGTCGCCCTCGATGCGCCCCACCAGCGCGTCCCACTCGGGCGAGTAGAGGATGCCGCCGAAGGTGTTGAAGACGCAGACGTGGCCGGACTCGCGCAGCAGCCCCTCGACCATCGGCACCAGCGCCTCGCTGCGCTCGCGCACCACGTCGACGGCCCCGTAGCTGATGCCGTTGTAGTAGTTGGTCATGTGGCGGGTCACGAAGACGCCGAAGGCCTCGACCAGGCCGCGGTCGTCGCCCGCGACACCGCCGAGGAAGTTCCTCAGCCCGGCGTTGATGGCGCTGATGCGCTCCTCGGCGAGGCCCGTGCGCGGCTCGACCGGGCGCAGGTCGGACTCGTGCACCACCCGACCGGGCGGCGGGCCGCCGGGGGCGATCTCGAAGGTGCAGCGCGGGTCCTCCTTCGCGATGCACCCCGTCTCCACGGCGACCAGCGGCTCGGCCGTGCGGTGGGCGACCTGCGTGGCAGCGGCGGCGAAGCCCGCGGCGACGGCGTCGACGGGCCGGTGCCGGCGCACCTGGGCGCCGTACTTCTGCTTCCAGGCGAAGCCGTAGTGCAGGAACTCGCCCTCGGCGGCGCCGCGGCCGCGATCGGCGGTGACCGCCATGCGGCCGTGGCCCATCGCCGCGTACAGCTGCTGGCAGGCGGTGAGCCGCTCGGCCGGGGTGTGCGCGCCCACGCCGTCCGCGACGGCTGAGAGCAGCTGGAGCCAGGCCTGGTGCGCCATGTCCCGGCGCAGCTCCCAGCCGCGCGCGCTCCCGACGGCGTCGTCGACGGTCTGGTCGAGGAACAGGTTGAAGTGGTGGCAGTGGTAGACGAGGGGCGCGCCGCCGAGGAAGTCCAGGCACGCGCTCTCGAGGGAGGAGTTCAGGTCGTCCAGTTTCATGCGCGTCCCCTACAGGCCCAGAGAGTCGACGCCGAGGATGTCCTTCGCCGCTGCTTCGAGTTGCTTCGTCTGTGCTTCGGTGAGCTTGGCCGGGTCGGCCAGGTTCTTCGGGGTGAGGCCGGTCTGCAGCGCAACCCGCATCGGGACGGCGTGGGCGTCCGGCGCGTAGCGGAGGAGGAACTCCCAGATCCGCTCGCCGCGCGTCCGCTCCACGAGCTCGCTCGACGGCAGGTTCTGGAGGATCTGCTGGTGCAGCCGGCGCGCCACCAGGCGAGCGGCGCCCAGCGACTCGCTGTCGTTGAAGATGTAGACGGCGACGAGGTCCGCGCGGAGGTCCTGCGCGAGGATCTTGTGCCCGGGGGCCTCGATGGTCAGGGCGACACGCTCGGGCGCCCCGGCGACCACCTTCATCGCGTTGCGGTTCGCGCGGACGAGGTCGCCGAAGTAGGCCGCCACGTCGCTCGTGCTCCAGCTCCAGCGGGTCCACCCGCGCCACTCCACGCAGTCGGGGAGCTTGGTGATGACGATTCCGTCCAGGTTCGCGGCTTCTCTCGCGGCCCGATCGAGCCAGTCCATCGTCCCTCCCGGGGGGCTGATGGCCGTTCGGCCCGGGCGGTCTCCGTCGGGTTACCGCCCGGGTACACGGGGCGGAGGGCGCTACTTGCCCATGTCGAGGTCGTTCGGCAGGTCGCGCAGCAGGATCATCGGGAGCAGCCCGCTGCCGAGGACCACGATGAGGATCACCGAGAACAGCTCGGCGGTGATGACCCCCTCCTGCAGGCCCACCAGCGCCGTGATGATGCCGAAGGTCAGGCGGTAGTTGAACAGGACCCCGACGTAGCGCCCGAGCCCGCGCAGCAGCACCCGCGCCGACAGGAACGCGCCGACGAACTTGAGGCCGACCGCGCTCACGAGCAGCACGGCCGCGACCCGGGCCGTGGACAGGTCGATGGTGCGGGGATCGAACAGGGTGCCGGCGCGGAGGAAGAAGGCCGGCGCGAGGAAGCTGAAGACGACGCCCTTCAGCTTCTCGATGACCAGCTCGTCGTTCTCGAGCAGGTCGGACAGGGCGAGCCCCGCGGCGAAGGCGACGATGGCGGCGTGGACGCCGACCCGCTCCGACAGGTAGCCGAGGCCGACCAGCACGAGGAGCAGGAAGCGGACCTCGAACTCGGCGGCGTGGCCCCGGTAGCGCTCGAAGACCCAGCGCCCGATGCGGGGGAGCGCCCAGAACGCAGGGACCAGGCCGAGGATGAAGATGACGGTGGCGAGGCCCATGTCGCCGAACAGGGCCGCCAGGGCGATCATGCTCAGCAGGTCGACGGCGGTGGCGGCGCCGAGGATGGTCTGGCCGATGTCGCCCGACAGGCGGCCGCGCTCGCGCAGGAACTGGTAGACGAGGGCCAGCGAGGTCGTGGACAGCGCGATCGAGACGAGGCCCGCGGCCATGGGCGCGAGCCCGAGCCACAGGCTGCACAGGGCGAAGGTGCCGACGGCGGGGACGGCGAACGAGGCCACGCCGATGCCGAGGCTGGCGCGCCACTGGCGCCGGAGCACGGCCACGTCGACCTCGAAGCCCGCCATGAACATCAGGCCGAGCATGCCGAAGTGGCTCAGGAACTCGAGCCAGCCGAGGCCCTCCACGTCGACCAGGGTGCCGAGCAGGCAGCCCGCCAGGATCTCGGTGATGGCGGAGGTGATGCCGAGCTCGAGCGCGAGGGCGCCGGCGACGACGAGGACCACCGCGACGAACAGCGATGGACTCACCGTCGCTCCATCCCTGGCGTCTACCGTTCTTTCGCGCCCGCGGCACGCGCTGTGTTGAAGGCTTCGGCGGTCCCGAGGGGCAGGGCGTCGATCAGGGCGTTCCGACCGCGGTCGTCGCGGCGGGCGTTGCGGAGGAGGGCGCGCAGGCGCTGACGATCCGCCTGGGGATCGGCCTCGATCCACGCCTGGAGGGCGGCATCGCCGCCGGCGAGCAGCGCTTCGGCGGCGAGGGCGCGGGGATCCGGCGCCTCGACCGGGTCGGCGAGGAAGGCGTCGATGGCTTCGATGGCGGCGGGCTCGAGGCTGCGGACCAGGCGGTCGATCAGGGCGTACTGCCGGTCGCGGGCGCGGTAGGAGCGGATGGTGCGGCCGAGCGCGATCTCGTCGCGCAGGGCGTCGGGGAGCGGGGCGGCGCGCAGTGCGGCGTCGGACAGGGCGCACAGCGGGGCGCCCCAGCGGTTGGCCTCGGTGACCTCGCGGCGGTCGCGGGAGCGGCCGCCGAGGCCGTCGTCGTTGTCCTCGTCCATGCCCATGCGGGCGATGTAGCTCGCGGCGGGCCGGCGGTCAGCCGTGGACGGCGAAGCCCACGAGGGTGCCGGCGCCGTCGCGGATCCAGCGCTCGGTGGCGCCGTAGGGGGTGGTGCGGCGGGCGATCACGACCTCCGCGTCGCTGACGGCGGCAGCGGCGGCGTCGAGGTCGCTCACGTCGGCGTACAGGGCGACGGCGGGGGGCTCGACGCCGAGGTCCTCGCGGACGCTGTCGCGGGTCTGGAGCATGAGCTCGCCGGCGGGGCCGGCGAGGAGGACGAAGCCGAGGGCGTCGCCGTGGGGCACCTCGGCGACGGGTTCGTAGCCGAGGGCGCGCCAGGTGGGGAGGGCGGGCTCGATGGCGTCGACGACGACGACGGGGGTGAGCTTGCGGACGATGGGGTTCATGGGCACCTCTGTGGGGGCCTTAGCGCTGGTGGGGGGCGGGGGGTTGGACGTCTCCGACATGGCGGGGGCTCGCCCCGGACTCACCCCGCCCCCCACAGCGCCCCCGGCGTCACCCCGCACAGCGCCCGGAACTCCCGCACCACGTGGCTCGCATCCGCGAAGCCGTGCCGCACGGCCACCTCCGCCAGCCCCGCCGGCGCCGCCACCGCCCGCTGCACCCGCGCGATCCGCGCAAAGCGCTTGGGCGACAGCCCCACCCGCTCCCGGAACAGCCGCTCCAGCTGCCGCTCACCGAGCCCCACCGCCGCCGCCACCGCCGCGATCGACGCCCCGCCCCCCTCGAGCAGCCCCACCGCCCGGCGCACCCGCCAGTCCGCCCAGCGCTCGCCGAGGCGCCGCAGCAGCTGCGCCTCCAGGTGCGCGAGCCGCGCGGCGCCCGTCGCCTCGGCGATCGGCTCCGCCAACGCCGCCGCCGCAGCCGTCCCCCAGACCAGCGCCAGGTCGGGCGCAGCGTCGGTGTGCTCCGCGGCGCTCCCCCCGAGCAGCGCCGGCGCCTCGCCCGGACGGAACCGCACCCCCACCAGGTCGAGCAGCTCGCCGTCTGCCACGCTCGCGCGCGTCATCGCGCCGATCACCCGGGCCGTGCCGCGCCGCGCATCGACGAGCACGTCGAGGCAGCCATCCGGCAAGACCCGCTGCGGACCCAGCCCCGCACCCACCTTGGTCCAGTAGCACTGGACGAAGGGCTGCAGCGCTCGGACTGGCGCGTGTTCTCGGTACACGTCGCCCCGTATCCACCGACAGGATCTTCGTCGATCGGCCCACGCCACACGGAGAGCTGCATGCGCACTGCGTGAAGGGGGAACACAACATGCGTGCAGTCGTCTTCCACGGCATCGGCCGTCGCCAAGGAGCTGATGCCGGACCGATGAGCCCCTCCCTCCTGCGGGACCACGGGATACCCCGACCCGCGGAGGGAGCCCATGTGGAAGGAGTTCAAGGCGTTCATCTCGCGCGGCAACGTCGTCGACCTCGCGGTCGCCGTGGTGATCGGCGCGACGTTCGGCGCCATCGTCAAGTCGCTCGTCGACGACGTCATCATGCCGCCCGTGGGCCTGCTGACGGGGCAGATCAACTTCAGCGACCAGTTCATGGTCCTGCGCGACGGCGCCGCCGCGCCGCCCCCCTACCTGACGCTCGGCGACGCCGTGGAGGCCGGCGCCGTCACCCTGAACTACGGACAGTTCCTCAACACCATCGTCACGTTCGTGATCGTGGCGCTGGCGGTGTTCGCGCTGGTGCGGGTCATGGGGCGCCTGATGCCGCCCCCGCCCGCGCCGGCCTCGACGACCCGCCCCTGCCCGGAGTGCCTCACCGCGATCCCGAAGGCGGCCAAGCGCTGCTCGGCCTGCACGTCCGAGGTCGCGCCGGTCGTGTAACGCGTATCGGATCGTTACGGTTCGCCCCTCGCGCCGGCGCCGTCGCATACCCCTCTGCTCCACGGAGGTGCGAATGCGGCGTTGGTCGATGGTGTTGGCGGTCCTGGTCGTCACGGGGTGCGAGTCCGCCGAGGAGGCGCCGCTGCTCGCGGTGTCCGGCGAGGGCGCGCCCGAGGACGCCGCCGCCTGGGGGGACACCGACGGTCCGGCCGCGCTGCGCGGGCCCATCTTCCTCGAGCGGACGGGCAGCATGAACCTGGGCGGCACCGTGACCTACCGGGTCACGGGGCTGAACCCCAACGAGTCCACCAAGATCGGCGTCAGCACCCTCGGGCTGGGGCAGGGGCCGTGCCCCGCCGCGCTCGGCGGCCAGTGCCTCGACCTGCTCTCTCCGCACATCATGGCCAGCCTGACGGCGGACGCCACCGGCACCGCGCGGGTCAACGTGGTGGTCAGCCCGTCCGCGCCCGTCGGGCTGCAGATATTCACCCAGGCGGCGGCGGCCCGCGGCGCGGGCGGCGCCCTCAGCGTCGTGTCGAACACCCGCACCGACGAGGTCGTGAGCGAGATCACCGACGACTTCGTCCACTTCCCCGGCGCGGCCGACCTGCTCTTCGTCATCGACGACTCCTGCTCGATGTCCGACGAGCAGACGGCGCTCACCGACGGGTTCGGCCCGATGATCGACGTCGTGCTGGACCTCGGCCTCGACTTCCACGTGGGCGTGGTCAGCACCGACATGGTGGATCCGAACAAGAGCGGCAAGCTGCAGCCCGACGCGGCCGGCGGCCTGTGGATCGACCCGTCGGACTCGAACCCGTCGCGGATCTTCGAGGAGATGGCCACGCTCGGCATCAACGGCTCGGCCACCGAGGAGGGGCTCGCCGCGGTGGAGGCGTCCCTCGACACGCAGGTGGCCCACAACAACGGCTTCCGGCGGGTGACCGCGCAGTACGCCGTGATCGTGCTGTCCGACGAGGAGGACCAGTCCGCGGGCGGCTGGCGGCCCTACGCCGACCGGCTGGCGCTCGAGGCGTTCAACCCGGGCGACGTCTCGTTCAGCTCGATCGTCACGCCGGTCGGCAACTGCAGCACGGGCTCGACGGTCGGCAACCGGTACCTCAACGTCACGGGCGAGCTCGGCGGCATCACCGAGAGCATCTGCGCGGCGGACTACTCGGCGGCGCTGATCGACCTCACCGACCAGCTGTTCACCAGCGTCCCGTACTCGCTGACCCACACGCCGCTCGATCCGGCGCTGATCACCGTCACGGTGGACGAGGCCACGGGCCCCGTGCAGCTCGACCCGACCGCCTTCGTCTACGACGCCACCGCGAACACGGTCCGCCTGACGGCGGGCACCGCACCGCAGGCGGGCTCCGACCTGCACGTCACCTACGAGCCGCTGTAGCGCCTGCCGCGGTGGTCGCGGGCGCCCCCCAGCCCGTGCCGCTGCATCCGCGAGCGCAGCGTGTTCGGGTGCAGCCCGAGCAGCGCCGCCGCGCCGCGCGGGCCGTGGATGCGCCCGCCGGTGTGCGCCAGCGCCGCGACGATGGCTTCGCGCTCGACCTCGGCCAGTGGTCGCACCGCTGCCGGCGCGGGCGGCGGCTGCGTCGGCGCCGTCGCCTCCTGCAGGGCGAGCCGCCCGTCGGGGCCGGCGAGGATCGTCGCCCGCTCGAGCGTGTTCACGAGCTCGCGGGCGTTGCCGGGCCACGGGCGCGCGGCCAGCGCGCGCTCGTCGGCGTCGGTCAGGCGCCACGGGCCGCGGCCGGTGCGCGTCGCGAGCCGGTCCAGGGCGTTGCGCGCGACGACCGCGACGTCCTCGAAACGCGCCCGCAGCGGCGGCAGCGCGACGGGGAACACGGCGAGGCGGTAGTAGAGGTCCTCGCGGAACCGCCCGGCGGCGATCTCGGCCTGCAGGTCGCGGTTCGTGGCCGCGATCACGCGCACGTCGACCTGGACGGTGCGGTCGCTGCCCACGGGCTCGAACGTGCCGTCCTGCAGGGCGCGCAGCAGCTTGGCCTGCACCTCGGGCGGGATCTCGCCCACCTCGTCGAGCAGGAGCGTGCCGCCGTCGGCCGCCTGGAAGCGCCCCATCCGCGCCTGGACGGCGCCCGAGAAGGCGCCGCGGACGTGGCCGAACAGCTCGCTCTCGATGAGGCTGGCCGGCAGCGCCGCGCAGTTGACCCGCACCATCGGGCGCGTGCCGCGCGGGCTCCAGGCGTGGATGGCCGAGGCGAGCACGTCCTTGCCGGTGCCCGTCTCGCCGGTGACGAGCACGGGCGCGTCGGTCGGCGCCACCTGGCGCGCGAGCTCGACGACGTGCCGCATCGCCGCCGACGGCAGCGCCTCCACCAGCGCGCAGCAGTCGGCCGAGCCGCCCACCTCCTCGGTCAGCAGCCGGTTCTGCTCCACGAGCTGGCGCCGGCGCTGCTCGAGCTGCTCCGACAGCTCGCCGTAGGTGACGGCCAGGCCGAGCAGCCGCGCGAACACGTCCACCAGCGCGACGGCCTCGTCGGGGAACACGCCGCAGGTGCGCCGGTCGAGGGTGATGACGCCGGACGGGCCGCGGTCGTTGCGGAACGGCGCGACCATGCAGAAGTGGCCGTGGGGCAGGTCGAGCACGCCGTCGAACGGGTCGCCGTCGCCCTCGCCGTGGTCGCGCTCGGTGAACGCGCGGGTGCGGCCGCGGCGGATCGCGTCGCGCAGGGACGGGAAGTCGACGAGGCGCAGCCGGTGCGCCTCGACGGCCGGCGCGCGCAGCGGGCCGCGGGCGACGCGGACGGCGAGGTCGTCGCCGTCGAGCTGCATGACGGTGGCCAGATCGTAGGGGACGACGCGCCCGAGCGCGTCCAGCGCCTCCACCAGCAGCCCGTCCACTGCGCTCACGTCGACCTCACGATATTTCGTGGTCTACCGTTCGATCACGATATCTCGTGGACCCATAGCACGAGATTTCGTGGTTCGACGGCGGCAAGGATCGTCGGGAGACGATACCTCCTCGTCTTCCACCGGGACGGGTCGCTGGCATCCGTCTTGCGTTACCGAGGTCCCCTCAACTGCAAGGAGCGACGATGGCCGACCTGAAGGGCACGAAGACCCACCAGAACCTCAAGGATGCGTTCGCCGGGGAGTCGCAGGCGAACCGGCGGTACCTGTACTTCGCGAAGGTCGCCGACGTGGAGGGCTACCCCGAGATCGCGGCGAACTTCCGCGACACGGCCGAGGGCGAGACCGGCCACGCCCACGGGCACCTCGACTTCCTCAAGCGGGTCGGCGACCCCGCGACCGACCTGCCGATCGGCGACAGCTCGCTGAACCTCAAGGCCGCCGTGGCCGGCGAGACCCACGAGTACACCGACATGTACCCGGGCATGGCCAAGACCGCGCGCGACGAGGGCTTCTCCGAGATCGCCGACTGGTTCGAGACGCTGGCCAAGGCCGAGAAGAGCCACGCCGGCCGCTTCCAGCAGCTGCTCGACAACAACTTCTGCGCGCGGCGGGGGCGCGCCCGCCGCGCCGCGCCCGCCGGGCGAGGGTGCCGTGGCCGAGAACATCTCGTACAAGCCCACCGACGGCCTGTCCTACGATCCTGCCGAGCCCCGCTACTGGGAGCGCGAGGCGCTGGACAAGGAAATCACGCGGGTCTTCGAGGTCTGCCACGGCTGCCGCATGTGCTTCAAGTACTGCGACAGCTTCCCGTCGCTGTTCTCGCTGATCGACGACCGGCACGACGGTGACGTGCGCAAGCTCACCGCGGCCGAGATCGGCTCGGTGATGGACGCCTGCTTCCAGTGCAAGCTGTGCGAGGTGCAGTGCCCGTACACGCCGCGCGACGGCCACGAGTTCCAGCTCGACTTCCCGAAGCTCGTCCACCGCTGGTCGGCGCAGCAGGCGAAGGCGAACGGCCTGTCGCTGCGCGACCGGGTGCTCGGGAACCCCAACGGCCTCGCGAAGCTGGCGCGCGCGAGCTTCGGCATGGCCAACGTCATGAACAAGGTGTCGCTGCACCGCTGGTTCATGGAGAAGTTCCTCGGCATCCACCGCGACAAGAAGCTGCCGGACTTCGCGAGCACCCCGTTCGAGAAGTGGGCGGAGAAGGCGGGGCTGCTGGGCAGGGAGAAGGGTGGCGAGGCCGTGCTGTTCCCGAGCTGCTTCGTCGAGAACAACGACCCGCAGATCGGGCGCGACACGCTCGAGGTGATGGCCGCGAACCAGGTCGACGTGCGCTGCGAGCAGGGCTTCGCCTGCTGCGGCATGCCCGCCTGGGAGCACGGCGACCTCGAGGGCCTGCGCGCCGGGGCGAAGCAGAACCTCGACCTGCTCGAGCCCTGGGTCGACGCGGGGGCCCGGGTGATGGTGCTGCAGCCCTCCTGCGCGATGCTCATGCGCCGGGAGTACCCGGAGCTCGTCGCCCCCGAGGACCGCGAGCGCGCGGCGAAGGTGGCGGCCGCGGTCGTCGACCCGGGCGAGCACCTGTGGTCCATCCGGAAGGAGGAGCGCTACAACACGGCCTACAAGAGCGGGCCGGCCGGCGGCACCGTCGCCTACCACGCGCCGTGCCACCTGCGGGCGCAGGCCGTGGGCTTCCGCGGGCGCGACCTGATGCGCAAGGTGCCGGGCGTCGACAAGATCGACGCCGCGATGGAGTGCTGCGGCCACGACGGCACGGCCGCGATGAAGGTCGAGGGCTACGACCAGAGCGTGCGGGTGGGGCGCAAGGCGTTCGACGAGATGAAGGCCTCCGAGGCGAAGGTGTGGGTGAGCGACTGTGCGCTCGCTTGCCTGCAGTTCGAGCAGCACGCCGGCGTCGCGCCGATGCACCCGATGACCTTCCTCGCGCGGGCCCACCGCACCGGTGGGTTCTCCGATCTGCAGCTCGAGGCCGCCCCGGAGCCGCGCGCGTTGCCGGGGGCGGCAGGCCCCGAGGAAGCGGGGTAGTCCTGGGGGACCCGGGAGGCACCGTGAACGGCCTGATGATGGACCAGCCGCTGCTGGTCTCCTCGATCCTCGAGTTCGCCGCCAAGTTCCACGGTGACGTCGAGGTCGTGACCCGCACCGTCGAGGGGCCGATCGTCCGCACCACCTGGCGCGAGGTGGCGCGGCGCGTCCGCAAGCTCGCCAACGCGCTGCGGGGCCTCGGCATCGGCGAGGGCGACCGCGTCGCCACGATCGCCTGGAACACGCAGCGGCACCTCGAGCTGTACTTCGCCGTCTCGGGCATCGGCGCCGTGCTGCACACGATCAACCCGCGCCTGCCGCCCGAGCAGCTCGACTACGTCGTCGACGACGCCGCCGACCGCCTGCTGTTCTTCGACGCCACCTTCGCGCCGCTCGCCGAGCACCTGCGCGCGCGCCCCGGCAACCCGGTCGAGCGCTTCGTGGCGATGACCGAGGGCGACTACGAGGCGCTGCTCGCCACCGGCGACGAGGCCATCGCCTGGCCGGTGCTCGACGAGCGCGCCGCCTCCTCGCTCTGCTACACCTCGGGCACGGCCGGGCCGCCCAAGGGCGTGCTGTACTCGCACCGCTCCACCGTCCTCCACAGCTACGCCGTGTCGATGGCCGACACGCTCGGCATCTGCTCGCGCGACGTGATGCTGCCCGTGGTGCCCATGTTCCACGTCAACGCCTGGGGCGTGCCCTACGCCGCGGCGATGGTGGGCGCCAAGCTCGTGTTCCCCGGCCCCAAGCTCGACGGCGAGAGCCTGTGCGAGCTGATCTCGGGCGAGGAGGTCAACTTCCTGCTCGGCGTGCCCACCGTGTGGATCAACCTGCTCGCCTGGCTCGACAGCACGGGCACCAAGCTCACCACCGTGCGCAAGATCGTGGTGGGCGGCTCGGCCGCGAGCCCGTCGCTGATCGCGGCGCTCGAGGCGCAGGGCGCGCGCGTCATCCACGCCTGGGGCATGACCGAGACGAGCCCCGTGGGCACGGTCAACGTGCTGCTCCCGAAGCACGAGGGGCTCTCGGCCGACCAGCAGATGGCGGTCAAGGCCAAGCAGGGGCGCCCCGTCTTCGGCATCGACCTGCGCATCGTCGACGACGCGGGCCAGGTGCTGCCCCACGACGGCAAGACCTCGGGGCACCTGCACGTGCGCGGCCCGTGGGTGGCGAGCGGCTACTTCGGCAGCCAGGGCTCCGACAACCACCGCGACGGCTGGTTCGCCACCGGCGACATCGCGACCATCGACCCCGACAGCTACGTCCACCTCACCGACCGCAGCAAGGACGTCATCAAGAGCGGCGGCGAGTGGATCAGCTCGATCGCGCTCGAGAACGCCGCGGCGTCGTGCCCTGGCGTGGCGGCGGCGGCGGCGGTCGGGCTGGCGCACCCGAAGTGGGGCGAGCGGCCGCTGCTGGTCGTGGTGCGCGCGCCCGGCGCCGCGCTCGAGGCGCAGCAGGTCCACGACCACCTGGCGGCGCGGCTCACCAAGTGGTGGCTGCCCGACGACATCGTGTTCGTCGACGCCCTGCCGATCGGGGCGACCGGCAAGGTGCTCAAGCGCGAGCTGCGCGACCGGTTCGCCGACCACGTGTTCTCGACGGCCGGCTGACGGGGGCTCAGAACGAGGCGAGCACCCGGTCGCGCTCCACCAGCAGCGCGTCGTAGGCGGCCTGGGCCTCGGCCGACAGCGGCGACTGCAGCAGGTCGGCCTGCTCGTACGGGTCGAGCCACAGGTCGTACAGCTCGAACCGGCTGCGCTGGCGCAGCGTCTGGTGGATGAGCTTGTAGCGGGCGTCGCGCACGGCGTCGGCCGTCTGCGTGCCGGCGCCGTTGCGGTGCTCCGAGAAGGCGTAGCTGCGGCCCACGCCGGGCGCGTCGCTGCACAGCGCGGGCACGAAGCTCTCGCCGTCGACGACGACGCTCGCCGCGCTCGGGTCGACGCCGGCCAGCGCGAGGACGGTGGCGTAGAGGTCGGCGGTGTGGACCAGCGCGTCGGAGGTGCGGCCCGGGCCGACGAGCCCCGGCGCGTGCACCACGAACGGCACGCCGATGCCGCCCTCGTAGATGGTGGCCTTCGCGCGGTCGACGGCGTTGGGGGTGCCGGCGCGGTCCTCGTCGACGACCTCGTCGGAGGTGCCGTTGTCACCGAGCACGATGACCACGGTGTCGTCGAGGTCGATGGACGCGAGCAGCCGCCCGAGCTCGGTGTCGGCGGCGGTCAGCATCGCCGCGTAGACGGCGCGCGCCTCGTAGGTGTCGGGCTTGCGCCGGTTGCCGTCGAGCGAGGAGAAGCGCTGGCCCTCGACGTAGGGCACGCCGGTCTTCGCCTCGATCTCGGCCACGAGCGACGGCGAGGCGTCGTCGAGCAGCGCGCGCGGCGGCAGGACGTAGGGGCTGTGCGGCGCCTGCATCGACAGCCACAGGAACCACGGCGCGTACGGCGACTGGTCCTCGACCCAGGCCACGGCCTCGTCGATCTCGTCGGTGGAGTCGTACTGGGCGGCCACGTCGGGCACGAGCGTGACGCCGTCGGCCTCGTAGGCGGCGGCGTCGAGGTCCGTGATCCAAGGCGAGGCATAGGTGCAAGCGAGCGCGTCGCACCGCAGCGGCGCGGTGACGTAGTACTCGCCGCTGTCGGCCATGGCGTCGGTGAGGAAGCTCCCCAGGTGACCCGAGAACCGATCGAAGCCGGTGTCGACGGGGCCGTGCTCGTCGCCCGGCGCCCAGGAGGTGACGTGCCACTTGCCGATGGCAGCGGTCGCATAGCCCGCCTGATGCAAGCGGCGGGGCAGCAGGTCGGGCAGCGTGGGGTCGAGGCCCTCGGCGGAGCCCGGGTCGATGGCCGTGGTGACGCCGTTGCGCGTGGGGTACTGGCCGGTGAGCAGCGTGGCGCGGGTGGGCGAGCAGGTCGCCGTGGACCAGGCGCTGGTGAAGCGGACGCCGGTGGCGGCGAGGCTGTCGAAGGTGGGGGTCGGGATGCGGATCTCGTCGGCCGCGGGCTCCTCGTACAGCAGGATCTTGTCGCGGCCCACGTCGTCGAGGGTGACCAGCAGGACGTTGGGGGGCCGGGTGGCTGTGCCGTCGTCGCTGTCGCTGTCGCCGGTGTCACCGGAGTCGGAGCCGACGTCGTCGTCGCCGTCGTCGGCGTCGTCGGCGCAGATCGGCGCCGCTTCGGGCGGGCCGGCCAGCGCCGCGGACCCCAGCAAGGACAGCGGCCAGAGAGGAATAGCGTGCAAAGGTCGCTCCAAGGCGGATCCCGCGCCGCGTCGCGCGGGCGGTCCGGGGAGCTTACCCGAGTTCCACCGTCTAGAACCGGCCGCTGTGACCGAGCCCGTTCATTGACTTCATGTCACATCTCCTGGTCGAGCAGCCAGGCGCGCGCGGACGCCGTGTCGCCGAAGAGGCGGACGGGGACCTCCGGGCGCGTCAGCGTCACGAAGAGGTTCGCGACGACGCGGGCGAGCGGGTTGTCCACGACCATCGCCACGGCGCCCGACAGCCGCTCCGACCGCTCGCTGGCCGTCAGGTACTGCCTGGCGGCGCGATCGACCGTCATCCGCTTCAGCTCGACCAGGAGACGGTGCTTCCGGATGTCCGGCGCGACGACCGCGATCATCTCATCCAAGATGGCATTCGCCAGCGGCAGGTCCACGCAGACCGGCTCGTCGGGCAGCGTCACCACGATGATGCCGTCCTCGAGCGCGATCCGGATCCGCGTCAACGGACTGGACACGCGGCCTCCTCGGCGGGCGGCGGCTGCAGCGCCACACGGAAGGTGGAGCCGACGCCGAGCTCCGAGACCACCGTGACCTCGCCGCCCATCATCCGGCACAGGCGCGCGCTGATGGCGAGGCCGAGGCCGGTCCCGGGCGCGGTCGAGTGGTCGTCGACCCGCACGAACGGCTCGAAGATGCTCTCCATCCGGTCGGCCGGGATGCCGATGCCGGTGTCGCGGATCTCGATCCATGGCCCGCGCCCCGCGTCGAGGCCGGCGGTGACGTCGACGCTGCCGCGCTCCGTGTACTTCACCGCGTTGCCGACCAGGTTCAGCAGCACCTGCCGGAGGCGTGCGGCGTCGGCCCAGGCGGCCAGCGTCACGGTGGGGGGCGCCTGCCGCAGCGCCAAGCCCTTCGCCCGGGCGAGCGGCGCGACCGTCTCGGACACCTCGACGAGCAGCTGGTCGACGGGCACGGGGCGCATGGCGAGCTCGATGCGGCCGGCCTCGATCTTCGACAGGTCGAGCAGGTCCGAGAGCAGCGACAGCAGGTGGTGGCTGGCCTTCTGGACCTGCACCAGCTCGTCGCGATCGGGCAGGTCCTCGAGGACGAGCTCGCAGTACCCGATGATGGCGTTCAGCGGCGTCCGGAGCTCGTGGCTCATGTTCGCGAGGAACGTGCTCTTCGCGCGGTTGGCGGCGAGCGCGGCGTCTCGGGCCTCCTCGAGCGACAGCTGGGCGTGTCGGAGCTCCTCCGCCATGATGTGGACGCCGTACCGCGCCGCGTCGACGAGGTCGTCGCCCGTGCCCTGGAACGGCGGCAGGTCGAAGTCGAGCGAGGCGAGGTGGACGAGGGAGTCGGTGAGCTCCTGCAGGGCCTCGCGCTTGCGCTTCCGCGCCTGCCGCTGGTCGGCGCACTGCGCCTCCAGGCGCCGCAGCTTCTGGACGAGCGGCGGTTCGCCGGGGACGGGGGCGGGGAGGGGCTGACCCTCCAGCAGCGCGTCGAACCAGGTCTCGAGGGTGGCGAGGTCCATCGACCTGAGCTTCGGATCAATGCGAACCGGCTTTATCCCTCAGAGGTGCAAATTCTGTCGGCGCCAGCGCGGCGGCGAACGCCGCCAACGTGGTGGCGGGCGCCCGGCACGCGCCCTGGTGGCACACGTAGCCGGTGATCTGGCCGTCGCGCGCGACCTTACCCGCCACCACCGGCGCGACGGCGGCCACGGCGTCGACCTGATCCGCCTCGACGACGAGCTGGACCCGGTGGCGCGGGCCCCGCTGGATCGCCGCCGCCCACGCCGAGGCGTCGGCCCCGGTCGGCGCCACGACGACCACCTCGACCGGATCGTCGGCCCGCCAGTCCACGGCGGGCAGCATCGCCGGCAGCGCGCCGATCCGCCCGGCGAGCGAGCGCAGGATCGCGTCGCCGCGGGCGCGGTAGGCGTCGTCGCCGGTGAGCGCGGCCAGGCGGTAGAGCGTGCGCGCGTGGACGCTGGCGCCGGACGGCTCGGGCCCGTCGTGGTCGGGCCGCTCGCGCGGCAGGGTCGGGTCGCCCGCGGTGCGCCACAGCCCGCCATCCTCGGCGGTGAACCGCGCCTGGACGACGGCGTCGAGCAGGAGCGCGCGCTGCAGCCAGCGCGGCTCGGCGGTGGCCTCGAACAGGTCGACGAGCCCGGCAGCGAGGTCGGCGTAGTCCTCGAGCACGCCGTCGCTGGTGCGCGCGGCGGTGCGCGAGAGCTGCCCGTCGTGCCAGGCGCCGGCCCACACGGCGTCGGCGGCGCGGGCGGCGCGCTCGGCCCGCGTCGGCTCCTGCAGCGCCAGCGCCGCCCGCGCGAAGGCGCTGACGGCGAGGCCGTTCCAGGCGGTCACCACCTTGTCGTCGCGGGCGGGCTGCGGCAGGGCGTCGCGCACGGCCAGCAGCTGCTTGCGGGCAGCGTCGAGGCCGAACGGCGCCGGGCCGTGCAGTGCGAGCGTGTTCCGCCCGTCCACGGGGCCGTCGTCGCGGACGTCCCAGGCGGTGATCGCGAGCTCGGCGAGGTCGGGCGGGAGCGCTGCGCGGATCTCGGCGGGGGTCCAGGTGTACGGGCGCCCCTCCTCGTGGCGGTCGGGCGCGCCGGGGACGGGGCCGTCGGCGTCGAAGGCGGCGTAGAACGCGCCGTCGGGCGCGCTGAAGCGCTGGTCGAGCCACTGGAGCACGCCGCGCGCGACGTCGGCGAGCGCCGGATCGTCGGCCGCCGCCGCGGCGTCGAGGTACACGACGGCGAGCTGCGCGTTGTCGTAGAGCATCTGCTCGAAGTGGGGGACGCGCCAGTCGGGATCGAGCGCGTAGCGGTGGAAGCCGCCGCCGAGCTGGTCGCGGATCCCGCCGCTCGCCATGGCGTGGAGCGTGGTGGTGACGATGCGCAGCGGCTCGGGATCGCCCGTGCGCTGGTGCTGCAGGATCAGCGCCTCGAGCGGCAGGTCGGCGGGGAACTTGGGGGTGCGGTCGAGGCCGCCGCGCTGCGGGTCCCAGCGCGCCGCCGCCTGGGCCGCGGCCGCGTCGAGCGCCTCGGTGCCGGGCAGGTCGCCGGGGGCGGGCGCGCCGAGCAGGTCGCCGAGCGCGTCGTGCACCTGCTGGGCGTCGGCGCGCCCCCACGCCCGATCGTCCGTCCACGCCGCACTCACCCGCTGGAGCATCGTGAGGAAGCCCACGGCCGCGCCGCGGTCGCCGTCGCGCGCGGGAAGTAGGTGCCGCCGGTGAACGGCGCTGGCGCTCGGGCGTCAGGAACACGGTGAGCGGCCAGCCGCCGGGCCGGCGGGTCAGCGCCTGCACCGCGGCCAGGTAGACGGCGTCGACGTCGGGCCGCTCCTCGCGATCGACCTTGATCGCCACGAAGTGCTCGTTGAGGAACCGCGCGATCTCGGGGTCCTCGAACGACTCGGCGGCCATCACGTGGCACCAGTGGCAGGTCGCGTAGCCGATCGAGAGCAGCACGGGCCGGCCGGTGCGGGCGGCCACGGCGAACGCCTCGTCGCCCCACGGATACCAGTCGACGGGGTTGTGGGCGTGCTGCTGCAGGTAGGGGCTCGCCTCGAGCGCCAGGCGGTTCGTGAACGCTTCGCCCTGCGACGCCGCGGCGAGGGCCCGCGCGACCTCCGGCGGGCGCGGCAGGGCCCCGGGCGGCCCGGGCGGCGGGCCGTGGCAGCCGAGGGCCAGCGCCAGCGCCCACACTAGAACGTCCCGGTGACCGCGAGCCGGCTGCCGGTGAACGCGGGCACGTTGCGGCACTGGCCGCCCGAGCAGCGGATCCCCGCGGCATAGCCCCCGTAGAACGCCTTGACCGTCCACGCCGACGACGGCTTCACGTACAGCTCGAGCGCGCCGAAGTTGTAGGGGCCGAGGTTGCCGCCGGCCAGCGCGAAGGGGTTCGTCGTGTAGTCGAGGTAGCCGGTGATGCCGGCCTCGGGGGTGGGCGCGAGGGTGAGCGACGTGGACGCCTCGGTCCAGTCGAGGTCGCTCGCGAAGCCGCCCACCTCGGGCCCGCCGAGGAACCGCTGCCCGCTGACGACGAGGTCGCCGTGGGCCTCGCCGATGCCGAGCGGGAACTTCAGGTCGACGTCGCCGTAGACCTGGCGGTCCTGGCCGAAGTCGTCGTCGCGCTGCTCCAGGCGCCCGAGCGCGTTGAGCAGGACCGTGAAGTCGTCGAGCAGCGCCTCGACCCCGCCGACCACGGTGCCGATGGTCTCGGGCGCGGGGGCGTGCTGGGTGGCGTTGTCGGTGTCGGCGTCGCGGAACACCGCCACCGACACGTAGGGGGTGACGGCGCCGAGCGCGAAGTCGACCCGCGCCCGCGCGCCGGCGATGTCGTTCGAGGTGAGCGCGGCCGCCGTGTTGAAGTTGATGGCGCGCTCGTACTCGAGCGTGGGCGGCACCACGGCCTGGTACTGCTCGGCGGCGAGCGGGCCGTTGATGCGGTTCACGTTGCGGTACTTCTTGGCGTCGACCGTCCAGATCGTGGGCCCCACGGCGAACGAGGCCGAGGCGTACAGCGCGTGGCCGAACTCCGGCGCGCGGCCGCCGAACAGGTCGCTGTGGCCCTCCTCGTCGGTCGGGAAGCCGAGGACGTCGCCCTCGAGCTGCCAGTCGACGCCGCCCACGCCGAACAGCTCGACCGTGCCCCCGCCGACGAGGGCGTCGGTGCGGGAGAAGGCCTCGTCGAAGGCGCCCGACAGGCCGTAGGCGTCCACGAAGTCGTAGGCCACGCCGTGGAGGCCGATCGCGGCGGGGCCGAGCTCGTGGCGCTGCACGCGGAAGGCGCCCACCAGGTGCCGCTTGTCGCCCTGGAGCATGCCGATGTTGGGGTTGTCGGCGAAGACCTGCTGGCGGTTCAGCATGCCGGCCAGCGCCGTGACCTCCCAGGGGCCCGGGCTCGCGACGACGCGCGCGCCCTGGATCGACGTGTCGACGTCGATGTCGACGTTGCGGTTGAGGTTCAGCGCCGCGCCGTAGCCGAAGGCGGCGTAGAAGTCGCCCACGGCCACGTCGAGGTCGGGCGTGTCGTAGGTGACCGAGAACTTCTCGGGGTTGGCGTAGAAGTGCTCGCCGAAGGGCGCCTGGACGCACTGGTCGAGGCCGCAGTTCAGGATGAGCGGCGGTGGGGTGTGGACGACCTGGCCGTCGACCTCGTAGGGCAGGCCGACGAAGGCGACCTCGTCGACCTGGACGTTCGCGGCCCAGCGCCCCGAGCTCGCCCGGGCCGTGAGCCGGTCGAGTTGCTCGACGAACTTCGGCGGCGGCCCGCCGATCTGCACGAGCGGGGTCGGGTCGAAGTTCTGGAGGCGGAGCTCGAAGTCGTTGGTGAAGGTGGTGCTGACGTGGGGCTTGTCGGCGGCGTCGGCGTCCGGCGGCTCGGGCTCGGCCGCGGCGGCGGGGAGCCACGCGATCAGCGCGAGCACTAGGTGTTCTTGGCGAGCTCGGCGAGGATCGCCTCCTTCACGGCGACCTCCTCACCCGGGTTGAAGCCTTCCCACGTCTTCACGATCTCGCGCTTCTTGTCGATGAGCACGCTGAGCGGCACGGTCTTCTTCGCGTTGAACAGCGCGACCGCCTCGGACTGGGGGTCGAGGAGGAACTGCGCCTCGTCGTAGCCCTGCTTCTTGACGTACTGCTTGACGGCCATGGCCGCCCGCGCGTCGTCGATCGAGATGAACAGGACGGTGAGGCCCTTCTCGGCGAGCTCGGTGTGGTACTCGTGGAGGTGCTTCATCTCGACCTTGCAGGGGCCGCACCAGGTCGCCCAGAACGACAGGAGCACGACGCGGCCCTCGTAGTCGGTGAGGTTGACCTCCTTGCCGGCGAGGTTCCGCAGGGAGAAGTTGCTCGCGGTGGCGGCGGCCGCGGGGAGCGGCAGGGCGGCTGCGGCGAGCGCCCCGGCGGCGGTCAGGACGAGGTCACGGCGATTCCACATCGAGGGCTCCTCCGGCTGCACTGGTTAACCCGCGCCGGGGCGGACGGCGTCCGGCCCGGCTAGACTGCCGGAATGAGATACGCGCTGCAGTCTCTGATCGTCACGGCCCTCGTCGGAATCGGTACGGCGTGCGGCCGGGCGCAGCTCGCCACGCCCGATGCCGGGAGCTGCTCGGCCGAGACGGCGGCCAACCGCTGGCCGCAGTTCGAGGGCACCGACGGCGCGCCGCCGCTCGTCACCGAGACCGGGTGGGGGGTCGGGCAGGTGCCGCCGGACTTCCAGCTCGTCGACCAGTTCGGCGACCCGGTGTGCCTGTGGCAGATGGTGGGGAACTACGTCGTGCTCGACTCGAGCACGCAGTGGTGCGAGCCGTGCAAGCGGATCGCGGCGACGGTCGCCTGTCAGCAGGAGACGTACGGCGACCTCGTGTACATGACGTTCATCGTGCAGGATGCGGGGGGGAACCCGGCGTCGGCCGAGCACGCCGAGCAGTGGTCGGACGCGTTCGGGCTCGGCGAGGGGACGCTCACGCCGGTGGTGGCGGACGGGGGGGCGGTGGGGACGTCGCAGTTCCCGGGGGACGGGGGCTTCCCGACGCTGGTGCTGCTCGACCCGGAGCTGCGGGTGGTGGTCGCGGGGAGCAGCGAGGGGACGGAGCAGGAGATCCGGGAGGCGCTGGACGAGGCGCTGGGGGTCTCGGCCGACGCCTGCCTGGAGTGAGGCTACGGGCTCTTCGACGGCTCGAGGTCGAGTTCGAAGAGCTCTCCCGCCTGCTTCGGCTTGCCGTCGCGCGCGGGGCACTGTGCCCTGGCTTTGGCCGTCCTGCCTGAGCTCGGCCACTGCTCGGCGTCGGACCAGGTGAGCGTCCAAATCGTCCCGTCGCTGCGACTGGGCCACCCGAACCGTGGGGGGCAGAATACCTCGTATCGGAAGCGCCCGCCCTTCTCGTGGTCGGCGACGTAGTAGTCGCCGGAGGTCGTGTCGTCCTTTCGCTGCGCCTGGATGCGGTAGTGACCGGACATATGCCAGGCGGCGGCGTCCTTCACGTCGTCGGGCACCGTCTGCAGCGAGATCTCCTTCGCTTCCCTGCCGGTGATCGATCGCAATCGGACCTGCCGACATGCGCCGTTGCAGTCGCTGAAATACCCATCGAAGGTGGGTAGTACGCTGGCGTGCCAGCTGTCGAGGTGTCCGCCGGGCGCCTTCGGATCGCCCATGTATGCAAATGATGCGGCGGGATCGGTCACTTCGTACCACACTCCCGATTCCGGCACCGTCGACGCGACGATGCCGATGTCGCCGACCGAGGCCGTGACCTGCCAGGGGCCCTCCTCCACGATGGCGGCCTTCGGACCACATCCGCAAAGGGGGCCGAGGACGAGTAGACGCTTCACTCAACACCTCCCGAGGACCTCGCTGACATCCTCGGGAGCGAGTATCGCTTCGCATCGTGGGTTCGGCAAGGTCGAAAGAGACATATTCGGAGCGACCCCGCCCGCCAGGGCCGTGAGGCCCACGACCTGCCACACCAGCCAGCCGGGCGCGGTGGCGTCCGACACGACATCGGCAGCCATCGCTTCCAACACGGGCCGCTCGCCTCGGCAGGATGCAACCAAGGCTTCTGCCAGCTTCGCAGCAGCGGCCGTCTGGGGTCGATCCCACGCCCGGGCGGCTCGCGCGGCGAGTGATGCCCCCAGCGGAAGGTTCCCGCGGCGCCATGCCAGCGCCGCCTCGTTCAACGCGGTGCTCGCGAGGACAGAAGGGTCGCCGACCAGCTCCACCACGTCCACCAGCTCGACTCGGGGCGCATCGCGCTCGCCCAGCCGATAGCGCGCCGCCCGCTCGCCCGACCTCGCTGCCGCCTCGAGCGAGACAAGGCGAAGTGCCGCGGCGATCCGGCGGGCATCGACGTAGCTGGCGACTGCTGATCCGTAATGGCCGGCTTCGACCATGGCGTTGGCCGCGTTCACCAGGGCCGATGCCCGTCGGGTCGGCTGCACGCTCCCCTCCGCGACCCGTCGGTACAGCGCAGCGGCCTCCTCGAACCGCCGCTGCAGGAACCGCAGGTGCCCGAGCGCCAGCGCGCTGCGGCTCCGCAGCGTCTCCGAGCGGGCACCGGCGGACATGGCCGCCACCAGCGCCTCCGCCTCGTCGAGGTCCGACGCCATGCACGCCCGGATGGGGATGAGCTGCCGGCACGCCTCGAGCTCGTCGTCGTCGAGCGGTGGCACGTCGGCCACGATGGCCGTGGCGTCCTCCGTGCGCCGGGCCTGGGCCAGCTCCCAGGCCTCCATCAGCCTGCGCAGCAGGGGCGTCCGACCGGAGCGCAGGATCTCGTACCGCGCCGACCGCAGCGTCGAGAGCGTGCCGTCTGCCACCGCGAAGCGCGCCAACAGGGTCAGGAGCGAGTCCTGTGCCGGGTGATCCGGCTGCACCTCGCGGACCGCCGCCAGCGCCAGGGTCAGCAGGCGCCGTCCCTCCTGCAGCGCACCCGCCCGCCAACAGGCCTCGGCCCGGCACGCCGCCTCGTCGGCGATCGCGAGCACGTCGTCGAGGGCCAGCAGCTGCGCGAGCCGCCCCGGCGCGCCTGGCGTCAGCGCCCCCGCCAGCGCCCGCGCGGCCGCCTGGCGCTGGTCGTCGCTCCAGCCGTGCAGCGCCGCTGGCACCTGCAGCGCCTCCCAGACGCCGTGCGTCTCGCGCGCGGCGCCCTGCCGTGCCAGCTCCGCCAGCTCCAGCGCCACCTCCCAGGGCGTCCGCTGGAGCGCCGCCGCCAGCACCGGCACGCGCGCTGCGGGGCCGGCGACCACGATCCACCCGAGGAGCTGGTCGAGCACGGCGTCGCCGAGCGTGGCGAGCGGCCCCTGCGCGCGCTTCGGGAGCCCGTCGATCCGCTCCAGGTCTTCGCGCGTGACCACGAGCCGGCCTTGCCGCCACCGGGCCAGCCCGCAGCCCACCCAGGTGGCGAGCTCGGCGGCGACCGCGCCAGGCAGGCCGCGCGTCCGGCGGTGCAGCAACGCGGCGCCGTCCTCGCGGAGGTGGAAGACCAGGTCGGGGCTGCGGAACAGCGCCTGCAACGTCTCCACGTCGAGCGGCGCCGAGGAGCACCGCGCCAGGCTCCTCCGCAGCGACGAGCACCGCACCGGGCACCTCCTGCAGCAGGGCGCGGGTCCAGCGGTCGAGCCGCTCGTGGTCGTCCGCGACGACGACGCCGCCTGCGCCGAGGGTGCGCCACCAGCTGCGCCCGGGCGGCGGCCAGCGGGTCGTCGCCGCCGCCTGCCTGCGGCAGGCTCCTCGAGCGGGCGCGACCCCCGGCCCGAGCGTCCACACGTCTCGACCCTCGGCGCGCAGTCGTCGCGCGGCCTCCGTGGAAGCCTCGGCTGCGCCCGGATCCCGGCGGGCCGCTGACGGCGCCGCGTCCGGCGCGCGGCGTCCACGAGCGCCTCGACGGCGGACGCGTCGCCCAGCAGCAGCTCGCGCCGATCGGCATCGAGTCGCCGGGCGAGACGCGGTCCGGCCCAGGGCGGGTCGCTCGGCCGGGTCCTGCGGGACACAGCTGGTCCACCACCGCGACCGCCGCGGTACCTGGTGGGGCGACCGAGCGCAGCGCGGGCGCGTCGGCGGTGAGACGCCAGCGAGCAGCGCGTTGGGCCGGGTGTCGGCGACGCGAGTGGGCCACTATGAGCACCTCGAAGAGCATGGCGCCGATGGCGGCAGGTCGCGCGGCCGTCGATCGAGCCCTGGCCGAGCTGCTCGGGTGCCAGGCCGTAAGCGTCCTACCACCGCTGCCGTCGTGGTGACGGTGTCGCCCAGCGGCCGCCCGCGGGCCAGGCCGAAGTCGAGCACGGTCACCGCGCCGTCCTCGTCGGACGAGGACGTTGGCCGGCTTCAGGTCGCGGTGGACGACGCCGTGGGCGTGCACCATGCGCACGATCTCCAGCAGCGCTCGCGCCCGAGGCGCGATCCGGTCCCAGCCCGCCACGCCGTCGCCGGGGAACGGGGCCCCGCGGACATGCGCCATCACGATGTAGCGGCACTGTTCCGTGGTGCCACTGTCGACCAGGCGCACCACACCGGGCAGCGCCAGCAGGCGCAGCGCGTTGATCTCGCGGGTGACGCGCAGCTCGTGGTCGGCGTGGCCCACCGGGAGCAGCTTCACCGCGACCTCGTCGCCCGTGACGATGTCCTCGAGCCAGACGGCGCCGAAGCCGCCGCGGCCCAGGATGCCGTGGAGCCGGTACCGGCCGCACCCGGGCGCCTCCGAGGCTCCGGCGACGACGCCCTCGCCGAGCGTTCGACGTCGCGTCCACGGTCTGGGACTCGACGAACGCGATGACTTGCACGCGATCGACCCGACACCGCGGACAGACGTCGAGGTGACGGAGCTCCCGCTCGTTCAGCAGCGGGGACGCGAGCCGTTCCGGCGGGAGGTGCTCGTCTCTGGGGATCACGCTCCATGATACCGTTGGATCGTCCGCTGTCTCCCGTCAGCGGGGATCGACCCTGCTCGGCGTCCCCGCCCCGCGCTTCCGCTGCCCCGTCTCCTCGTCCAGCACCTGCAGCGCCTGGTTGTACGCCGCTTTTGAACTTCGCCTGCTGCGGGTTGTCGCCGATCGACACCAGCCCGAGCTTCCCGAACTCCGACAGCGCCCCGATCAGGTGGAACACCACCCCCCGCTCCGTCGGCCCGTGGAAGTGCAGGTCGTGGTACACCGCGATGTCCAGGAGGTCCTCGGCCCGCAGCCCCCGGTACCGCTCGGCCTGCAGCGTGTCCGTCGCGTAGTAGTACTTCGGGTGCCCGTTCTGCGAGTAGAACAGCCCGTCTTCGAGGTTGTAGTTCCCGCCCGTCAGGAACTTCAGCGTCAGGAACGGGTGCGTGGTCCCGCCCTTCCGCAGGTTCACCTCGATGGCCATGTGCCGCCAGCTCCCGTCCACGCCGCGGACGCTGACGTAGTCGATGCCGAACCGCCCGATCACCCCCTTGCGCCCCAGCACCTCGGCCACCCGGTACCCCGAGGACTGGATCTCCATCCGGTACGCATCGTCGGCCGGGAAGGTGCAGCCCAGGAAGACCTGCCCGGACGGCCCGCCCAGCACCTGGTCGTGCGTCGAGATGACCTGCGGCTCGCCGATGGCGCTGACCCGGCACTGCGCCGACGGGCTCGTCTTGTGCTCCCCCTCGACGAACGCCTCGACCACCCCCTGCATCTCGGCGTACTTCTGCGCGAAGTTCTCCCACGTCTCGCCCGGCGCCTCGAAGCGCAGCCCGGGCAGCGGGCAGGATCCGCTCGGCCAGCACCGCCTCCGACAGCGCCGGGTCGTGGTCGGCGGCGTAGTAGAACAGCGCGTTGCCCTCGCCCGAGAAGCCCTCGTTGAGCTTGACGACGGCGCGCCGCGCCCGGGGTCGCGCCGCTTGATCGCCGCGAGGCCCCGCGCCATCTCCTCGGGCGTGCTCAGGTCCTCGAAGCCGAACGGGAAGTCGACGCCGGCCTCGCGGAACGTCTTGCGACAGCCGCTCTTCGTCCCGAGGTGCGACAGGTCGGGGTCGACGCTGAGCGGCAGCCCGAGCCGCACCGCCAGCGTCCGCTCGGCGGGCGTGGAGTTGAAGCACACGATGTGCGCCCGCGCCGGGTCGAGGATCTCGGCCCGAATGCGCTCGAGCAGCCGCGGGCGCTCCACGATCTTGGTCGACAGCGACTTGAGCGACCGGTCGTTGCAGTCGAGCATGACCAGCCGCTTGCGCGCGTGCGACGGCGGCACGCCGGGCAGCAGCGACAGGTAGTAGTCGACCACCACGGGATCGAGCGCCTGGCTCGTGACGTAGATGACCTTGGTGCGCGGCTGGCGCAGCAGCATCAGGTTGACGAGCTGCCGCTCCTCGTAGTGGTAGAAGCCGCTGATCTTGGCGAGCTCGCGCGGGTCCATCGACAGGGACGGCACGATCACCACGGTCTGCGGGAGCCGCTGATCCTTGGCGAGCAGCTGGTACAGCTCGGCCGTCCGCGCCTTGAGGGTGGCGAAGGCGGCGAGCTCATCGACGAGCCGGGCTTGGGCCAGTTCTCGGAGTTCATGGCGCCGGAGTGTAGCGGGGCGCGAGGCCCGGCACCAGGGTCAGCGCGGCAGCGGCGCCGTGTCGAGGTCGTTGCGCAGCGCCAGGCGCAGGCGCCCGGCCGGCAGCTTCGCCAGCGCCAGCGCCTGCGACGGCTCGAGCTGCAAGGTCACGGCGTCCTCGAGCACGGCGAGCACGGGCACGGACTGGTACAGCACCCGCCGCGTCACGGGATCGAGCACGTCGACGTGCGTGTCGCGCCGGATCCCGAACGCCGACTCCACGGTGATCGTCACGGCGGCCATCCCGCGCGGCACCACGGCGTGCAGCCCGCGGACGGAGTCGCCGACGGCGTGCGTCAGGCGCTCCTCGCGGATGAGCTCCCCGGCGAGGATCGGCTGCGACGGCACCCGCCCCGCGATGTCCTCCGCGGCGAGCACGGTGCGCGCGGGGTGGTGGGGCAGAACTGCAGGTCGTCGGCCGACAGCCGCACCCCGCCTCCAGGTCGCCGCATAGCTGACGTACTTGCTCGGACCTTCGCGAGGTCGGAGAGGCTCACCCTCGACCGGGCACGGATCGATGGGCTCGCCCGTGTTCGCCGACACCTTCGTCGCGTCGATGGGGTTGCGCAGCAGCAGCGTGAACCCGCCGTGCATCCACGCCGACTTCACCACCTCCGCCGGCGCGAGCAGGCCCACCACGCCGCGCTCGTCCTCCACGGTCGCGCTCACCACCTTGAGCATCGACGCGGCGACGGTCCACCCGTCGGTCTCGACGAGGTCGACGTACGATCCCGGATCCGCGATCGACGCATCCGCCACGGACACGGTGACGGGCAGCCAGCGCTGCTTCACCGCGGGGACCATGGCGGTGGCGGCCTCGGCGTCGTCGGCCAGGCGCGGCGCGCGGATGGGCTCGCCCGCGAGCAGCACCTCCCACACCGCGCGCCCGACGACCTGCTCGCGCTGCGGGAACCGGTCGATGCCGGGGACGGGCACGGCCTCCATGGGCATCACGTCGTCCTCGGTGAGGACGTGGCCCGGGAACACGGGCGCCCGGACGGTGAGCGCCGCCACCCGACCCGCCAGCGGCGCCTGGGCGGACACCGCGGTGGTGATCGGGATGGGCGGACGGGCGTGACTCACACAAGCGAATGCCCACCACAACACCATGAACCGCTCCCGAGTCCGGCGAAGAGGCCGAACGTGCGGTCATAGTCACCCGCCCCGGACCCCGCCACCGTCGTGGAACCGCGATGCTACCCCGCGAGCTCCGCCACCGGAACCAGGCCGTCCGCCCCGAAGGCGTCGGTCTCGACGCCGACCCCCTGCAGCAGCGTCAGGAACAGGTCGGCGATGGGCCGGTCGGCCTCGACGACCAGGTGCCGCCCCGGCGCGTGCACCCCGCCGCCCTCGCCGCACAGGATCACGGGCAGGTCGCGGTGCGAGTGGGAGTTGCCGTCGGAGATCTCGGAGCTCCAGCACACGAGGGTGCTGTCGAGGAGCGTCCCGTCGCCGTCGGGGGTGGCGGCCAGCTTCGAGACGAGGCCCGTGAGCTGCTCGACCTCCCAGGCCCCGATCTTCACGAGGTCGGCGAGCAGCTGCGCCTGGCCCTGGTGGTGCGACGTGGCGTGGTGCGCCCCGGGCACGCCGATGAAGTCGTAGGTCTGGTTCGACGCCGCCTCGCCGAGCATGAACGTGGCGACGCGCGACAGATCGCACTGCAGCGCCAGCACGAGCATGTCGTGCATCACGTCGACGTGCGCCGGGTAGGAGGTGGGCTCCCCGGGCGGATCGCCCGACGCGCAGCCGCCGCCGCCCAGCGCCGAGGCCCGCACCTCGACCTCGCGCACGGCCGTGAGGTACTGGTCGAGCTTGGCGCGGTCGTCGGCGCCGAGCCGCGCCGACAGCGTGGTGGCCTCGCCGAGCACCTCGTCGAGCACCGACGCGCGGGCCAGCGCGCGCAGCTGGCGCGTCTGCGGGTCGAGGGCCGTGGCCACGCCGAACAGCCGCTCGAAGAGCACGCGCGGGTCGGTGATGTTCGGCAGGGGCGTGCTGTCGTCGGCCCAGGCGACGTTGCGGGTGTAGGCGCAGGAGTAGCCGGCCGTGCAGTCGCCCGTGTTGCCGCCCGGCTGGATGCCCACCTGCAGCGACGGGAACAGGGTGTCGCGCCCGAGCACGCCCGCGGCCACCTGGTCGACGGAGACGCCGTTCTGCACGTCGCTGCCGGCCGTCCGGCGGATGGGGACGCCGGTGAGGAAGCTGCCCGTGCCGCGCGCGTGGTCGCCGGCGACGGCGTCCTCGGCCTGGACGTTGGCGAAGCCCGTGAGGATGCTGACCCGGTCGCGCACGGGCTCGAGCGGCGCGGAGATGTCGCCGAACTCGAAGTCGTCGCCCGCCTGGTCGGGGGTGAACCAGGTCGTCTGGATGCCGTTGGGGACGTAGTAGAACAGGAGCCGCTGCGGCCGGACGGGCGCCTCGGCCCAGCTCGCGCGCGGCAGGGCGGAGGGCAGCAGCGGCAGCGCCACCGTCGCCAGCGCGCTCCGCAGCAGGAGCCTGCGCGACGGGGCCCTCACGGCGCCTGCCCCTGGCGGTACCGGAACGGCCGCGACCGCACGACGTCGAGCACCATTGCCTCGAAGCGGTAGCCCGAGGCCGCGAACCGTTGCACCAGCGCCTCCTCGGCGAGCGCGTCGCCGGCGATGGGCCCGCGCCCGAGCGCGTAGGTGAGGGTCTTGCTCACGACGCAGCGCGGCAGGCGCGGGTCGTGGAGCAGCGTGCGCTGGAGCTCGCCCGCGCCGTCGAAGCTGCCGAGATCGGGCAGCTCGCCCGTGGCGTCGATGGGCAGGCCCTGGTCGTCGACGGTGCGCGCGCGGCCCGTCGCGTCGAAGCCCTCGAGCGCCAGGCCGATGGCGTCCATCTCGACGTGGCAGGCGGCGCAGGCCGGGTTGCTGCGGTGCTCCTCGAGCTGCTCGCGCAGGGTCATGCCCTCCTCGCGCTCGTCGGCGAGGGGCAGCACCCCGGCCGGCGGCGGGGGCGGCTCGGCGCACAGCAGGTTCCCGAGCACCCAGTGCCCGCGGATGACGGGTGAGGTGCGGTTCGGCAGCGACAGCGCCGTGAGCAGGCCGCCGCGCGTGAGCAGGCCGGGCCGCCCGGGCACGGTGACCTCGGCGAAGCCCTCGCCCGGCGGCGGCGGCACGCCGTAGTGCGCGGCCAGGCGGGCGTCGACCCAGGTGGTGTCGCTCGTGAGCAGGTCGGTGATGGGGCGATCGGCCCGGAGCACCGCGGCGACGTAGCGCCGGACCTCCTCCTCCATCGACGCCTTCAGCCCGTCCCAGTCGGGGAACAGCGCCGCCGACGGCGAGGCCTCCTCGACCTTGCGCACGCCGAGCCACTGCCCCGCCAGGTTGTCGACGAGCGCCTCGGCGCGCGGGTCGGCGAGCATGCGCTGCGCTTGCGCGACCAGTACGTCCTCGCGGACCAGCGCGCCGGACTGCGCCAGGTCGAGCAGCGTGTCGTCGGGGGTGCTCGACCACAGGAAGTAGGACAGCCGCGACGCGAGCCTCGAAGCCGTTGAGCGCGCGCACGCCGTCCTGCGGGTCGGGCTCGACCCGGTACACGAAGTACGGCGACAGCAGCAGCCCGCGGATCAGCGCGCGAACGCCCTCGTCCCACGAGCCCCCGCCTCGCGGACGACGGCGTAGTGCCGCAGCTTGGCGGCCACCTCGGCCTCCGACAGCGGGCGGCGGAACGCGCGCCGGCCGAGTTCCTCGCGGGCGATGCGCTCGGCGCAGGGCCCTCGCCGTCGACGGCCGGATCGCAGGGGACGACGCGGTCGTAGGCCGGGGAGCCTCGCGCGGCACGTCCAGCGGCCCCTGCACCTCCTCGAAAGCCGGTCGAGGACGAGGTTGCGGTCCTGGTCGGGCGGATCTGGAGCCTCGTTGACGTAGGCCGCGGCGACCTCGTGGGCCCCGGCAGCGAGCGGCAGCCGCAGGGCGTAACGCTCCGGGGTCGTCCTCGGCGGTGACGTCGAACAGCGCGACCTCGGCGCCGTCGACCCGCAGCGACAGGCGCGCGGGCTCGTCGCCGGCCTGCTGGGCGAAGGCGTCGACCGCGACGGTGTAGTCGCCGCGCGCGGCAGCCAGAACGTGGTGGAGACGGGCTCCCTCGTCCCACAGCACCCAGCCCGTCACGTCGAAGACGTTGCCGAGGTCGTGGCGCGCCTCGCCCGACTCGGCCTCGACCCGCCAGGTCTGCACGGGGAGCGTGCCGGTGCCGAACAGCTCGTCGAGCATGGCGTCGGCGCCCTGCTCGTGCAGCTCGACGCAGCGGCGAGGGAGAGGACCGAGCCGATCACGTCGAAGCCGAGCCCGAAGTCGTCGGCCGGGAAGGGGATGTCGGTGGCGGGGCGCTGCGTGGTGCCGAGCAGGTCGCGGACGGTGTTGTCGTACCCCGGCGCGGTTCAGCCGGCGCGCCACCACGCGCCCGGGCGAGCCGGAGCCGTCGTCGCCGCCGGAGCAGGCGAGGAGGAGGGCGAGGATCGCGCACCACCGCATCGTCACCACCCGAAGGTGAAGAGATAGACCGCGCCGCTGCTCGGCGCCAGCCCGTCGTGGAACGGGGCGCCCACGACGAGGTCGGGGAAGCCGTCGGCGTCGACGTCGCCGGCGGCGCCGACGGCCTGGCCCAGGAAGTCGAACGGCGCGTCGCCCACGACGCGGACGTCGGCGGAGGCGGCGGACACGTCGCCCAGGACGGGCCGAACAGCAGGTACGCCGCGCCGGCGTCCTCACCGCCCTCGTCGCGGCCGGGCGCGCCCACCAGCAGGTCGAGGAAGCCGTCGCCGTCGACGTCGCCCGGGACGGCGACGCTGGTGCCGAGCCGGTCGCCTCGCCCTCGCCCGTCACGCGGGCGTCCGGCGCGTTCATCTGCGCCGTGGCGGGGCCGAGCGCCACGTAGACGGCGCCGGCGTCGTCGCTGCCGGCGTCGTAGCATGGGCGCCGACGACCGCGTCGGACAGTCCGTCGCCGTCGAGGGTCGCCGCTGCCCAGCGCCGTACCCAGCTGGTCGTAGGCCGCTCGCCCACCATGGCGGTCGGCGTCGGCGGCGAGCCGGTCGCCGTCGACGTGGGTGGAGAACTGGAAGGCGGCGCCGGCGTCGATGCCGTTGCGGTCGCTGTAGCAGCTGGCGACGAGCAGGTCCTGCTGGCCGTCGCCGTCGAGGTCGCCCGCGCCGGCCACCGCGCAGCCGAGCTTGTCGGAGACGCGCTCCCCGACGATGCGGTAGGTTGCGGCCGACAGCTGCACCGGCCCCGCGACGGGCCCGTAGACGAGGTGCGCCATGCCAGCGGCGTTGCCGTTGCGCATGCTCTCGGGCGAGCCGATCCACAGGTCGGCCTGGCCGTCGCCGTCGACGTCGCCCGGGATGGCGACGGCGTACCCCGCGCTGTCGTACTCGGCCTCGGCGTAGACCTTGGCCCAGGCCGCCGACAGCTCCACCGTCCCCGAGCCGATGGCCCGCAGGACGTAGACCGCGCCGGCGGAGTTGCCCGTGCCGTCGTCGTAGCGCGCGCCCACCGCGACGTCCTCGTGGCCGTCGCCCGTGAGGTCGGCGCCGCCGGCCACGGCGAAGCCGGCCCAGTCGTCCTCGCTCTCGGCCGTCCACTTCACGGTGGCCTGCGACAGGTCGACGTCGCCCGTGAGCGGGCCGTGGACCAGGTAGACGGCGCCGCTCGCGTCGGCGCCGGCGCCGTAGGCCCCGATGACCAGGTCGTCGTAGCCGTCGTTGTCGACGTCGCCCGCCGCGGCGAGCGCGCTGCCGGTCCAGTCGTCGCCCTCGGTGCCGAGCAGCACGGCGTCGGCGGTGGTTGCGGGCGCTCGCCCCAGCACTCAGCGCTGGGGCACGCGGTCGGGCGCGTCGCAGTCGTTGACCACGCCGTCGCCGCAGGTCTCGGCGCGCCCGAAGTCGGCGCGCCCGTCGTCGCAGTCGGCGGCAGCAGGAAGCCGTCGCCGTCGAGATCGTCGTCGGGGTGGTCGCAGTCGTCGTCGACGCCGTCGTAGGGACCTCGGCGGCGCCGGTGCACCGACGCATCGTCGTCGTCGCAGTCCTGGCCGCCGCGGTCGACGCCGACCCACCCGTCGGCGTCGGTGTCGCACAGCGCGTCGCAGTCGGGGTCGCCGCAGTCGACGAGCCAGTCGCCGTCGTCGTCGAGCCCGTTGTCGCAGGCCTCGGCGGTGAGCGAGGTGTCCGGGCAGGCGCTGGCGCAGTCGGGGTGTCGCAGTCGACGGCGCCGTCGCTGTCGTCGTCGCGCCCGTTGGTGCAGTCCTCGCCGCAGACGTCGCCCTGCGCGATGCAGTCCTGATCGGCGCAGTCGATCCAGCCGTCGCCGTCGTCGTCGAGCCTGTTCGTGCAGGCGCGCCCCGCTGCCCGCAGGCCCCGAGCAGCGCCCCGCGAGGGCCATGGTGCACCACCGCCGCATGGGCCCGATCCTAACCTCCCCGGCCCATGCCCGGGGGCGGTGGGCGGCGTCAGCGGCGGGTCAGGGCGCGACGGTCCAGGCGATCGGGCGGTGCGGGACGGCCTGCGCGCCGCTCGGCGCGACCAGCAGCGGCGAGGTCTGGAACCGCCCCGCGAACGTCGGCGTGACGGGGATCGCGAACGACTGCGCCTCCAGCGGCTGGAACGCGCGGGTGGTGAGGATCACGCGGTCGGTGCGCACCTCGAGCGTGCCCCCCAGCTGCGCGACCGCGCGGACGGCGTCGTCGTCGACGAGCACCCCCGACGGCAGCCCCTGCTCGATGCGGAGCGAGACGCCCGCGGGCGCGGAGGCCTCGATCGTCAGCGTGCCGGGCTCGCCGGCGCGTAGCCGCGACGTGTCCACCGCGAGGTCGACGCCGGCCAGGCGATCGGCGTCGGTCCACGGCACCCAGCTGCGCCGCGTCGCGACGAACGCGAGCCCGGGCAGCTCGGGCGACGCCGCCACGGTGAACTCGCTGTCGTCGCCGTGCGCTTCGGCCGACAGCACGGCCGCGACGCCGGGTTGCTGCGGATCGAGCGTCCCCGACGCGACCTCGTCGCCGTCGCGCAGCAGGGTCACGGTCACCGGGCCGTCGATGCTGCCGAGCGCGCTGGCCACGGCCTCCAGCGCGACGACGTCGGCCGGACCGGCGCCGAAGCCGGTGATCGGGCTCCAGGAGCGGAGCAGCGCGGCGGCGAGGTCGCCGCGGGCCTCGTCGCCCGCGGGCAGCGCGAGGACGGTGAACGCCAGCACCTCCGCCCGGGACGGGCGGACGCCCCACGGGTTCAGCACGGTGTCGCGCGGCTCGACCCGGGCCTCGCCGGTGTCGGGATCGGCGCCGATGCCGGCGCGGACGCGCTTCAGCAGCTCCTCCTGGAGCCCGCCGTCCGCCAACCCCGACGCCAGCACGACCGCGGCCGTGTAGCCGTCGCGGATGTCGGCGGCGTTGCGCTCCACCGCCGCCGAGGCGCGCAGCACGGCGCCGTGCTCCTCCTCGGGCAGCGCGCGGGCCGACCACGCCGTCTGCACCAGCACCTGCTGGAGGGTGGAGCGGCCGGTGCGCGACCAGGTGCCGTCGGCGCGCTGGGCGTCGAGCAGGCGCTGCGCCAGCAGCGGCACCGCCTCGACGACCTGCGGCTGATCGTGCTCCAGGCGCAGGGAGGCCAGCAGGTCGGCGGCGCGGTTCGGATCGGGCGACAGGATGTAGGCGGCGGCGCGCTGCCAGGCGAGGAGCTTCAGGCGCCGCATCGCGTCGGGGTCGACGTCCACGCCCAGCGCCGACGACAGCACCCCCATCTGGCCCGCCAGCGCGAAGCCGTACGCGGGGTCCGTGGGGCGCGCGCCGCTCTGCAGGCGCTCGAGCTCGAGCTGCAGCAGTGCGAGCGGCGCCGGGAACACCGTCACGTCGAGCCGGTCGGTGCGCGGATCCGCGGCGTCCGGCGGCGCGAGCGTGAACGACCGCCGCGCGGCCAGCGTGCCCGCGCGGGTCTTCTCCACCGGCCGCCCGGCGGGGGTCACGGGGATCTCGCGCTCCGCGGCGTCCTGTGCGTCACCGCCCGCCAGCCGGGCCGAGATCCGCGCCACCCCCGCGGACTCGGCCTCGAGCGGGACGCGCCGCACGTCGGAGCCGGCGGCGCCGAGGTGCACGGAGGCCACGCCGCTGCCGGACAGCGCGCCGGTCGCCTCCACGTCGAGCCGCGCGGTGAGGGGATCGGCGGTGGTGTTCACGACCTGGACCGGCAGCAGCAGCCGGTCGCCGGCGTACAGCCAGCCGGGGACGACCGGATCGACGTACAGCGGCAGCGTCCCCTGGAACTGCTGGACGGTGCCCGCCTGCTGGCCCGCGCGGTCGTGTGCCAGCGCCAGGACCCGCCAGGTGGTGAGCGAGTCGGGGACGGCCACGTCGAGCTCGGCGACGCCGTCGTCGCCCGTGACCAGGCGCGGCTGCCAGAGGAAGGACTCGGGGAACCAGCTGCGCGCGGCCTGCTCGCCGCGATCGCCGTCGTCGTCGGGCGCCGGCTCGTCGTTCGCGACCCTCGCGTCGACGGGCGCCGGGCTCGGTCGGGACGCGGCCTCGCGCCGGGCGCCGCCCATCGCCCCGTCCATCGGTGCGGCGGAGGCCGGGGGCGGCGGCGCCTCCTCCGCCTTGGCCACCTCCATCTCCACGAAGCGGTCCGCCACCGCGGCCTGCTCCATCGGCGGCATCGGCGCCTCGCCCGCGCTCAAGCACCCCACGAGCGCGGCGGCGACGAGCGCGCCCACGCTGAAGCCCCGCGCGCTCATCGCATCACCTCCTGCTCGACGTACTGGGTCCACCCGACGAAGTCCTCCGGGACGTGCGCGCCGTCCCGCACCAGCGCCCGCGGGTCGGTCTGCGACAGCAGGTAGACGGGCAGCACGCGCAGGGTCAGCTCCCGCCCGTACCCGTCGACCGCCGGGTCGCCCTCCGCCCGCAGCTCGGCGAGCGCCCGGTCCCACAGCCCGACCATCGCCTCGGGCTGCAGCAGCGCGCCGTCCGCGGCGTCGGCCTCCCAGGCGCGCACGAGCTTCCGCGCCCGGTCGAGCGCGCGGTAGAAGTTGCGCGCCAGCACGACGTTGCTGTCGTCCTCGGTCTGCGCGGCCCCCGCGGCCGGCGCGTCGCCGCCCGGATCGCGCGGCAGGTCGGTGATCGCGAGGACGGCGGCCTTGGCGGCGTTCTCCCCCCGGATCTGGCCCAGCGCCAGCGCCTGCACGTCGAAGGTGCCGAATGCGGGGGTGGGGGCCGTGGCGCGGACCGTGACCTGGCCGAAGTCGTCGGGGCCGACCAGCGGCGCGAGCTGCGCCAGCGTGGCGTCGAGGCCGACCAGGCCCACCGCCGCGGGCACGGGCGCGTCGCCGGCGCGGGTCGTCACGGTGAGGTGCGCCTCGTCGCCGGGCGCGTAGGTCGACCGGTCGCTCGCCACCGACACCGTCAGGGGCGCGGCGGAGCGCACGAACACGACGGCCCGCGCGTAGCCCCACTCGACCTGCAGGAAGCCGTTCACGTCGTCGGGGACGGCGAACACGGCCTTCTTGTCGCGGACCTCGGCCCGGGCGATCGTCTGAGTGCCCTTCTGCAGGACGAGCTCCTTCGGCAGCGAGCCCTGGAACCCGGGCCCGCGGATGAGCTCGACCTCGACCTGGTCGCCGGCCACCGCCAGGGTCGGCTCGGCGCGCAGGCGCAGCGGCGGCACCGCGCCCACGCCGACCACCACGCGGCCCTCGCCGAGCACCTCGTCGCCGCTCGTGGCGCGCACGGCGAGCTCGTAGGCGGTGCGGGTGGTCGGCTGGGGCACCGCGGTGCCGGGCGGCTTCGGCACCGACAGCGTCGCGGTCGCGGCGCCGAGGGCGTCGGCCTCTGCGGGCTCGTCGAGCGCCAGGCGGGACAGCTCGCTGCGGACGCACCCGACCGTCGCCGCCGACAGCCCGTGGCCGGGCTCGTCGTGCACCACCGTGGCGACGCTGCGCGAACCACGCTCCACGGCCCAGTGGACGGTGAGGACCTGGGCCCCGTCGACGCCCTGCCCGGCGGCGAGGCAGCGGCGCGTGCTGGACGCAGCCTGCGCGAGCTGCTCCGGGAGGGCGGGCGCGCTGCCGAAGGCGTCGCTGGTGTCGAACGACAGCGACGGGAGCTGCGGATCGGGGATCAGGAACGACAGCTCCCAGGTCCGCGGCGGGCCGGACGGCGCCGACAGCCCGCGCACCGCGTCCGCGACGCACGCCGACAGCGGATCGTCCCCCGTGACCGCGCGGCGGACGCGGCCCGTGCCGTCGAGCTGGACCCCGAGCGACACCACCTGGTCGCCGATCGCCAGCGGGCGGCACCGGTCGAGGGCGGGCTGGAGGCGATCGAACGCACGGGCGGCCGCCAGGTCGGCCACCGCGCTGCCCGTCGCCGTGTCGACGGCCATCGACAGCGAGGAGGGGCGGGCCTCGACGGGGCGCACCCGCACGGGCGGCGCCGGCTCCACCACCGTCACCGGCGGGCCGGGGTCGATCTGCAGCGCCGCGACGCCGTCGGCGTCGGTCGTCGCGACCTTGCCCGGGTCCGCCGGGTCGTACGGCCGGGTCACCTTCACCGTGGCGTTGGCCAGCGGCAGGCCGGCCGGCGTGGTGACGCGCAGGTAGGCGCGGTTGTTGAACCCGGCGACGAGCCCGCCGCCGAGCTCGGTCATCGACTGCACGTCGAGCGAGCGGTGCGACAGGACCACGTCCGCCGCGCCCTTCACCGCCTCACCGCCCGCTTCGGTCACGCGGACCGTCGCGGTGGCGTGCACCAGGTCCATCAGGTCGGGGGGGACGAGGCCGAACGACGCGCGGAAGCGGCCCTGCGCGTCGGTGCGGACCTCGTGGTCCTCCTCCCAGTCGAGCGGCAGCGGCCAGCGGCCCGACATCGCCGCGAGGCTGACGACGGCGGGCGCCCCGGCGATCGGCGCGCCGGAGGTGTAGCGGGCGACCCCCTCGATGACCAGTTCGTCGCCGATCCGGTACCAGGGCCGGCTCGGCTCGACCTCGACGGCGAAGCGGGGCAGGCGGAACGGGCGCACCTCGAAGGAGGCGGCGCGGCGCTCGCCGCCGGTGATCCACTCCGCCGTCCAGGTGCCGATCTGCGCGGCGGCATCGAGCGGGAAGCTGGCGTCGGCGATGCCCCAGGCGTCGGCCTGGTCGCGCTCGAGCAGCATCTCGGTGCCCGAGGGCGACGTGATGCGCCAGCGACCCGGGCGCTCGGGGAGCGGCGTCAGGTCGGTGCGCCGCAGAGCGACCGAGCGCAGCAGCACGTCCTGGCCGGGCTTGTACAGCGGCCGGTCCGTCATGAGGTGGACGATGGCGGGCGCGTAGACCGGCAGGGGGACGTCCACCGTCTGCTGGTCGAAGCCGGCGTCCACCGTGACCCGGAGGAGGTAGTCGCCGTCGGGCAGATCGGCCTTCAGCGAGGCCGGGATGACCCCCGCGCCGCGGTGCCGCTCCAGGACGAGGCCGTCGACGGGCTGCTCGTCGCCGTCGAGGAGCGCGGCGGTCCACGAGAAGCCGCGGCTGAGCGTGCCGGCGACGGGGTGCGCGTCGCGATCGGGGCCGTCGAGCCACAGGGCGCGGGGCTCGATGGACAGGTAGCCGCCCTCGTGGCCGCGCAGCAGGCCCTGCGCGGCCGCGCGCACGTCGAGGCGCAGGTCGGTCGCGGGGCACTGGTCGGCCCACATGCCGTAGCGCAGGCCCGTGGTGACGCACGGGAAGCCGGTGCAGGCGCCGATGCACGCCAGCATCGTGGCGAAGACCACGGCGACCGGGATCGCCGCCATCGCCCACCGTGCCGGTGGGATCCCCTTCGAGCCCCGCTCGCTCACGCACACCCCCGTGCTGCCGCCGAACGTCGGGCGGCGCCGCCATCTTACGCTCGGTCAGCGAGCGACCGCGCGGCAGGTCCAGAACCTCGTGCCGCACGACACCTCCATGGGGTGCCCCGCCTCGATCTCGACGGGCTGGTCGTCGATCTTCGGTCCGTCGTCGGTGCCCCAGCGGACGTGGAGCGTCCAGCTCCCCGGCGCGACCGACCCCGGCAGGTCGACGCGGGCGCCGTGGCGCTCGAGCCAGGCGCGCTCGGCCCCCGACAGCGTGACGCGGACGGTCTCCTGGGCGGGGGCTCGGGCGGGCGGCGCGGGCTGCACGGGCTGCACCACGGCGACGGGCGCCTCGACGACGCGTTCGGGCGCGGGATCGCGAGCCGTCGGGGGGCGCGGCTCGGAGGCGGGCGGCTCGCGGACGGGGGCTGCGGGCGCGGCCTCCTCGGGCGCGGCGTGCTCGGGCTCGGGCGCGGCCTGCTCGGGCGACGGGGCCTCGCGGACGGGGCGGACGCGCGGCGCGGGCGCCTCGATCGGCGGCGCGACCGCAGCGCCGTCGCGCGGCCAGGCGTACCAGGCGAGCCCGATGGCGGCGGCCGCGAGCGGCACCGCGAACGCGAACGAGAGCGCGCCGCCGCCGAGCCAGGCGATCCGGCGGACCCAGCGCCCCGCGCTCGGTGCGACCGCGGGCGGCGGCGCCGGGGCGGCGAGCGGACGCACGTCGCTCGTCAGCCCGCCCCAGGTCTCGCGCGACCAGGCGTCCCGGGCGAGCGTTCCCTCCGACAGCACGCGCCCGTCGAGCTCGCCGACCTCGCGCTGGGCGGGCTGCCAGTGACGATCGCGCGACCAGCGGGCGAGGGTGGCCCCCTCGAGCGCGTCGACGAGGCGATCGAAGCGCGCCGAGACCTCCGCGGCCAGTGGACGCGACTCCGGATCGTACGCCACGAGCGACCGACACAGCGTGACGTAGGGCTCGGGCGCGTCGGCTGGCAGGTGGGTCAGCCGCTCGGCCAGGAAGTCTTCGTAGCGCCGGCGGTCGATCGCGAGCGATGCCAGCACCGGCACCGGCACGCCGAACAGGCGGCTGCCGAGCAGCACCTCGAGCCCGATGGCCCCCAGCGCGAACACGTCGGACGCCGGCCGCAGCTCGCCGTCGAGGAAGCGCTCGGGCGCCATGTAGGGCGGGCTGCCGACCATCATGTCGGTCAACGTGCGGGCTTCGCGCGTCACCTCGTCGCTGCGGGCAATGCCGAAGTCGAGGAGCTTGACCTCGCCGTGGCGCCCGAGCCGCACGTTGGACGGCTTGACATCCCGGTGGACGAGCTTCAGCGGCAGGCCCTGCAGGACCGGCAGGTTGTATGCGGCATCCAACGCCGACGCGACCTGGGCCAGGACCTCCGACGCCGCCCGGGGGCCGATGCGATCCGCCCCGCGGATGCAGTGCTCGAGGTCGTCGCCGTCGACGAACTCGGTCACCAACGCCACGCGCCCTCGAGGACGACGAGATCGTGCACCCGGAGGATCGGGGTGGTTCAGGCGCGCCAGCAGGGCGCCCTCGTCGCGCAGGCGCTCGACCGCCTGGCTGCCGGGGGCGAGATCGCGGCGGAGGACCTTCAGGGCGACCCGCGACGTGAGGCCCGCGGGGCTCGACATCTCCGCCCGGTACACCTCACCGAAGCCGCCGCGGCCGAGGCACAGCTCGATCGTGAAGGTGCGGTGGGAGGTGCTTTCCATGGGCGACGTGCCGGGGATCGCGTGGAGGTGCGGTTCGCGGAAATCCAGAGCGGGTGGTGCTCCGGCGGCAACCAGATCGCCGGGCCGCCGAATAGTATTGCCTCGAGGGGGGTGGTTGCCACAGCTCCAGTTCCACGAGGCCGGTCGGCCCTTGTTCGTGCACGTCCTGCGGCCGGGGCGGACCGTCGTCGGGCGATCCGATGCCTGCGATCTCGCGCTGCCGTCCGACAGCGTGAGCCGCGTGCACTGCGTCATCGAGGAGCGCAACACGGGCTGGCAGGTGACGGACCGCAGTCGCCACGGTACCCTGGTCAACGGCGCTCGGGTGGAGTCCGGCGCGCTGTCCGATGGCGACGAGATCGGCATCGGGACGTACCGGGCGCGGTTCGTGGCGGCGACCGATCCCGAGCTGCGCAGTCCCACCTCCACCGTGCCGATGCCGGCCGCGCTGCACGAGGAGCTGGTGGAGGGCAACGAGGCGAGGTTCGCGGCGAATCGGGCGGAGGTCACGTTCGTGCGGGGCCCGCTGCAGGGCACGCGCGTGCCGATCGGGCAGGCGCGGATCAGCGTCGGTGGCGGCGGTGCCAACGTCGAGCTCGACGACAAGCTGCCTCGCGGGGCCTTGTTCCTGCGGGTGGTGCGCGGGCGGCCGATGGTCGAGCCCGGCGCGGTGCCCGCCTTCCTCGCTGGCATGCGCGTGCGCGACGTGACGCCCGTGCAAGCGGGGGAGGAGGTGCGGATCGGGGAGCACGGCTTCGTCGTCGACGCCGCGACCGTCGAGGAGGCCGCGCGCGAGCTCGACAGCTTCGGCGAGATGGTCGGCGGGTCGGTCGTGATGCGGCGGCTGTTCGGCACGCTGCAGCGGATGGCTGCCCACGACGCGCCCGTGCTCCTCACCGGCGAGAGCGGCACGGGCAAGGAGCTCGCGGCGCGCGGGCTCCACGCCTGCGGTCCGCGCTACGAGGGGCCGTTCGTCGCGGTCAACTGCGCCGCCATCGCCGAGACGCTGTTCGAGTCCGAGCTGTTCGGCCACGAGAAGGGGGCGTTCACCGGGGCCGTGGGCCGGTCCGACGGCGCGTTCCACCGGGCCGACGGCGGCACGCTGTTCCTCGACGAGATCGGCGAGATGCACCTCGACCTGCAGGCGAAGCTGCTGCGGGCGCTGGAGTCGGGCGAGGTGCGGCGGGTCGGGGGCAACGCGCCGGAGTTCCCCGACGTGCGCGTGGTCTCGGCGACCAACCGCAACCTGGTCGAGGAGGTGCGCGCCGGGCGGTTCCGGCAGGACCTGTACTTCCGGCTGGCGGTGCTCACGGCGCGGCTGCCGGCGCTCCGGGAGCGCACCGAAGACATCCCCGGCATCGCGCTGGAGCTGATGCGGCGGCACCACCCGGGCCACCGGCTCGGTCCCGACGCGCTGTCGGCGCTGCAGCGCTACGAGTGGCCGGGCAACGTGCGGGAGCTGCGCAACGTGCTCACGCGCGCCGTCGTGATGAGCGGGAAGGGGAACGTCCTCGGGGTGTCGGCGCTCGAGTTCAACCCGTGGTCGTTCGAGGGGGAGCCCACGCCCGCGCCCGTGCCCGCGCCGGTGTCGTCGCCGCAGGCCGCGACGTGGATCGGGGCGCGGCCCACGGCCGTGCGGGTCGACGAGGAGCCCGAGCGGGCGCAGCTCGTGGCGGCGCTCGAGCAGGCGGGGGGCAACCGCACGCAGGCGGCGCGGCTGCTCGGGATCCCGCGGTCGAGCCTTCTTGTACAAGCTCAACAAGCACGGGTTGATGAGAAGGTGACGTTGCTCCGTCGATCCTCGGGGGTGTGCCCCGCCCGAGACCGCTTGTGCCCCAGGATGTTGGGGCAGTGTGCCCCGGATGTGGTATAGAGCGAAAATGTCAGAGCAATATGAGTTTCGAAGGGATGACCTAGCTATCGAGGTCGACGGGCCGCTCGCTCATCCGGACGTGGTTCTTGCTGTGCCGGTTCTGGAGTTCGCGTCGTCGGTGCTGAATCTCATCGAGAACGTGTCAGAAAGGTATGGCTTGAAGCTGCAGCTTCGTGGTATATCCATCGTCGATAAGTGTACTGCGATCGTCGTGCATCCAGCTGACACAGATTATGTCCGTGACGTCTTGGAAGAAGTCACTGCGATGGTTCGATTCGGTGACTTGCACGGGAACTTTAAGACTCATATCAGTAGAGTGCGTAAAGCGTACAACGCCCTTCCCCAGGGATACTCGGCTAAGGTTCGTATTGGAAATTGGACCTCGCCAATTGAGGTGTTGTCGCAGTCTCCTTCGTACTTGCCTTATAGCATTGAAGTTTGCAGGGTTGTCCCTGTCCGAGTGGGGGGGCGAAGGCCAATGGTCCGCCTTCAGCAGGCTCTTCCTTTTCGTATGGAGTTTACTCTCCGCACAACTCAGGCGATGGCGATGGCGATCGCAAAGCACCTGTACGAAGAGATTGAGGTAGACATGGAGGTCATACGAGAGTTTGACGGCTCCATGGATAAGGTGGGTAAGCTTCTGGCATTCAGGACGTTGGATGGCGGAGATCCACTGGCGCTTTGGCGCGAGTGGTTCGCTGACCATGCCACCGCGTGGAGCGAGATCGATGACATCGAAAAGGCGCTCGAGCGTGACTGAAATGTCTGGGCTTCCTGCCGTAGTGCTCGTCGATACCGGCGTATTGATTAGGGGCTTGGGACATCAGCCGAACGACCCACTGTCGCCGGTCTGTACGACCCTGCTTCAGTTCCTGTTTCAGAATCGTCGTGTGTTGATCTCTGCGTTGAGCCTCGTCGAGATTCAGCGTGGTACTCCCAAAACTGGCGCAGCACCTGTGCCGATTCCCCACACACCCAAAGTGGCTGTGGTTGCATTCGATACGGATTGCGCGAATGTCTGCGGGAGACTGATGCCACATGAAAAGCTGCTTGAGATAAAGAGCCAAACAGGCCTGTTCGTATCGTACCTGAAGTACGATTCCCTAATCGTCGCATCGGCCATTCGTTGGGGCGCCTCAATGATCGTGAGCGCTGACACAGGGATGCAGCGCCGACACGGCGAACTCATCCCAATATGCCATCCGCAAGTGTTCGACACACGACAAGGTGTCATGTTCCATCGGTCCGCTCGGACTGTGAAGGATTCGCCAGAAACACAGGAACAAGCTTCGCAGCATCCGGACGATGACATTCCATTCTAGTCGCCGACTACGTCCAGCGGGCCGCGCTAGGCGCTCCACGGGACGTAGTGCCGGGCTGCCGACCTGTTCCACCATCAGCCGCTGGCCCCGGCGCGACCAGGCGGCACGCAGTCCGCGGCCTTACCGCGCATGTGGTGCGAGGTGGTGCTGCCGCCCACCGCGCGGCGGCCGTGTTGCCGAAGACGCCGAACGAGCGTTGGCGGTAGAGGGTGCGGCGCGGGCCGATGAAAAGAGGCTCCTCGACCAACAGGCCCTGCAACTCGCCGAAGCGATCCAGAAGCTCCAGGCGCTGGCCGCGGCGAACGAGGAGCTTGCCCGGAAGGCTCGAGCTGCTCGAGCTGAGCGCGGTGGCCAGAAGACGAGCGGTTCGTCGAAGACCCTTCGCAGAACTCTCTTCTGGCCCGCACCGAACTGGGCCAGCCGCCGAGGCTACCGACGACGAGGCCGACGAGAACGACGAGGAGGACGGGCGGCAGACCCGCTAGGAGAAGCGGCGGAAGACGCCTGTCGACGCTCACGTAGAACCGCGAGATTTGAGCCGGGACGGCCCCATGCGCGGTAGCTGGCACGAGAGCGCGAACTGGGACGGGGGTCCGGGGGGCACAGAGGGACGGCGGCGCGAGCGCAGCGAGCGGCGGCGTCCCGTCGGAGGCTCCCGCTCAGGAAGGCGAGCTGGCTCGGCTTCGTTAGAAGTAGGGCGTAGGCGGGATCGGAGTAGCAGCCCCGATCCCCCTGGACACGCCGTCGGGCTCGAAGACGCGTCCACCGTCGTCGTACCCCGGCGCCCGTCGTCCGGCCCTCGCGGGACGCGCGTGGAGATCGTCGGGCCGACTTGACTGCCCCCACTGCGGGCCCGCTTCTACCGTGCCGACCGTGCTGGCGGGGCACCGGTACTGCTCGCCCCTGTGCCGGCGGGACGCGCGCCGGCTCGGACTCCGGCAGATCCGCCGCCGGTACGACCAGTCCCCGCCGGCCGCGCCAGCCACCTCCGCCGGAACCGGCGCTACCGCACGAAACGGCCTCGGCCGCCCGAAGAATGCGAGACGGATCACCCTTCCGAGCCCGACCCCCAGCCGGTACCCGAGTCTCCGGCCGCCACGCGCGGCGAGGAGGTGACCGATGGATGGCGGTGTTCTTGCTGCGCCCGAAGGCAAGCCCCCTGCGGGGGTGTGGGATCCGGAAACGATGGCGGGCAGATGTCCGGAAATTCTGGCGGGCGATGAACCCGCCGGCTGGCTTCACGGGCCCCCGGTAGCAGGCGGGGGACAACGGGGGCCCGCTGGTGATCAACGTCATGACCCGTCTCAAGGTCCACCACATGGCGGAGGGCAGCACGCCCCACGCCACCATCGCCGAGCGGTGCGGCGTCAGCGTGCGCTCCGTCGAGCGCATCGTGACCGAGCCCGTCCCCACCGTGCAGGAGGTCGCGGCCGGCGCCCGTCAGGGCGCCAAGCGCATCGGCCGCAAGCCCAAGGCCGACCCGGCCATGGTCGAGGAGATCCGGCTGCTGCTGCAGCAGAACCCGAAGTTGCCCGCCATCGAGGTCCTCCGCCGGTTCAAGGTGCGCGGCTTCGCCGGCGGCCGCAGCCAGATGACGGAGCTGGTGAAGCGGCTGCGTCCGGAACCGCATCAGGAGCCGGTCGTCCGCTTCGAAGGCCTCCCGGGGGAGTACACGCAGTTCGACTTCGGCGAGTGTGTCGTCGAGCTCGACGCTGGGCCGGTGACGGTCCAGTTCTTCGGCGGCCGCCTCAAGTACTCGCGGTTCATGCACGTCGAGCTCGTCCCCGACCAGTGCGCGGAGACGCTCGTCCGCTCGGTCATCGCCTGCATCGCCGCGTTCGGCGGTGCCACGAAGGAGTGGGTCTTCGACAACCCCAAGACCGTGCGGATCTCGAAGCGCGGCGTCGAGCCGCCCGTCCTGCACCGCTACCTGGCGCAGCTCGTCGCCGAGTACCGCGTGATCCCGACCCTGTGCACGCCGCGAGCGGGCAACCAGAAGGGCTCGGTCGAGCGGCTGGTCGGGTACGTGAAGAACAGCTTCTTCCGTGTCCGCAAGTTCCACGACCTGGCGGACGTGAAGCAGCAGCTCGAAGAGTGGTTGCACGAGGTGAACCACGACCGGCCCTGTGACGCGACTGGCATCATCCCCAGCGTGGCGCTGCTCGAGGAGCTGCCGTTCCTCGAGCAGCGTCCGCCCCAGTCCCCCGCGGCCGCCTGGGCCATGCAGGAGTCGGCGACGGTGACGCCGATGGGCACGGTGTCCTACAACGGCACGTCGTACAGCGCCACGGCCAAGCGCCTCGGCGCACCGGCCACGCTGCTCGTCCGCCGCGACGAACTCGAGGTCATCGTCGGCACGGAGCGTTCGGTCCATCGCCGTGAAGACCACACGGGCGAGGTCCGCAGACTGCCCCAGCATCGCGAGGACGTCCTCGCTGTGCTGCACGGGCGGCGCAAGGTGGCGACATTCCGGCGGCAGTGCCTGCTCGAGCTGGGCCGGCCCGCCTACGCGTTCCTCGGCCGACTGGTCCACGAATGCCCGGAGGGACGCTGGGAGCAGCCCTGCACCACGCTGTACGAGCTGCTGACGGTCCATGGCGACGATGCGCTGCGCGACGCCTTCGATGCCTGCGTCACGCTGGGTGACTGCACCGTCGAGGCCGTCGTGGCCCAGCTGGAGGCCGCATGAACCCCGGCGACATCGACCTCGACGCGCTGCTCAAGCGCCTGCACCTGCCCACCATCGCGCGCCTGTACCCCTCCTACGCCGTGCGGGCTGCCTCCGAAGGCTGGTCTCACCGTGACCTGCTCGCCCTGCTGATCGCCGAGGAGGTCGCCAACCGCAACAACACGCGGATCAGCAAGGCCGCGCGCCGTGCGCACTTCCCGTACATCAAGACGATCGAGTCGTTCGACTTCGTGTTCCAGTCCACGCTGCGCTTGCAGCGCCTCGGACCGTACCTCGGCCCCGAGCTGATCACCGAGGGCCGCAACCTGATCCTGTCGGGCCGACCGGGTCGCGGCAAGACGCACCTGGCCGTCGCCATCGCCTACCGCGCCATCCAGAACGGCTTCACGGCGCGGTTCATCGGCGCGGGGGCGCTGATCGACGAGCTGGGGACGGCGTCGCGGGAGGGTCGCCTGCGAGAGGCGACCGCGACGTGGCTCGAGCCTCACGTGCTCGTCCTGGACGAGGTCGGCTACCTCCACCATGCGGAGGACGCAGCCAACGTGCTGTTCGGCGTGGTCGACCAACGATACCTGGCCCGCAAGCCGATGATCTTCACCACCAACAAGAAGTTGCGTGACTGGGGGCAGGTGCTGCATGACGCCGACCTGGCCGAGGTGATCCTGGACCGGGTCCTGGAGCGCGGCGAGCATCTGGCGCTGGGAGGCCCGTCGTGGCGGACGCGTCACGTCGATCCGGAAACGCTCGGGCCGGCCCCGGGCGCTGATCCGGAAACGGCCGCGACCCGTCCGGAAAGTCCACCGCCGAGCACGTGAGCGCCCGGACAGCCCTCCCCCGCACCGCGCAAATGCCCCAGACCACGTGACCGGAGCGCAGGCCACCCCAGCCGGGCCCCCTGCAGGACGGGCGCTTGCGCCCGATCCGAAGGGGTGGATGGGGTTGCCGGAGCGGAGGGCGCGGGTACGCGTTCCCTGCGGTGCGGGGGAGCGCCCATCACGACGACCGCGCGCTCGAGCCATCGTGTCGCTTCAGCTGGATAGTGGAGGTGCTACCAACATCGTGAGAGCTCCAACAACGAACCGGTTGACGAGCTGATCGCGCCGGATCACTGTGTCGCGGACCCGCCAGAAATTCCGGATCCCGACCGTCAGAATTTCCGGACTCCACAGAAGCCCGAGGAGGGTCGTGGTGCCCTCGACGAGGATGTCGGGGATCCGAGCGTGGTCTCGGGTGCTGAACGTGACGTGAAGCGACCGGCGTGCCATGATGACCGTCCTCTCTGGAGGCGGTCGCGGGGAGTTCATCCGGCAAGATGGCCCGCGACCGTTACCTCCGGGGCACATCCCCGAAGATCGGCCTTCGTAGCCGGTCTCAGTGTGGCGGCACTCGTTTTCGCGATATTGCCGATTTCAGGTCGGCGATGATGGATCCGGAACGAGTAGGGATTCCTGCCCCGTTCACGAGGTTGCTCCTGGGTGCACAGGAATCGGGAAGCCAGTTCGGCGCGCACGCGCCAGTAGGAAAGTGCGGCAGTCTCTAGTGAGACGCCCCCAGCAACGCCGTGAACAGCCCGAAGCACGTCATCACGCCGAACATCAGCGCCGCCACCAGACACCCGAGCGGGTTGCTCTGCACCGACACCGTCGGCTTCCCGGCCGCCGCCGCCACCGCCACCGGCGCGAACGTCCGCTCGAGGCTGGACCGCTCCACGATGATCGCCTGCGGCGGCAGCAGCGCCGTCGCCGGCGCGACCCCCTCCGCCCGCCGCACCGCCGTCCCCACCGCCATGACCTCGATCAGCCCGTCGCCGATCTCGCGGATGGAGAGCTTGTTCCCGATCACCTGCTCCGCCCCGAGCGCCTCCGCCTCCTTCCGCAGCAGCTCCACGCAGTTGTGGCGCGCGTCGTAGACCAGCGACGTGAGCTCGGGGATCTCGCCGCGCGACATCCCCTTCAGCGCGCTGCCCCACCCGCCGACGAGCCCGAGGCTGTACACCGACGTCGCCATCACGAGCTGGACCGGCACCATCCCGATCGCCGCGAGGTTCCACAGCTCCTCGCCCGTCAGCTCGCTCGTGACCACCTCCTTCGCGTGCGCGGGCTTCGGCAGCCCCGGGTGCGACGCCGCGGTGCCCGTCAGCAGCAGCTCGACCGCGATCCCGTGGAACGGCTGCAGCCGCAGCGTCACGTCGACCACCGCGTTCGCGCCGGCCTCGTAGGCCTCCTTCTGCAGGCGCTCCAGCGCGAGGTGGCGGATGTTGTTGTACATGCTCGAGAACTCGTGGATCTCGCCGCGCGCCATCGTCCGCAGCCGCCCGGTGAACGACCGCCCGACGCCGAGCGCGTACGCCACGTTGCCCATCGCGAACTTCAGCGGGTGGTAGCCGGCGTCGAGGTGGCAGTAGAGCTCCATCCCCGACGCCGCCGTGGTGAACGGCACCTCCGGCGCCGCCCCCTCGCCCATCAGCGCGGTGCCCTGCGACAGGAACTCGATGTAGCCCGAGAAGCTCCGCAGCTCGCTGACCACGCTGGTGACGCCGCGCGCCTGCGTGTCGCGGGCCTCCTTGACCATCCGCTCGATCGCCAGGTGGCGCCCCTCGCTGATGAGCTGCGTGACGTTGCCGAGCTCCCCGCCCGTCACCCCGCGCACGCCAGCGACGAGTCCGCCCACGAGCCCGAGCGACACGACGGAGTTGCCGACGACGAGCTCGCCGGGGCTGTACCGCTGCTGCTGCAGACACCAGATCTCGTTGCCGGACATGCCGGAGACGTGGACGGCCATCGGGAGCTCCTACGCGCGCACGAAGGACACGAGCGTGTTGTCGGTGGGGTCGTGGTCCTGGAGCTCGGCGCCGTCCTCGCGGCGGAAACCCCAGCCCTCCAGGGTCGCGGTCCAGTCGGCCACGGAGCGGAAGCCCCGCACCTGCTGCGCGTTGTCGGTCCAGCTCACCTCGACCCCGGCGTTGAACACATCGTGCGCCAGGGCGACGAAGGTGTCCATGGTGCCGTCGCCCACGTCGTGCTCGCGCAGGAGCAGCCGCCCGCCGGGCCGCAGCACCCGGTGGACGCTGGCGACGAAGCCCTCGAGCCGGTCCGCGGGGCAGTGGTGGAAGCCGATGAAGCTCGACACGAGGTCGACGCTGCCGTCGGGCAGGACCTCGGCCGGCACGGGGTCGTAGTCCCCGAGCGGGACGAACCGCCCGACCTTGCGCACGCGCCCGCGCTCCAGCAGGTCGACGGGGCCGTAGCCGGGCGCGATGTCGTTCACGAGCGTGACCTTGCCCGTGATCGGCGCCGCCTTGCGCAGCGGGTCGACGTAGCGGCCGGTGGAGCCGATCTCGACGTAGCCGTCGTAGCGGGTGGGCTTCCCGGGCCCGGTGAGCAGCGCCGCGGCCTGGCGCGCCATCTCGGCCTTCTGCTTGTTCAGCGCCGGCAGCGCATAGGTCAGCGCCGAGCCGAGCGGCGCGATCCGCTGCAGCCGCGCCTGGAGCGCCTCGTAGATGGCGTGGTCGTCGGCGTGCTGCGCGGTGATCTCGATGATGGCCTGGTGGAACTCGGCCTCGGGGTACAGGTGGAACACGTTCTGCAGGAACAGGAAGAACCGGTCCCGCAGCGCCACGTCGTCGTACACCCGGTGGAACGACGAGGCCGCCTCGGCGCGCGCCGGCGCCGCCCACAGCGCGAGCAGGCTCGCGAAGCCCTGCAGCAGGGCCCTCCGGTCGACCATGCCTCCCTCCTAGTAGTCGTACAGGTGTTCGATGCGCCCGCCCGCCGCCTCCAGCGCCGGGAGCACCTCGTCGAGCCGCCGCACGGGCACCTCCAGCGCCACGCGCTGCTCCCCGGGGCGGGTCAGGATGGGCCACGCCACGACCACGTCGCCCCACATCGTCCCCGACCACGGCGCCCCCGCCGGGTCGATCGGCGCCACGACCTGGACCACCAGCCGCTCGCACCCGGCGATCTCCACGATGTCGACCCCCTGGGCCACCAGCGCCTGGATCGCGGCCGTGAAGGGCTCGTAGCGCTGCACCGTGACGAGCGACGCGCCCCCGCCGAGATCCTCGACCTCGAGCACCCCCGGCACGGCCGCGAGGTCCACGCCGTCGGGCGCCCGCACCCAGGCGCGGATCTTCTCCGTCTCCGCGCCGTAGGCCGACTGGCTCGCGCCGCCCATGGCCCAGCCCCACCACGACTTCGCGGTGAGCTCGCCGCCGTAGGCCAGGCGCCGCTCCAGCCCCCGCACCCCGCCGCCGCCCGGCAGCTGCTTCCGCCGCTCGGCGAACGGGAAGGCGTACCACGGCGTGTGGTGCATGAAGGCGCCGTAGTCGGTGGCGTACCCGGCGTAGAACGTGTCCTGCGGCGCCGGGGCGCCCATCCACTCGGTGATCCGCCCGACCGTCGCCTCCCAGGCACCCTTGACCGCGTACTCCGCGGCGTAGCTCGCGCCGATGACCCAGATCATGGCGTGGTAGCCGCGGTTGGCGGGGTAGCGGTCGCGCGTGGCGGCGGTGACGGCGCCGTAGATGCGGCAGAACTGGCAGACGCTCGAGGCGAACGGGAAGCCGCTGGGCGTCCCGCCGTCGCTCAGGTGGGCGCCGAGCTCGTCGCCGCTGTAGACGATGTACCACTCGGGCAGCGTGAGGAACGTCTGGTCCTCGGGGCGGAGGTAGTCGGGGCGCGCGTGCAGCGCCTCCCGCAGCGTCCGGTCGCGCGCCTCGGCGGCCAGCGCCCGCGCGGGCGGCAGGTAGGTGTCCCAGAGCCGGTTGCGGAACCGATACTCCGGATCGAGCGTCATCTTCAGCGCGAAGAACCGGTCGGCGCCGGGGTACGCCCGGTGGAACTGCTCCTCGGTCGCCAGGATCTGGTAGGGCAGGTAGTAGGTGCCCTCCTCGGCGATCACCGCGTCGACGAGCTCGCGCGTCCACACGCCGACCTCGGTGCGGGCCGCCTCGTCGGTCTGCTGCTTGTAGTAGACGACGAACGCGAAGCACTCACGCGGCGCCCAGGTGAGCAGCGTGTCGGGGTCGGCGGCGGCGTGGCGGATCGAGACGTTGAGGACGTTGACGCCGTACCGCGTGAAGATCTCGGCCATCTTCGCCCGGAAGCCCTCGAAGCGCTCCACCGGGACGAAGTACTCCTGCAGCACGTAGGTGCTCTTGTCGCGGGAGCCGGGCTCGAGGCCGTAGGCGTCGTAGCTCGCCTCGTAGTTGCGCCAGACGACCTCGCGGTCGGCGAGCCGCATGCGGTCGATGACGTCGCGGCGGGCCTGCTTGCCCAGCGGCGCCTCGGAGACCCACCAGTAGGCGAAGCGGTCCTTGGCCGTGGAGCCGCCGCGGGGCTGGAGCCGGTCGGCGACGGTCACGGGCTCGTCGGTGCGCTCGAACGTGATGGAGACGAGGTCGTCGAAGTCGGGCGCGTACAGGTCGGCGTTGAAGAAGACGGCGCGGTCGGAGCCGCGGACGTTCTCGTCGAACCAGGCCGGGAACGCCGACGCCGGCATCCGCTCGACCTCCCGGGCCACGGGCTCGTTCGGCGCGAGGTCGAGCTCGACCTCGGTGATGACGCCGAGCCCGCCGTACCCGCCGATGGCGCCGAAGAACACGTCGGGCCGCTCGGTGCGCGAGGCGTGGAGGCGCTCGCCGCTGGCGGTGACGAGGTCGAGGGAGCGGACGCTGCGCACCAGCGGCCCCTCGTTGACGTAGCGGCCGTGGCCGTTCACCGACAGCGAGCCGCCGACGGTGAAGTTGGCGTACGACTGCATGATCTCGAGCGACAGGTCGTGGGGGTCGAGGGCGTCCTGCAGCGTGCGCCAGGTGGCGCCGGCCTCGACCCGGACGACGCGGTTCGCCACGTCGAGGTCGAGCACGTCGTCCATCTCGCGCATGTCGAGGAACAGGGTGCCGTCGACCCCGACCTGGCCGCCCTGGCTGAACCGCCCGCCGCCGATGGAGATGGGGCCGTCGTGGGCGCGGACGAGCGCCTGCACCTCGCCGGTGGTGTGCGGGTGCGCGACCTGGTCGGGGTGGATGCGCACGAGCTGGGTCACGTCGCGGACCTCGCGCTCGGCCTGGTCGACGTGCAGCCCGCTGCGGTAGCAGCGCACCATGCCGGCGCACCCGACGCCGATCACGGCCACGAGCGCGACCACCAGGGCACCGAGGATGCGAAGCCCGCGGCGCCGACGCGGGGGGACCGCCGGCGCGGGAGTGTCCGTCAATCGACCTCCGTCGCGGATCAACCTAGCGCAGTTCCGCGCGCGATAGGACGGCGCATGACGCTCAGACCCGTCGACGTCCTCCGCTTCCGCGCGCGCCGCGCCGCGCTCGACCGCACCGCCGCCACCCCGCACGACGTCATCGACGCCGTCGCCGCGCTGCACGGCACCGATCCGGCCACCGTGCACCTCGCCGTCTGGGCCCGGACCCCGGTCCGCCCCATCGACGCCGTCGCCGCCGACGTCCAGGCCGCCCACGAGGACCGCTCGGTCGTCCAGGTGCTGGCGATGCGCCGCACGCTGCACGTCGTCCCGGCGGAGGAGGTGCCCGCGGCCCTCGGCGTGGCGAAGGCGCGGCTGTACGGCCCGCAGCGCCGCCTGCTCGACCAGCTGCTCGTCGACGCCGGCCTGGTCGACGCCGGCGACGCCGAAGCGGCCTACCGCCGCCTCGCCGAGCAGGTGCTCGACGCGCTCACCGACGAGGACCTGCCGTCGGACGCGCTCGCCGAGCGCGTGCCCGACCTCGCCCGCCGCGTCGCCCGCAACGCCGACAAGCCCTACGGCGGCATGGTCCCGCTGAACCGCCACGTGCTCGAGGCCATGGGCCACGAGGGCCTGGTCGTGCGCGCCCGGCCGCTCGGCGGGTGGCGACGCAACAGCTCCACCTGAGCGCGTCGACCTGCTGGCTGCGCAGCGCCGCCCGCTCCCGCCCGACAGGAAGACCTACCCGTGATCCTGCTGCACTGGCTGCACGCCTTCGGCCCCGCCACCGCCGACGCCGCCTGGTGGTCGGGCCTGCCGAAGCGCGACGACAAAGGCCGCCGCCGCGCGCGGCGGCGGCGACCTCGCCGAGGTCGAGGTCGACTGGCTGGCCGGGCCCCTGCGCAGGCTGGCCCGCGGCGCCGGCGCTGGAGCCGCCGTCCGAGCCGCTGGGAGTGGCGCTGCCCGGCGCTCGACCCGTCGGCGATGGCCGTGCAGGACCGCAGCGCCTTCCTCGACCCCGCCTGGAAGGACCTGTGGGACGGCAGCGGCAACGTCGCCCCCACCGTCTGGGTCGACGGCCGGGTCGTGGGCGGCTGGGCCTGCGCGCCCGACGGCGAGGTCCGCGTGCGCCTGCTCGATCCGGCGGCCGACGCCGCTGCGGTGGCCGCCGAGGCGGCGCGCCTGCAGGAGGCGCTCGGCGGCGAGGTCGTCGCGCCGCGGTTCCCCAGCCGCCTGGTAAAGGACCTCGCCCGCAAGTAACGGGTGGCGCCGACCAGCCGACCGACAATACGCAGGGCGGGTTCTGGAGGAAGCATGACCCTGCTGTGGATCGCCCTGGCGGCCTGCACCACCGATGTGGGCGAAGGCAAGCCGAAGGCCGAGATCGTCGACGAGAACCCCCCGACCGAGCAGGCCGAGCCCGACGCCGCGGCCGACGCGGAGCAGCCCGCCGCCGCGCCGAGCACGACCTTCGAGGTCCCCGCGCTGTCCGGCAACGTCCAGCGCGTCGCCGTCGACAAGAGCTCGATCGACGCGCTCGGCGCCAAGATCACCGCGAAGCACCCCATCAAGATCCACAAGTTCGACGGTGCGATCTCGACCGAGGGCGACGACGTGACCGGCGTGGCCTTCGTGGCCGACGTGGCGAGCCTCGAGGCCGACGTGCCGAAGCTCACCGAGCACCTCAAGACCGAGGACTTCCTCGACGTCGCGAAGTGGCCCGTCGCCACCTTCGTCTCGACCGACGTGAAGCCCGGCGCCGAGGGCGGCACCCACACCGTCACCGGCGACCTGATGGTCCACGGCAAGACCATCCGCGTGTCGTTCCCGGCGACCTTCGAGGTCAAGCCCGAGGAGGTCACCGCGAAGACCGAGTTCGTCATCGACCGGCAGGACTTCGGCGTGACGTACCCCGGCAAGCCCGACGACCTCGTGCAGGACAACGTCGTCCTCACCGTCTCCTTCGTCGCGCCGCGCACCGCGCCGACCGAGGGCGACGCCGCCGAGGCCCCGGCCGAGGGCGAGCCCGTCGAGGGTGCCGAGCCCGAGGGCGCCGAGGGCGAAGACCTCGAGGACTGAGGTGCCTCCCGGCGAGCGCGCGCCCTTCCTCCGTGTGGTGGTGTTCGTGCTCGCCGCGGTCCACCTGCAGGTGGGCTCCGTCTACCAGCAGCTCCTCCACCGCCGCGCGCCGCCCACCACGATGTCGTGGGAGATGTACGGCAGCGTGGGGAGCAAGGTGTGCGCGACCGCCTGGTTCGTGCGCACCGCCGACGGTGCGCTCGCCCCGCTCGACCGCCAGGCGGCCGAGCCCGCGCCGCGCCGGTTCCTGCGCACCCAGCGCGAGGTGCAGGACGCCGCGCGGCGCCTGTGCCGCACGCTCGGCGCCGACGTCCGGGTCGAGGCCCGCTGCGCCACGCGCGGCGGCGGGCCCTGGCGGTCCGTCTTCCAGCCCGACGATCAGCTGTGCATCCCCGGGGCGGGCCTGTGAGCGTGCTCGACCGGATCCTGCTGCGCGAGGGGAGCACGCGCGCGGTCGCGCTGATGCGGATCCTGCTGGTGTTCGTGGTCTGGTCGCGCTGGGCCAACGAGGTGCTGCTGCTGCGCGACCTGTCGGCGCCGCGCCTGGCCCTCACCGTCGCGTTCTTCACGATCACCGCCTGGATGGCGGTGGGGCTGTACACCGAGGTCGCCAAGTGGGCGTTCGCGGGCCTGGTCTGCACCATCGTCTTCGGCTTCGGCGTCTACGGCGGCCTCGAGGACTGGGCGCACCACCACACCACGATGCTCGCCAACGCCGCGGTGTTCCTGGCCTTCACGCCGTGCGGGCGCAGCCTGTCGCTCGATCGCTGGCGCGCCGTCCGCGCTGCCGAGGCCGCCGGCCAGCCGCCGCCGCCCGAGCGCGGGCCGCTGTGGGGGGTCACGCTGCTCGGCCTGCTCGTGTCGAGCCTCTACTTCTGGAGCGCCTTCGACAAGACCACCTGGGCCTTCCTGTCGGGCCAGCGGCTGGAGCAGATCTTCGTCGAGCTCTACACCGGCAGCGACTGGTCGCCGCCCACCGGCGCCGGGCTGGGCTTCGGCGTCGCCGGCACGCTGGTGGTGCTGCTCGAGTACACGCTGGCGTTCGGCTTGTGGGTGCCGCGCCTGCGCCGCGTGCTCATCCCGGCCGGCCTGCTCCTGCACGGCGTGTTCTACGCGCTGATCCCCGTCTACACCTTCACCGTGTCGATGTGGACGCTGTACCTCGCCTTCGTGGACCCCGACGCCCTGCACGACGCCCTGGACCGCCTCCTCGGTCACCCGCCGCGCGTCCAGTAGGCCATGGGCCCGGCGCGGACGAAGCCCTGCCGCGCCACGATGGGCCACGACGTGTCGGTCCGGGCGTACAGCCCGACCCGGCGCAGGCCCAGCGCCCGCGCGGCGGCGATGCGCACCGCCAGCAGCGCCGTGTAGGCAGGCGGCCGCGGGCGTCGGGCAGGGTGCCGCCGGCCCAGAGGAAGCCGAACGACAGGGCCGGGAAGGCGTTGAGCCCCGGCAGCGACGGCGCGCCCGTCGGCGTCGCGCACCAGGAACCGGTGGACGCGCCGGTCCGGCGCCGTGCAGGCCGCGAGCTCGGCGTCGACGTCGATGGTGCCGGGGTCGCGGCCGAACGAGGCCGAATTGATCGCGGTCCAGTCGACGAGATCGGCGCGGACGCGCACCGGCGCCGCGTCCCAGCCGGTGACGGGCGCAGGGGCGCCCAGCCGTCGACCGCGGCGGCGCAGCCCCAGGCCTCGAAGTCGGCCGTGTAGCCGCGGGCGGCCAGCGCTGCGGGCAGGCCGGTGGCGCTGCCGGGGACCACGAGCCAGCGCGACCGCCCCGGGTGCAGCGCGACGACCTCGTCGATCAGAGGCTCGAAGGCGCTCACCGCGCGTCGCGCACGACGACGTTGGCTCCGGCCGGCCGGAGGGGTGCGCGAGCGCGAGGAGCTCGGGCGGTCGACCACGACGGTGTCGGGGGCGCCCAGAACAGGTCCCACTGGGTCTGCTCGAGGATCGCGTCGACGTGGCCGTCGGTGGTCACTCGTCCGCGTCCTCGAGCGCATCGAGCGCCAGCTCGATCTCCCGGTGCGAGCGCCGCGCCTCCGGGTCCCGCACCCCCGACAGCGCCGCCAGGCCCGCCTCCCAGGCCTCCCGCGCCGCCTCGCGCCGCCCCGCCGCCTGCAGGATCAGCCCCCGCTGGTAGTGCCCGGCCCCGCTCTGCGGGTGGTGCTGCAGCAGCGTGTCGAGCTCGGCCAGCGCCTCGTCGGGGCGCCCGAGCTTCGCGAGCTCCAGCGCCAGCGCATAGCGCGCGAAGCGGTCGGTGGGCTTGGCGGCGAGGTGGGCGCGCAGCGGCGCGCAGCGGTCGTCGGACATCCGGTGGAGGTAACCGGGGGGCCGGGGTAAGCCAGCGCATGCGCCCTCCCGTCGTGCTGGTCCACGGGTTCCTCGCCACCCCGCAGCTCATGCTCGGCATGCGCTGGCGCCTCGAGCGCGCGGGCCACCAGGTGTTCCCCGCCGAGCTCGGCCTGCTCGCCGTGCAGGACGTCCGCCAGCTCGCCGGCGAGCTCGACGCCACCGTCGACAAGGTCCGCTACCGCACCGGCGCCGAGCGCGTGAGCCTCGTGGGCGTGTCGCAGGGCGGCATCATCGCGCTGTGGTGGGCCCACCACCGCGAGGGCTGGGCGCGCACGGCCTCCCTCGTCGCCGTGGGCGCGCCCTTCCGCGGCAGCTGGGCCGCCGTGGCGGGGCTGCCGTGGCTGTGGGCCTGCTCCCGCGGCATCTGGCAGCTCCTCCCCGGCGCCGCCCTCCTCGACGAGCTCGTCCAGCCGCTGCCCGACGGCGCGCGCCTCACCACCGTCTCGCTGCGCGGCGATCCCGTCAGCCCGCCGGGGCGCTGCGCCTACCCCGGCGCCGACAACCGCGTGCTCGACGGCGCCGTCGGCCCGCTCAACCACCAGTGGCTCACCTTCGACCGCGGCGTCACCCGCGCCGTGGTCGACGCGCTCAGTCCCTGATCCAGGCGCCGTCGACCCGCCGCTCGTGGGGCCGGTAGCCGGCCTTGTACGACAGGTGGCGGCAGTCCTCGACGTACAGGCCGAGGTAGAGGTGCTCCCGGCCGGTCCGGCGGCACAGCGCGATCTCCTGCAGCGCCGAGTACACCCCCGGCGACAGCGCCGCCTCGTCGGGGTCGAAGTAGAAGTACACCGAGCTCGCCGCCCGCCGCCCGAGGTCCACGATGCCCACGCCGACGAGCCGCTCGTCGAAGTAGTAGCGCATCTCGACGGTGAGCATGCAGCTCTGCACGAGCCAGCTCGCGTAGCCGAGGGGGCTCATCTCGCCGTCCTCCTCGGCCACGAGGCCGCGCTCGTGCTTGTGGCGGTTGAACAGGGCGAGCTTGTCGGCGGTCAGCGTCGTGGGGCCGACCTCGACCCGCCCGTGCCCCGCCCAGCGCTTCAGCACGCGCCGCTGCGACTTCGACGGCTCGAAGTCGCGCACCGGCACCCGGATGCCCTCACAGGCCCGGCAGGTGGGGCACGCCGTCTGGTACAGGCAGGTGCCGACGCGGCGCTCGGCGCTCGCGAGCCGGGCGTCGGTCTCGTCGAGCGTGAGGCGGCGGAGCTGGCGATACAGCGGCATCCTCGCGACCCGACCGGGGAGGTACGGGCACGCCTGCAGGCCGTCGTACACCAGCTTCTGTGTCATCCTCCCCGATCATACCCCCGCGGGAGGGGCGGTCACCAGGTGCGCAGCTCCCGCGCCACGTCGGCCGCCGGCCGCGTGCGCAGCCAGAAGCAGGACGGGTCGACGCCGTCGCAGTCCTCGTCGTTCCCGTTGCTGCAGATCTCGACGTTGCCCGGGAAGCGCGTGGGGTCGTTGTTGTCGCAGTCGTCGCCGTAGTACGTCGGGACCCAGCCGGCGCTCGGGGCGGTGCAGCTGTCGGCGGACGGGACGCCGGCGCCCACGCCGTCGTCGTCGTTGTCGAACACCCACGGGCCGAGCAGGAGCTGCTGGTCGTCGGTGTCGTCGCAGTCGAGCCCGTTGTCGACGTAGAACTGGGGCGCGGTGCAGGCGACGGTGGAGATGCTCGGGTCGCCGAAGCCGTCGTTGTCGAAGTCGGCCCACCAGGTGCCGGCGCTGCCGAGGTCGACCAGCGGATCCTGGTCGTCGATCAGGTCGTTGCAGTTGTTGTCGCCGCCGTCGCAGACCTCCGGGGCGTCGGGGTTGACGGCCGCGGCGGCGTCGTTGCAGTCCTGGTCGTCGGCGACGTAGCCCACGGGCGGGCTGCAGCCCACGACCTCGTTGTCGGGGTTCCCGAACGTGTCGTTGTCGGCGTCGCGGTAGTAGTGGTTGGCCAGCAGCTCGTCGAGGCTCGGGTCGGCGTCGTCGGTCAGCGCGTCGCAGTCGTCGTCGACCCCGTTGCAGATCTCGTTCCCGAGCGGGTTGATCAGGATCTGGCTGTCGTTGCAGTCGACGCCGAGCGCGGCCAGCACGTAGTCGCCGCCCGGCGGGGTGCACGAGGCGGCGCTCGGCGCGCCGGCGCCGAAGCCGTCGCCGTCCTGATCGCGCAGCCAGGGGGCCGGCAGGCCGAGCAGCGGCTGCTCGTCGTCGCAGTCGTCGGGGTTGTCGACGTAGAACCAGGGCTGGAAGCAGGCGAGGGTGGTGTTGTCGGGGTCACCGTACCCGTCGTCGTCGCTGTCGGCGTACCACAGCGACTGCGTCTCCGGGTCGATGTCGGGATCGGAGTCGTCGATGAGGTTGTCGCAGTCGTCGTCGACCCGGTTGCACACCTCGGTGATCGAGGGGTTCACCCGGTTGTCGTCGTCGTTGCAGTCGTCGTCGTTCAGGACGTACGCCGCGCCCGGGCTGCCGCAGTGCACCTGCGTGTCGGAGTCGCCGCCGTAGGAGTCGCCGTCGGCGTCGAGGTAGAAGGTGGTGCCGGTCGACAGGTCGACCTCGGGATCGGCGTCGTCGGCCCGCCCGTCGCAGTCGTTGTCGACGTCGTTGTCGCACACCTCCTGCGCGTCGGGGTTGATCGCCGCGTTGCCGTCGTCGCAGTCGTCGGGGTTGTCGACGTAGCCCACCGGCGCGCCGCACGACGCGATCGACAGCGTGAGGTCGGCGTCGCCGAAGCCGTCGCCGTCGCCGTCGAGGTAGAACACGATCTCGCGCAGACCCTCGTCGGCGTCGCCGTCGCAGTCGTTGTCGAGGCCGTCGCACGCCTCGTTGGCGCCCGGGTTGACCTCGGAGCGGAAGTCGTCGCAGTCGTCGTCGTTGGACGAGTAGCCGCGGGGGACGGCGCCGGTCGGGTTGCCCTCGCCGTCGGTCGGCGGGCAGACGAGCTTCTCGGTGCCGGGCGCGCCGTAGCCATCCTTGTCGCTGTCGGCGTAGACCGTGACCTTGTCGGCCTCGGAGCACTCGGTGGCCGTCTGCCCGGTGCAGCCGCCCACCGCGAGGGCGGCGAGGGCGAGGGCGAGGGCGGGCGCGTTCGACATCCTGATTCCCCTGATGGACGACGGCGTGTCGCCGCAACGTAGCCGATCCGCCGACGACCCGGTGGGCCCTGGCGATCGTGGCTGCGGCTTTAACACGCCCGTTGGGCGGCGATCAGCCCGCGGAGCCGCTGCTGCTGCTGCCGGAGGAGCCGCTGCTGCTGCTGCCGGAGGAGCCGCTGCTGCTGCTGCCGGAGGAGCCGCCGCTGCTGCTGCTGCCGGAGGAGCCGCCGGACGAGGACGAGCCGCTGGAGCCCGACGAGGACGAGCCGCTGGAGCCCGACGAGGACGAGCCGCTGGAGCCCGACGAGGACGAGCTGCCCGAGGACGAGCTGCCCGACGACGAGCCGGACGACGACGAGCTGCCGGACGACCCGGAGCTGCCGGAGGAGCCCGAGCTGCTGCCGGAGGAGCCCGAGCTGCCGGACGAGCCCGAAGAGCCCGAGCTGCCTCGCCGACGACGACCCGCTCGGTAGCTGCCGGAGCTCGACGACGTGGTCGAGGTAGTCGATTGCCGGTGCTGCCGGAGTCGGCACCGAGTCGAGTCCGAGTCGATTGAGTCCGTTCGTGTCGGCATCGCTCGTCGTGGGATCGTCGGTGCCGTCGACCGTCGGGATCGTGTCATCTTGCGACGATGAGCGAGGGATCGCGCCATGGCGGCGGCGACAGCGAGCGCGATGACGAGCAATTGCGGCGCATTGGACATCCCTGCGGCAGGTCCTGGGACCAGCGTACACGAAGTTGAGGGCGGTGCGGGTGGCAGTCCGGGGGCTGCAACACCCATCATGGCCGAGAACCGGCCGACGTTCGCCGAACGTCACCGACTCGTGACGACGTGTTCGCCCCAGGGCGTTCGCGAGGGATCCAACACCAAGAGCCGACACCCCACGTGGGGATGTCGGCTCTGGCGCTTCACGTGACTCCGATCAGGCGTGGACACGCCAGACGGAAGACCAGCCGGAAGCCGGGCTCAGCCTCCTGGTGTCCTCGTCGGTCGTCGTGTCGGCTGCAATGTGGTCGTGCTGTCGGTCTGCGGGATGTCCGTCTTCGTCGTCGTGGTGAGCGGCGGGATCGGACAGCCGCCCAGCAGGATCAGGGTGGCGATGACGAGCTGCGTCTTGAAGTTCATGGTGCGGTCTCTCGTGCGGGTCCCAGACTCGTGGACTTCTGGAAGGTGAACGCTCGTGACACTGGGGATCAGTGGCGCGAGCGCTACGTTCGCGGGCGCAGGGGCCATGCGGCCATCCGAGCCGTCGCAACAGTAGCGCGACCCCAACGGCGGCGCCACGGGAAACTTGCACTCCCCCCTGGCTGGCCCGTCGCCGGGCGCCTCAGACGGGGTGATCTCCCACTGGGCGTGCGATTTGGCGCAGATCCACTCTGGTGCCGTCCACTGCGGCCACCACGTCACCGTGGATCGCCCCCGCCTCGTCGAGGAACGGGCGGGTGGACGGGTGACGCTGGCTGAAGTGCGTCAGGACGAGCTTCTTCGCGCCCGCCTCCACCGCCACCCTCGCCGCGTCGCCGGCCGTCATGTGTCCTCGTTCCCGCGCTTCCCGCTGTTCTGACGCCAGATAGGTGGACTCCGCGATCAGCAGGTCCACCCCCTCGGCCAGCGCCACCGCGGCGTCGCAGCGCCGGGTGTCCATCACGAACGCGACCGAGCCCCCCTTCTTCCGCTCGCTCACCTCTTCGAGCCGCACCAACCGCCCGTCGACCGCCACGCTGCCCGTCCGCACCAGCTCCCCGACCGCTCGACCCTGCACACCCGCCGCACGCAACCGCTCAGGGAGACAGTGCACGCGATCGGGCTCTTGGATCCGGTACCCCCAACTTTCTGCGGTGTGCTGGAGAGGAAGGGCGGTGATCGCCGGGTTTCCGTCGGACTGGACCCCCGGGGTGCGCAGCGGTCGGGGCTCGATGTCGGACTGGTCGTCGAAGATCGAGGCGTGGCGAAGGCGATCGAGGTACTTCTGGCCCGAGGCCGGGTAGTAGACGGGCACCCGGTGGGGGACGCGGTCGAGCGAGATGCGCTGGATCACGCCGGGCAGCCCGAGACAGTGGTCGCCGTGGAAGTGCGACACGCAGATGGCGGTGATCTGCGTGGCGCTGACCCCGAAGGTGACCATCTGGCGCTGCGTGCCCTCGCCGGGGTCGAACAGGAAGCCCTGCCCGTCCCACAGCAGCAGGTACCCGTTGTGGTTGCGGTAGCGCGTCGGGACTTGGCTCGCGGTGCCGAGCACCACGAGCTCGCGGGCGGACATCAGCGTCTCCGGAGCTCGGCCGCCCACCGGGCGTAGGCGGCGACCCACGTTGCAGAACGCGATCGGCGCCCCGGCGCCACCGGCTCCGGATCGAAGTGCCCGCAGCGCCGGCAGAACGCGGCGAGCTGGTCGTGCAGGTCGTCGTCGTCGTCGGGCAGGGCGGCGCGCGCGCGGTCGAGGCCGACCACCCGGTCGATGCCGCCGGCGACGGCGCAGGGGTAGTACCCGCGCGGGCCGAGCCCGATCCCGCAGTGCTCGGTCACGCCGCAGCCGCTGCGGAAGTCGGAGCGGCGGTGGCGCGGATCGTCGGCCGGCGCGCGGTTGAACGCGTCGAAGGCGCCCTGCTCGGGGCCCACCTTGTGCGAGTCGTCGACGGCGACGCCAGGAGGCAGGGTCTGCAGGACGGCGCGCGCCCGCTCCGTGGCGCCGTGGGTCGCGATCTCGACGACGACCTCGGGGACCGCGGCGCGGTAGCGGAGGAGCTCCGCCAGGATGGCGTGGAGCTGCGGGTGGAGCGTGGGCTCCCCGCCGAGCACGCGGATGCGCTCCCAGCGCTTGCCCCGGGCGAGGCTGTCGTCCACGAAGGCGCGCACCTGCGCCACGGTCATGGAGGCGCCGGTGGGCGCCTGCTCGCAGCTGCGGTTGCAGTGGAAGCAGCGCAGGTCGCAGGCCCAGGTGATGTCGAGCTCGATGCGGGGAGCGGCTGCGCGGTGCCGCGGGCCGAGCCAGCGGGTGATCCGGCGGTCGGCGCGCACCCGCCGGGCCAGCGGCGCAGCGGGTTCACGGGCCCCAGCCGGCGTGCGCCGCGAGGACCGTCCACTGGGCCTCCACGGCGCGCTCGGCGGCCTCGAGGTCGAGCTGGTCGAGCGTGTCGGCGACGGTGTGGTAGTGGGTCGGGCCACCGCCCCATCACGGCCTCGGCCCCGCGGGCCAGGGACGTGGTCGGAGCCGAAGCCCGGGTCGCCGCCGTCGGCGGGGTCGAGGCCGGCCTCGCGCGCGGCGTCGCCGGCCTCGTCGCGGCAGCGCCTGCGTGGTGGCCTGCGCCAGCAGCTGGCCCGCGCCCGACCAGACCACGTCGAGCACCACCACCAGGTCGTCGACGGAGATCTCGGCCTCGTGGGCGGCGGCGAACGCGAGCGCGCCCTGCAGGCCCTGCTCCTCGGCGCTGGTGGCCAGGAACACGACCTCGTCGCGGTCGGGCGGGGGCTGCGCCGCGGCGCGGGCGGCGAGCCGGGTCAGGCGGCGGCGCGAGGGCGTTGTCGAAGGCCATCTCGGCGCCGTGCCACGAGTCGTAGTGCGCGACGACCCAGACGCGGCCCGGCCGGGACCCCGTCCCCGGGATCCGCGCCACCAGGTTGTCGCTGCGGTGGCCGGGGGCGGGGTCGGGCGCCACGCGCAGGTGCACGTCCTGGCCGAAGCGCGCGCGCAGGGCCTCGCCCGTGGCGTGGTCGACGGCCACGGCGGGCAGCTGCACCCCGTCGATGAGGTGCCCGACCTCCACGAGCGGGCTGCCGTCGTCGTCGACGGCCTCGGTGACCCGGATCAGCGCGGCCGCGCCGCCGCCGAGGGCGGTGAACAGGGCGTCGGCGCGGCTGCCGGCGTCGTCGCCGAGGACGAGCGCCCTGCCGCGGAAGTCCTCGTCGGGCCCGGCGAGGGCCGCGACGAGGTCGGCGTCGCCGGTGGGGGACAGCGCCTCGACCGGGACGCCGTCGAGGTCGGCGGTGCCGGGCCGCCAGGCGTCGAACACGAACGGCTCGGCGACCACGTCCAGCCCGCCTCGCGCAGCCGGCGACGACGACTCGCGCGCCTGCACCTCGCCGGGGGTGGCCACCTGGCGGGCGCCGATGGCGGTGAGGGCAGGTGGCGTCGTGCAGGGCATCCACCGGGTCCACCTCGTCGAGGACGTCGGCCGGCGGCCGGCAGGCGGGCGCGATCGCCGCGAGCGTCGCGACCGTCGGGATGAGCCAGCGCATGTCGTCCCCCGGATCGCCGGGCTAGTGGGTATCCCGAGGAACCCTGCATGTCCGAGGCCCCCTCGCCGCCCAGTCGCGGCGGCGTCGCTCAACCAGACCGTCGGCGACTGGGCCGGCAACGCGCGGCGCATCCGCGAGGCCGTCGCCGAGGCCCGCCGGCGCGGCGCGCGGCTGCTGGTGCTGCCCGAGATGTGCGTCCCCGGTTACTCGCTCGGCGACCGCCTGATGATGCGGGGCACCGTCGACCGCAGCGAGGTGGTGCTCCACGACCTGCTCCCCGAGACGGCGGGGATGGTCGTGCTCGTCGGCCTGCCGTTCCGCCACCGCGACGTGCTCTACAACTGCGTCGCCGTCTGCGCGGACGGGCGGCTCGTGGGCATGGTCCCCAAGGAGAACCTGGCGATCGGCGACGTGCAGTACGAGAACCGCTGGTTCTCGGGCTGGCCGCGGGGCCACGTCGAGCAGGCCGAGTCGCTCGGGTCGAGGTCCCCATCGGGGCGGTGCTGTTCGAGGCGCCGGGCATCGGCCGGTTCGGGGTCGAGGTCTGCGAGGACGGGTGGAAGGGCATCCGCCCGGGCAGCATCTACGCACTGGGCGGCGCGCACATCGTGGCGAACCCGTCGGCCAGCTGGTTCACGCTCGGGAAGCACGCCGTGCGGCGCCAGATGGTGTCGCAGATCAGCCGCGAAGACCACGTGGTCTACCTCTACACCTCGCTGCTCGGCTGCGACGCCACCCGGCTCGTGTTCGACGGCAGCGTGTTCGTGGGGATGGACGGCGGCATCCTCGCCGAGGGGCGGCGCTTCCTGTTCGACCGCGAGGTGGAGGTCGTCGACTGCGTGGTCGACCTCGCGGGCCTCGAGCGCACGCGGGTCGAGGAGGGGAGCTGGCGGCAGCAGGTCGAGGGGCTGCTGCGGGGCGACCTCGGGCCGGTTCCGCGCGTGATCCGCATCGAAGGCGACTTCTCGACGCCGCTCGTCGCCCCGTCCGAGCCGCCGTACTGGCTCGCGGGCACCACCGACCTGCCGCCCGACCCGTCGCTCGGCTGGCTGCACGAGCGGGGCCTCGTCCCGCGCCCCCTGCGGTACGGCGACCTGCCCCACGTCGAGCTCGAGCTGTCGCTGGCCATGGGCCTGCGCGAGTACCAGCGCAAGTGCGGCATCGGCGGCTTCGTGGTGGCGCTGTCGGGCGGGCGCGACAGCGCGATGGTGGCGCTGCTCGTGGCCCGGGCCCTGCGCTACGCCCACCCGGAGCTCGACGCCGAGGCGGTGCGCGCGCAGGTGCACCGGCAGCTCGTCACGGCCTACATGGGCACGGAGAACAGCAGCGACGACACGCGCGGCGCGGCGCGGGGGCTCGCCGAGGAGCTCGGGGCCGAGCACTTCGAGGCCGACATCCAGGCGGCGGTCGACACCCACGTCGGGCTGGCCGAGCAGATGCTGGGCATCGACCTGTCGTGGGGCGATCCGGCCCACGACGTACCGCTGCAGAACGTCCAGGCGCGGCTGCGCGGCTCGCTCATCTGGATGGTGGCGAACGTGCGGCGCTTCCTGCTGCTGGCGACCAGCAACAAGAGCGAGGCCGCCGTCGGCTACACCACGATGGACGGCGACACCTCCGGCGGCCTGTCGCCCATCGCCGACGTGCCGAAGTCGCTCGTCATCGCGTGGCTCGCCTGGGCGGCGGAGTTCCACGGCCTGCAGTCGCTGCGGGAGGTCGCGAAGGTGCCGGCCACGGCCGAGCTGCGGCCGGCCGACCGCAAGCAGACCGACGAGGACGACCTGATGCCGTTCTGGGTGCTGGACCAGCTGATGTTCCAGTTCGTCCAGCGCGGGCAGGAGCCGCTCGAGATGTTCCGCACGCTGTGGCCGGCCGTCGCCGACCGGTACGGCGGGGATCCGCGCGGGTTCGCCGTCCACGTGAAGAAGTTCGTGAAGATGATGTGCGCGGCGCAGTGGAAGCGGGAGCGGTTCGCGATCAGCTTCCGGGTGGCGGCGTTCGACCTCGATCCGAAGACGGGGTTCCGCTTCCCGCCCGTGCAGGACCCGTTCACGGCGGAGCTCGAGGCGCTCGACGCGTACGTGGCGCAGCTCGGGTCGTGACGGTCGTCGCCCGCGGGGTGGGGCGGCGCTGGGGCGAGCGCGAGGTGCTCGCCGGGGTGGACCTCGAGGTGGCGCCCGGCGAGGTCGTCGGGGTGGTGGGGCCGAACGGCGGGGGCAAGAGCACGCTGCTGCTGGTGCTCGCCGGGCTGGTGCGGCCGACGGCGGGCGCGGTGACGGTGGACGGCGTGCCGGCGGCGGACCTCGTGGGGACCGGCGCGGTCGGGCTGATCACCGCCGAGCCGGGGCTGTACCCGCTGCTGACGGGCTGGGAGAACCTGCGGTTCTTCGCCGGCCTGCACGGGGCGACGGCCATCGACGCCGCGGCGGCCGCGGTGCTCGCGGAGTTGCGGGTCGAGCCGGCGCTGATGGATGCGCGCGTCGCCACCTGGTCCAGCGGGACGCGCCAGAAGGTGAGCCTCGCGCGTGCGCTGCTGCTCGGGCCGCGCGTGCTGCTGCTCGACGAGCCGACGAGCCACCTCGACCCCGTGGCGGCGCGGCAGCTGCACCAGGTGGTGCGGGCGCGGGCCGACGCCGGGGCCGCCGTGGTGGTGGTGACGCACGACCTGCACGCCGCGGAGCACGTGTGCGACCGGGTCGTCGGGCTGGACCGGCGGGTGGTCGGCGAGCGGGCGGGGCGGCGGGCCGTGCCGCCGGCGAGCCCGCTGCTGGCGCTGTTCCCCGCCGCGGAGGAGGCGGGGGCGCCGGCCGCCGAGGTGGCGACGGCGCTGCGGCCCGGGTGGGCGCGGGTGCTGCACGTGGCGCGGCGGGAGTGGCGGGAGCAGGGGCGGCAGCCGGCGATGCTGGCGGCGCTGGCCGTGCTGTACGCCGTCGTGGCGGGGCTCGTGGGGTTCGGGGTGTTGGCGCTCGACCGGGTGCAGGGGCAGGCGCTCGGGATGGACCTCGTGACGCGGCTGCTGGCGGTGGCGCCGTCGGCGCTGGCGGTGCGGGCGCTGGGCGGGTTCGCGTTCCTGGCGTTCACGCAGCTGCTCGGGGTCGTGGCCGTGGGCGGGGGCCACGCGCTGCTGCACGACCGGCAGTGCGGGACGCTCGTGTTCCTGCTGCTGGCGCCGCTGCGGCGGGTGGAGCTGCTGACGGGCAAGGTCTTGGGGGTGCTCGGCTGGCCGCTGCTGCTGTACGCCGCGATCGACGGGGTGGCGACGGTGGGGCTCGCGCTGGTGCCGATCAGCCGGGCCGCGCCCGAGCTGACGGCGTCGTCGGCGGGGTTCTGGGTGGCGTTCGGGCTCGGGGCGCCGGCGTGGGCGGGGCTGCTGGGCGCGGTGGGGACGATGCTGTC
>JAWKRQ010000024.1:0-136938 GCA_041389545.1 Myxococcota bacterium | reverse complement strand
CCCGGCGCAGGCGCTGCTCGTGGCGACCCACCTCGCGCTGTGTCCGCACTGCCGCGGCGTGGTCGACCGGCTCGACACCGTCGGCAGCGCGCTGTTCCTCGGCGCCGACCCGCGCGCTGGACGGCCGCCCCTCGGCTTCGACACCGACGCCGCGCTGGCCGCGATGCTCGGCCGCCTCGACGAGCCGGCGCCGCCCGAGCCCATCCGCGCCATGCCGCCGGCCGCCGGCCCGGGCGACATCCCGATGCCGCTGCGGGAGCTCACCGGGCCGCTCGCCTCGGTGCCGTTCCGCCGGGCCGCGCCCGGGGTCTGGCGCTTCGACCTGCCGCTGACCCGCGCCGATCGGCCCGTGTGCCTCGTCTCCCTCGCGCCCGGGCTGGCGGTGCCCGACCACAAGCACTCCGCCGAGGAGCGCGGGCTCGTGCTCACCGGCGGCTTCACCGACGAGACCGGGCACTACCTGCGCGGCGACGTGACCTGGCGCAGCGCCGAGGAGACCGAGCCCCACCGGCAGCGGATCGACGACGGCGAGCGCTGCGTGGTGCTCATGGTCGACGACGGGCCGAAGATCCCCACCACCGCGGTGGGCAAGTTCGTGAACTTCCTCTTCCGCATCTGACGGCGGGCTACCCGCTCACCGTCTGCGCCGTCGAGCGCCAGCGCGTGTAGCGCTCGCCCGGCGGCTCGGGGGACTCCATCGCGCCGGCGATGCGCACCCCGTCGAGCGCGGACAGCAGCGTGTCGCAGTCCGGGATGCGCCGCCGCGGGTCGACGACCAGCAGCCCGTCGATCACCTCGACCACCGCCTTCGGCAGGTCCGGCGCGTGGTCGGTGGGCCGCGGGTACGACGCGCGCGTCGCCGCCGCGAGGATGGCGTTGCGGTCCTTGCCGCGGAACGCCGAGCGCCCGCAGGCGAGGTCGTACAGGATGCAGCCGAGCGAGAACAGGTCCGCGCGCTGGTCGACGCCCGCCGCGTCGCAGACCTGCTCGGGCGCCATGTAGCCCGGCGTCCCGAGCGCGCTGTGCTCGGCGGTGAGGTCGGCCTCGAGCTCGCCGTGCTCCCGGGCGGGGGTCAGCGCCTTCGCGATGCCGAAGTCGGTCACCTTCGGCAGCACGGGCTCGCTCGCGATCTGCAGCAGCACGTTGGCGGGCTTGAGGTCGCGGTGGACGAGCCCGTGCGCGTGGGCGTGGCGGACCCCGCGCACCACGCCGCGGAACAGGTCGAGCCACGGCGCCGCCGGGGTGCGCCCCTGGCGCAGCCACTGCAGCAGCGTCGGGCCCTGGACGTACTCCATCACGAGCGCGATGCCGCCGTCGAGCTGCAGCACGTCGGTCGCCATGACCAGGTTCGGGTGCCGCAGGCGGGCCTGGGCCTGGCCCTCGCGCAGCAGCCGCCCGTCGTCGGACTTACCGGCGCGCACGACCTTGAGGGCGTGCTCGGAGCCGAGCGTGCGGTGGCGGACGCGGTAGACGGTGGCCATGCCGCCGCGCCCGATGACCCCCTCCACGGTGTAGCGCTCGATGGTGGTGCCGACGGCGAGCGCCGCCGCGCCGCGCGTCGGGGCGAGGCGCACGCTCGACGGCAGCGACGGGTACGGCGTCGGCGTGCGCCGCCAGCGGGTGTAGGCGTGCACCAGGGCGTTCCACAGGCGCGAGGCGTCGAGCTCGTTCTTCGACAGCACGTCTTCGGCGCCGCGGCCGATCACGTCCACCGCCGCACCCGGATCCGCGTCGCCGTCGACCGCCACGATGGGCACGCCGATGCGCTGGTGCAGCATGGCGTCCAGCGCGTCGCCCGGGCCGTCGGCCTTCGCGTCGAGGTCCAGCAGCAGCACGTCGGCGGGCGCCTCCTGGAGCGCCGCCAGCGCCTCGGCGACCGTCCGCACGCGGCGGAGCTCGACCCCCGCACCGGCCGCGCGGCCGATCAGGCGCGCGACGATCGCGTGCTCCACGTCGTCGCCCTCCACGTGCAGGACGCGGAGCGGCGTGGTGACCGAGGCCAGCGGGACGGCGAACGGGGAGGCGCGGAGCATGGGGCCTCGGGGGGCGGGCGGCGGACGAGCGGGCGCCCGGAACCCGGCTCGATCGAGCCCATCGGCCCGGCCGCACGCTCTGCCTCAACATGGCGACCGCCGGCCGGGCACGCCAGCACCCCGAGGTTACACCCGGGGCGCTGCGCCGCTGTCGGCGCCGCTCCCCGGAGGCGCCTTGCCCCCCGTCCAGATCGTCATCTTCGGCGCGTCGGGCGACCTCACGTCGCGCAAGCTCGTGCCCGCGCTGCTCCGCAACTTCGCCGAGGGGGCGATCCCCCAGGACGCGCAAGTGGTCGGCGTCTCCCGCAGCGACCGGACCTCGGAGGCGTGGCGCGATCAGCTCGCGCAGGCCCTCGACGGCGACGGCGCCGGGCGCGCGGCCTGGGCTCGCTTCGCCGGGCGCTTCCACTGGATCACGGCCGACGCGTCGAAGCCCGAGGCCCTCGAGCAGCTGGAGCAGCGGCTCGACTCGCTCGCGGGTCAGCTCGGCACCACCCCGCAGCAGGTGGGGCGCCTGTTCTACCTGGCGCTCGCGCCCGACCTGTTCGGGCCCGTCGTGGCGGCGCTGTCGTCGCGGAACATGCTGCAGAGCCTGCCGAGCGCCACCGAGGGCTGGCGGCGGGTGGTCATCGAGAAGCCGTTCGGCACCGACCTCGCGTCGGCGCGCAAGCTCAACGACGAGCTCATCACCTGGCTCCGCGAGGACCAGATCTTCCGGATCGACCACTACCTCGGCAAGGAGACCGTCCAGAACATCCTCGCCTTCCGCTTCCAGAACGCGATCTTCGAGCCGCTGTGGAACCGCAACCACATCGAGTCGGTCGAGATCTCGGTCTGCGAGACGGTCGCGATGGAGGGCCGGCGCGGCGCCTACTACGACGGCGCGGGCGCACTGCGCGACATGGTCCAGAACCACATGATGCAGCTGCTGGCGCTCGTCGGGATGGAGCCGCCCGCGTCGCTGCACGCCGAGGCCGTCCGAAGCGAGAAGGTCAAGATGATCAGCTCGCTGCGCTGCTTCAGCCCGCAGGAGGTCGCGTCGCACGTGATCCGCGGGCAATACGTCGCCGGGCCCGCCCGCGACCGCGCCTACCGCGACGAGGATGGCGTGGCGCCGAAGTCGCGCACCGAGACCTACGTGGCGATCCGGGCGCTGGTCGACACCTGGCGCTGGAGCGGCGTCCCCTTCCTGCTGCGCACCGGCAAGGCGCTGGAGAAGGCCTACACCGAGGTCGTGCTCAACTTCCGCACGCCGCCCGCCGACCTGCTCAACGGGCCGCTGCCGGCCGACACCTGCGCGCTGCGGCCGAACCGGCTGCGGCTGCTCATCCAGCCGAGCGAGGGCGTGCGGCTGTCGTTCCTGGTCAAGCAGCCCGGCGCGGGCATGGTCATGCGCCCGTCGGAGCTCGGCTTCGACTACGCCGACATCGGCTCCGACGAGACGCCCCCCGCCTACCAGCGCCTGCTGGCCGACGCCGTCGACGGCAACGCCACGCTGTTCCTGCGCGGCGACGAGGTCGAGTCGGCCTGGCGCTTCGTCGACGCGATCCGCGACGGCTGGGAGGAGGCCGACCCGCCGGTGCACCGCTACCCGGCCGGCTCGGCGGGGCCCGAGTCCGCCGAGACCTTGTGGCGCGGCTGCGAGGGGATCTGGGGGACGGGCCCGTGAGCCTGCACGGCGTGCCCGACGTGGCGGTGGTGCCCGAGGCCGAGGTCGGGGCGACGGCCGGCGCGATGCTGCTCGACGGCATCCGCGCCGTCGTGGCCGCGAAGGGGCGCTGCCGGCTGGCCGTGCCCGGGGGGACGGGGCCGGTGGGCGTGTTCCGCTGGCTCGCGGGGACCCTGCCCGCAGATCTGGCGCAGGCGCTGATCCTCACCTGGGTGGACGAGCGGCACGCCGCCGCGCCGGCCGACAGCAACCGCCAGCTCGCGTGGGACACGTGGCTGTCGGCGTCGGCGGCGCCGGTGCGCGAGGTCCCGCTCGACGCGCCCGGGACCCTGGCCGAGGCGCGCGAGGCCGTGGCGGCGCGGTTCGCGGCGGAGCTCGGCGGGATCGACGTGGCGCTGCTCGGCTGCGGCCCCGACGGGCACATCGCCTCGCTGTTCCCCGGCCACCCGGCGCTCGAGGAGCCGGGGCCGGTGCTCGCGGTGCCCGACAGCCCGAAGCCGCCGCCCGAGCGCCTGACCCTGTCGCTGCCCGTGCTGCGCGACGTGGAGCTCGCGGTGCTCGTGGCGACGGGGGCCGCCAAGGCGGCCGTGCTGAAGCAGGCGCTCGCCGGCCACGCCGACGTGCCGCTCGGCCGCTACGTGCCGCGCGGCGCCTGGCGCTGGGTGCTCGACCCGGGCGCCGCGGGCTGAGCCGCGACCCGGTACAGCAGCGCCGCGAGCAGCGCAGCAGCGGTGCCGAGCACCACGGCCCGGAACACGGGGTCGCCGCGGTCGGTGCCGGCCGTCAGGGCGTGGCCCAGCGCCACGACGTAGGCGCCGCCGGCCGACGCGTGCACGGCCGTCCACAGGGCGCGCGGCAGCCGCTGCCAGCGGGCGAGCGCGACCCACCAGGCCGCGATCACGCCGAGGGCGATCGGGCCGGGCCCCACCGGCAGCAGCGTCGCGAGCAGCGGCACCTTGGAGACGGGGTCGAGGACCACCCCCGCGACGTGCAGCGCCGTCCCGACCACGACCAGCAGCGACCATGCGCGGTGGAGCGCCCCCACGGTCGCGGTGTGCAGCCACCCGCCGGCGCCGCGGGTGCTGATCATCAGGCCGAAGAAGGCCGTGCCCCACAGCGCCAGGTAGGCGACCACGCCCCAGGAGCGGACCCACCACCAGCCGAACGCGCTCATGCGGCCTCCCCCCAGGACGGTGTCTCCCAGCAGATCCCCGCGCGGTCGACCACCCAGGCGGCCGCGGACAGCTCGCCGAGGCGCGGCAGCAGGTCCGGGCGGACCAGGATGGCCGTGGCCAGGGCGTCGGCGGTCGCCGCGTCCGGGGCGCGGACGGTCGCCGTCACCACCGACGAGGCGGCAGGGAGCGCCGTCGCCGGGTCGATCACGTGGTGCAGGCGCCTCCCGGCCGCGTCGGTCCAGGTGCGGACGGAGACCGACGAGGTGGCGATGGCGCCGTCGCTCAGCGGGAGCGCGTGGTCGTCGCCGACGCCGATCGCGAAGCGGCGCCCGCTGGCGCGCAGGTCGCCGCCGCCGTCGACCAGGATCTCGCGGGCGCCCTGCTGGCGGAGCGCGTCGTGGACCTGGTCCACGGCCCAGCCCTTGGCGATGCCGCCGAGGTCGAGCGCGCCCGGGCCGCGGACGGTGACCACGTCGCCGTCGACGTCGACCTGGAGGGCGAGCGGCGCGGGGCGGGCGGGCGCTGCGGGCGCGTCGGCGAGCGAGCGGTGGTCGCGGTCGTAGCCGAGGGCGACCAGCGCGCTGCCGACGGCGGGATCGAAGGCGCCGCCGCTCCAGTCGCGCATCCGCAGGGCCAGGCGCACGACTTCGGCCAGGACGGCATCCTCGACCGCCCCGTCGCGCTGCAGGCGGCGCAGCGCGGAGCCGTCGCGGAAGCGCGACAGGCGGGCCTCCAGGGCCGCGACCCCGGCGGGGACGCCGTCGAGCAGGTCGGCGCGGTCGCACCACACCCACCAGGCGGTGCCCATCGCGCGGAAGCCCCGGCCGGTCACGACGCCCTCGAGCGGCGCACGACGGCGCCGCGCCGGCGCGCCGGGGCCCGGCGGAGGCCGGGAGCGGGCGGGCGCTCGGCGGCGGACACGGCGAGCGCGGCGTCGCGGTCGTGGTCCACGACGGCAAACCAGCTCCCCGCGAACGCCAGCGCCGCCGCCGCCACCACCGACAGGGCGACGATGCGGCGGTCGTCAGTCATCGTCCCGCTCCTCCCCCTCCCGCTCGCGGCGCTCGTGCTCGCCGCGCTCGTGGCGCTCGTGGCCACGGGCGTGCTCGAAGCGCTCGTGGCCCTCGTGGCCCTCGTGGCCGCGCTCGAAGCGCTCGCCCGGCTCGAAGCGCTCGCCCGGCTCGAAGCGCTCGCCCGGCTCGAAGCGCTCGTCGGCGACCTCCACGGGCGCGGGCGCGGCGGTCACGGACGCGTCGGCGTCGGTGGTCGTCGTGGAGAACACGGTCACGATGGCGATGGCGGCGCACAGGCCGGCCACACCGTAGGCGAGGGCGAGTCGTCGTTCCATTGGCAGCCTCCTTGGCTACCCCTCCCTTCACCGCCCGACGCTGGGCCCCCCTGGGAGCGACATTGGAAGGTTCCCAGACTGGCGCAGGGTGAAGCGGGCGCGCGCCCCGCCGAGCTCGGAGCGCCCGAGCGTCGCGGTGCCGCCGTGCCGCTGAGCCACCTCGCGCACGAGCGGCAGACCGAGGCCCAGCCCGTCGGGATCGTCGCGGCGGGCCGCTGCGGCGCGGGCGAAGCGGTCGAACAGGCGCTCGGCGTCGGCCGGGGCCACGCCCGGCCCGCCGTCCGCCACCTCGAACACGACCTCGCCGCCGGCCTCGTCGACCCGCACCCGCACCGGCGCGCCCGGGGCGTGGTGGGCGGCGTTGCGCAGCAGGTTCGCCAGCGCGAGCTCGACCAGCGGGGCGTGGACCTCGAGCTCGGGGTCGGGCCCGTCCACGACCGTCACCTCGCAGCCCGCGGCCCGCAGCGTCGCCTGCTCCGTCGCCAGCGCCCGCTGCACGAGGTCGCGCGCGCGCACCAGCTCCCGCGACCGCTCGGCCTCGCCCGCGTCGAGGCGGGCCAGCGCCAGCAGGCTGCCCACGATGCGGCCCAGCCGGACGGCCTCCTCCAGCACCGAGCCGAGCGTCTGCCGGTAGGCCTCGGCCGTCCGCTCCTTGCGCAGCGCGACCTCGACCTCGCCGCGGATGCTGGCGATGGGCGTGCGCAGCTCGTGGGCCGCCTCGGCGGTGAAGCGGCCCTGCGCGGCCCAGGCGCGGTCGAGCCGCTCGAGCAGCGCGTTGATGGCCTGCAGCAGCGGGCGGACCTCGTCGGGGGCGTCCTCGGTGAGGCGCAGGCCCGTGCCGAAGCCGAGCACGCCCTCGGCCTCGCGCCGGGCGCGGTCCATCGGGCGGAACCCGGCGCGGACGGTGGCCACGAGCCCCGCCGACGCCCCGGCCGCGACGATCAGCGCGAGCAGCCCGTAGGCGGCGGCGAACGGCCCGACGGTGCGCCCGAGCGTGGCCGCGGGCGCGGCGGCCGCCACGATGCGGTGCTCGTGGTCGTGGCCGCGGTCGTGCCGCTCGACGGGGACCAGCGCGACGCGTTCGCCGTCCTGATCGAGCAGCAGCGGGCGCTCCGTGCGGGCCACCCGGGCGAGCGTGGGCGCGGGGACGCGCGGATCGCCGTCGCGGACCAGCCAGACCCGCACGAACCCGCCGCCGTGCTCCTCCCACTCGACCCCCGGCGACCAGCCGCGCGCCGCCGTCAGCAGCGAGCGGTCGAGCGCGCGCGTCTGCACCAGGTGCAGGGCGGCGCCCGTGCCCAGGCCCACGAGCAGCAGGCTGCCGAGCAGGATGGCCGAGCCCTGCGCCGCGACCCGCCGGGCGACCGAGCTCACCGCGGCCGATCCTCGACGACGTAGCCCACGCCGCGCACGGTGTGCAGCAGCGGCCGCTCGAAGGGCTTGTCGATCTTGGCGCGCAGGTAGCTCACGTAGGTGTCGACGGTGTTGGTGCCCGGGTCGTGCGTCGCCTCCCAGACGGCCTCCAGGATGCGGGTGCGGCTCATCACGCGCCCGGCGTTCTCGACGAGGTACCGCAGCAGGTCGAACTCGCGCGTGGTCAGGCGGATCTCGGTGTCGCCGCGGAACACCCGGCGCGCCGGCACGTCCATGCGCAGCTCGCCGACGCTCAGCCCCTCGCCGCTCCCGGCGCGGCGGACCACGGCGGCGATGCGCGCGAGCAGCTCGTCGAAGGCGAACGGCTTCACGAGGTAGTCGTCCGCGCCGCCGTACAGCCCCTCGACCCGCTCCTGCACGCGGTCGCGCGCGGTGAGGCAGATGGCCGGGGTAGGGATCCGGCGCTGGCGCAGCTCGCGCACCAGGGCGAGGCCGTCGCCGTCGGGGAGCATGCGGTCGAGCAGCAGCAGGTCGTAGTCCGCGGCGCCCAGCGCCGCGCGCGCGCCGGCGAGGTCGCCCGCCACGTCCACCCGGTGCCCCTCGTCCGTCAGGCCGCGCTCGAGGAAGCCGGCGATCTTGCGCTCGTCCTCCACCACCAGGATCCGCATCCGCACGACTCCTGCGCCGTCCACCCGTCCAGACGGTATCGCGGTCGGCCTCGACACGCCGGCACCCCGGCCTTACAGGGTCTCCACCGGTGTCCTGCGCGACGACGCCGGCACGGTCCCGCCGTCGGGGCCCGTCCCACGCGAGCCCCCGCGCACGGAACCGGGGCCGCGCCGACGCAACCCGCGCCGACCGGTCGGCCAGCAGCACGACGGAACCGCTGCGTCCCGCCGACCCCATCCGGAGCCATCCCGTGTCCTTCGACGCGCTCGGCCTCGCCGAGCCCCTCCTGCGCGCTGTCCGCGAGCAGGGCTACACCGCGCCGACCCCCATCCAGGTCGACGCCATCCCCCACGTCCTCGCCGGCCGCGATCTGCTGGGCGTCGCCCAGACCGGCACCGGCAAGACCGCCGCCTTCGGGCTGCCGCTGTTGCAGCAGCTGGCGGCGAAGCCCGCGAAGGCCCGCCCGGGCCGCCCCCGCGCGCTGGTCCTGACCCCCACCCGCGAGCTGGCCATCCAGATCGACCAGAGCTTCGCGGACTACGGGCGCCACCTCGGCCTGCGCCACGCCGTCATCTTCGGCGGCGTCGGCCAGGCGGCGCAGGAGAAGGCGCTGCGGGCCGGCCTCGACGTGCTCACCGCCACCCCGGGCCGCCTGCTCGACCTGCAGGGCCAGGGCTTCGTCCACTTCGACGCGGTGGAGCTGTTCGTCCTCGACGAGGCCGACCGCATGCTCGACCTCGGGTTCCTGCCCGACGTGCGCCGCGTGCTGCAGCACCTGCCGAAGCAGCGCCAGTCGCTGTTCTTCTCGGCGACCATGCCGCCCAGCATCACCGCGCTGGCGGCGACCATCCTGACCGAGCCGGTCCGGGTCGAGGTCGTGCCCGAGAGCACGCCGGCCGAGCGGATCCTGCAGCGGGTCCTGTTCGTCGACCCCGACGGGAAGAAGGAGGTCATCGCCAAGCTCGTCTCCGACCCGCGGGTCGACCGCGCGCTGGTGTTCACCCGCACCAATCACCGCGCCAACCGGGTCGCGCAGCTGCTCGAGCGCGCGGGCGTGAAGGCGGCGGCCATCCACGGCAACACGTCGCAGAACGCGCGGCAGCGGGCGCTCGAGGGCTTCCGCGACGGCACCACGCCGGTGTTGGTCGCGACCGACATCGCGGCGCGCGGCATCGACGTGGAGGGCATCAGCCACGTCGTGAACTTCGACCTGCCGAACGTGCCCGAGAGCTACGTCCACCGCATCGGGCGCACCGCCCGGGCCGGGGCGTCGGGCATGGCGCTGTCGCTGTGCGATCGCGAGGAGATCGCGTTCCTGCGCGACATCGAGAAGCTCATCGGCAAGCGGATCGACGTGGCGGGCGATCGCATCGGGCTGCCCGACGATGTGCTGCAGCCCGGGCCGCTGGGCGCCGAGCGGCGGCAGCAGGCCGCGCCGAAGGCGGGCGGGGGCGGCAAGCGCTCCGGGCGCCGGGGCGGGCGCCGCCGGCCCTGATCTCGGGTTACCCCGGGGCCTTCCCGGAGGCCCCGTGCTCGCTCTGCTCCTCGTCACCGCGGCCCAGGCCGACGACATCGTGTTCACGTCCTTCGCCCTGTCGGCGGACGACGGCGTGTCGCTGCAGTACGCGCTGTCGCCCGCGTCGGCGCAGGCCGTGGCCGAGGCGTCGCGGATGGGCATCGTGCCGCGCATCGCGGTGCAGTTCGCGGCCGGCGGGATGGACCGCACGAGCCACGTCGACCTGAAGGAGCCGCAGCGCACGCTGTCGCTGGCGAGCGGCGACTGGCCGCCCGGCATGACGGCCACGGTCACGCTGGCGCAGGGAGCGGGCGCGCTCGACCGGCTGAAGCTGCCGCAGGGCGGGGGCACGTCGGTGCGGGTGGGGGTCGCGGGCGGCCGGGCGGGCGCGCAGCCGCTCGGCATGGCGCCGGTGACGCAGACGAACACCGCCCGGCAGGGGTCGTCGGCGCGGATCACGGTGGCGCCGCCGGCGCCTCCCGCGCCGGTGGACCCGGGGCAGGTCCTGGCGGCTGCGCAGGCCACGGCCGACCAGCTCGCCGCGGCGCAGCGGATGGCGGAGGAGCAGGCGCGGATCGCGGAGGAGCAGCGGCGCATCGCCGAGGAGCAGGCGCGGATCCGGGCCTACGTCCAGGGCATCTTCGACGACCCGTCGCACCCGGTGCACGCCGCGTGTGCCGCCGGGCTGAGCGGCGGGCCGTTCGAGGACTGCGTGAACATCGCCGCCTTCCGCGACGACGGCGCCGCCGAGGTCACCGCGTGCGCGGCGCTCGAGGCGCCGGGGATGCGGATGTCGTGCGTCGAGTCGCTGAAGAAGCGGCCCATCGGCGCGGCGGCCGCGATCACGGCCTGCACCGAGGGCTTCGGCGCGGGCGAGGACGGCCTGCGGTGCAGCAACCTGGTCGCCGAGGCGCCGGCCGACCCGAGCGCCACGATCCGGGCGTGCGCGGCCGGCTTCGAGGACCGCAAGCAGGCGCTGGAGTGCGTCGGGCGGTTCCGGGAGCAGGGCGGCGGCGGCACCGACGTGGTGGGCGCGTGCAGCGCGTCGTTCACCGGGAAGGCGGCGACCGAATGCCTCGCGCTCGCGCGCACGCTGGAGGACGCTGGCGGCATCGGGGCCTGCGCCGAGGCGTTCGACGAGAAGAACGCGCTCGAGTGCATCATCCGCGTGCGGCCGGTGGCGCGGGCGGCGGCGGCGCTGGTGCCGGCGTGCACCGCGCTGTTCCCCGACGCGAAGGGCCAGCTGCAGTGCCTGGAGCGGGCGCGCCGGGACCCGAACGCCGAGCGCGTCTCGGCGTGCGCGGAGGTGCCCGAGAAGAAGCGGCAGCGCTGCGTGGAAGGCGACTGAGCCGGTTACCGGAGGGGATGCGCCGCAAGCTCCTCCTCGGCACGGCACTGCTGTCCGCCGCCCTCGCGGTCGGGCTGGCGCGCCGCCCCACGGTGACCTCGCCGAGCCCCACAGCCGCACCCCCTGCGCCGCGGCAGGCCACGCCGCCGGCCCCGCCGACTGCCGCCCCAGCGCCGCAGTACGCCGACGTCCACTGCGAGGTCGAGGGGGCGCCGGGCACGCGGTACGGCGACCTGTACGAGGTCGATCCGCCGGAGGGCCGCACGCCGTCGCTGCGACACACCGTGCGGATCGAGGGCGGCTGGATCGTCTTCCAGCCGCGCAGCAGCGAGAACGTGGGGTTGCTCGAGGTCGACGGCCACCGCCCGGCTCGGCTCGCCTGGATGGACGGCGCCTGCATCGCCCCCGTGGTCCTGGAGCCGGCGCCAGTGGTGGCGCTGGATCTGCACGCCGCGCTCCCGGACGCGCTGGTGTCGCGCGTCTCCGTCCGGCGCCACCGCGACGGCGGCTCGACCACCTGGGAGTGCGGCGCCCTCGACGACCAGGGCCGCATCACCGTCGAGGCCGATCCTGGCCCGTGGGTGCTCGACCTGCTCTTGCGGGACGACCGGGCGTTCGGCCTGCTCCGCTCGGTGTCCGTCGAGGTCCCCGACGTCGAGCAGTTCTCCGTCGAGGTCGACCTGCGCGACCTCGAGCCGCTGGGCTACGTCGACCTCGACCTCCGCCACGATCGCGACGGGCCCTGGCTGGTGGTGGACCCCGGCTCGACCCCGCTGGCCGTCGGCGACGAGCTCGTCGCGTCGGGGGCGCTGCACCCCTCCTGGGTCGCGACGAGCCACCTGCTCGGTCCGCTCGACGAGCCCGTGGTCTTCACGGTTCGCCGCGGCGGGGACCTGCTCCAGGAGACGGCCGACCGCCTCCCGCTGTGAATTGACGCGATCGCGCCCGACGCCTTTCCGTCAATTGACGGAAAGGCGTCGGGCGCGATCGCGTCATCCGATCGCGTCACCCGTCAGCACGATCAGGGCAGCAGCGCCTGCAGCACGGCCGCCCGCGTCGCCGCGTCGTCGAGGCACTCGAGCGGGAAGCCCAGCACCGCCACCCGCTCCACCCCATCGTCGTACAGGCTCCCGGCCGTCCCCCCGCCGCCGCCCAGGTACCCGAGCAGCGCCTGCGCCCCGTTCACGGGCTGCAGCTGGTCGGGGTACGACACGTCCATGGTCCCGGGCGTGTAGAACCCGAGCTCCCCCACCACCCCGTCGAGCGCCCCGCCCGCCGACGGCACCGCGCTGTACGTCCCGGCGTCGTCCCCGACGTACTGCACGCGCAGCACGTCCGCCAGGAACGCCTGGTCGCTCGCCGACCCGAGCGCGCCGAGGTCCCACGCGAGCTCCGCCCCCGAGATCACGAGCGCCACCCCGCCGGCCACGGCGTCGGCCACCAGCGCCTGCTCGGCGTCCGACAGCGCCTCGTCCGCCGTGGACTCCTCGCCGAGCGCCCACACCACGGCGTCGTAGTCGTGGAGGTCGACCTCGCCGGCCACCACGGCCTCGTTGGCCGCCGAGTCGAAGCGCTGCCCGCCCATCGCCGCCGCCGTGGTCGCCACGAAGTCGTGGCCCTGCCCCATCGGGTTCTCCCCCGCGGAGATGCCCCAACGGTCGTTGCCGTCGACCAGCAGCACCTCGGCCGGGCCCGCGCCCACCCGCGCGCTCAGCACGTCGCTCGGGTCGCTCTCACCGGCCGGCCCGAGCGCGGTGACCCGCACGTGGCGCACGGACTCGAGCGGCAGCTCGCCGGCCACGAAGGTGTCGCGCGGCGCCTCGACGTACCGCGCCTCGTCGCGCTTCCAGACGGCGCCGTCGTCGGAGAACCACAGCACGTAGCCGTCGGCGCCGCTCACCTCGTCCCAGTGCAGCACGACGGTGCCGTCGCCGGGCGCGAGCACCGACTGGAGCGTCGGCGCCGCCGGCCGGGTGCCGAGCCCCCGGTTGTCGTCGGCGACGATCTCCACCACCTGGTCCTCGAGCGACCGCGCGTAGGTGCTGTCGGTCACGTCGTTCATCAGCACCGAGATCAGGTACCGGTGGCCGTCGGTGCGGTGGTACAGGATGCCGCTCGTCGCGATGACGCCCGTGAGGGTGCCCGTCTTGCCGCGGAACCGCCCGTAGGTGTCGGTCCCGAGCATGCGGTACGACAGCGTGCCGAGCACGCCGGCGGTGCTGAAGGTGCGCTGCCAGGCGAGCCCCGACGGCCGCTCCAGCATCGCCTGCTGCATCTCGACGATCTGCCGCGGCGTGACGCGGTTGTCGTGCGACAGCCCGGAGCCGTCGTTCAGCTCGAGGCCGGTGGTGGAGACGCCGAGGGAGCCGAGCCAGTCCGCCACCGCCTGCGCGCCCTCGGCGTAGGTGCTGGCGGCGCCGAGCTCGAAGCCGTTGTGGTGGGCCAAGATGTCGGCGAACTCGTTGTGGCTGTAGACGTTGAGCGGGTGCGCCGCCACCGACAGCGGCACGCTGCCCCGCGACGCCAGCGCGACGGCGCCGCCGGGCACCGCGAAGCTGCTCGTGGTGGTGTCGTTGGCCACGGCGATGCCGCGGGCCTCGATGGCGTCGAGCAGCACGCCGGCGGCCGCCGCCCGGTAGTACGCGGCGTCGTAGTAGCCGTACTGGTAGCCCTCGAGCTCGTACTCGCCCGCGATGGTGAGCGTGCCGTCGACCCGGCGCAGCCCGGCGTCCCACAGGCGCTGGGCCAGCTGCTCGGCCGGGAAGCCGTTGTCGGCGTAGAAGAAGGTGGACCAGGAGAAGTCGTGCTCGCCGACGACGGTGAGGTCGCCCACGGCGCCCGATGCGTCCGGCAGGGCGTCGGCCCAGGCGGTGACCTCGAGCCGGTGGTCGGCGCCGAGCTCGTCGAACGCGACCCCCGTGGTGAACAGCTTCGTGTTCGAGGCGGGCTTCTTGGGCACGTCCTCGGCGTAGGCGTAGACGAGCTGGCCGTTCTCGGCGTCGACGACGTAGATGCCCGTCGACGCCGAGGTCGCGGCGCGCACGCCGTCGAGGGCGTCGCCGATGTCGCCGAGCTGGCCCGCCGACAGCTGGATCGGCGCGGGCACCGACAGCCACGGGTCGCCCTGGGCAGGCACGAAGGTGGTCGGGGTGGTGCCGCCTCCGGTGTCGACGGTGGTGCCCGGCGGGTCGGTGTCGGTGCCCGTGGCCGTGCCGGGACCGGTGCCCGTGGGCGGATCGTGGACCGGCACCCGCGGCGCATCGCGGACGTCCTGGGCGGAGTGACACCCCAGGGCGGCGAGCAGGCTGGTGAGAAACATGGTGTCTCCTGTCCCCCGCGGGCGACCCGGCATCTTGCTGCGCCCGGCCCCGACCGCAAGTGTCCGACGCTTACACCGGCCGGGTCAGGGCGCGGGCGCCTCGGGCGGCGCCTCGGGCACCTCGCCGCCGCGGGCGCGGATCAGCTCCTCGCGCAGGCCGCGCCGGCCCGCCGCGCGCCCGGGGCCGAGCTCCTGCTCCTCGCGCGCCTCGATGCGGTCGAGGGCGCCGGGCACCGCCTCCGCCGGCGGCTTGCCGAGCCGCGGCCGCAGCTGGTCGGGCGCCACCCGCCGCGCCGGGGGCAGGACCTGCGGCGCGGGCGGCCCCGACGGCCACAGGCCCCACGCCGCGAGCGCGACGAGCAGCAGCCCCACGGCCACGACCAGGGAGTAGCGGTAGGCAGGACGCATCCCGCCCCCTATCCCGGCGGGGCCTCCCAGCCGCTCGGACCCCACACGAAGCGCATGGCGTCGGCCCCCTCGCCGACCCGCCGCTCCAGCGGCTGGAACGTCCAGACCTCGTCGACGTGCCCGTCGCGGTCGAGGTCGATCCGCGCCCCGGTCGCCGTGCCGCCGGCGCCGTCGAGGTCGACCCGGAACGCGGCATCGGGGTACACGTCGTCCTCGTGGGTGCCCCGCAGGCGCCGCTCCGAGAGCCGCAACACCGCGTGGTCCACCTCGCGCAGGGGGACGGCGGGCGGCGGCGGCGGCGGCGGGAGCGTGCGGTCGGGCGCCGACGGCGCCGCCTCGCCGCGGCCCATCGGCGCGAGCGTCACGTCCTGGGCGCGGTACATGCTCGCGAGCGAGCCCCCGATGACCGGGAGCGCCGCCACGGCACCGAGCAGCAGCAGCGCGTTCGAGAGGGTGGACGACCCCATGCGACTCCTCGACTGGCGCGTCGTGTCCATTGTACCGCCGCGGCGTCCGAAGCGCGGCGTCCCCATGGTATCCGACACGGACCACCGGACACCGCCAGCGCAGGTAACGAGACAGTCGCGTGTCGCGCGGTCAAAGCAGCCGACCGCCCGGCCCTTCGCCATCCGCCAGCGAGGACGCGCCTCCTGCCGCTCCGCCAAGCGTCACCCGCCGGGAGTGCAGGTTGGAGCGATGCGTTAGTCTCGGGAGCGGAGGAATTCGTCCATGGTGTGGGTGTGGCTCGTCCGTTTCGCAGGCGCCCAGACGCCCGAGCCGCCCACCCCCGGCGACGATCCGCCGTCCGGTGTGGATCTCGCCGAGGAGGCGCAGGTCTCGTTCGAGATCGGCGTCCAGCACGTCCAGCGTGGCGAGTACCTGATCGGACTGTCCTACCTGCTCGAGTCCAACCGCCTCGCCCCCAACCGCAACGTCCTGTACAACATCGCCGGCGCCTACGAGGCGCTGGGGCGCCTCGAGCAGGCGTTCCAGTACTACACGGACTACGTCGCGCTGGAGCCCGATCCCGACCTGCGCGCCGCCGGGCAGCGCGGCCTCGACCGTCTCGCGTCCCGCGTGGCGCTGATCGAGATCGCCTCGGATCCGCCCGGCGCGACCATCTACGTGGATCGGATCGATCTCGGCGCGCGCGGCGTCACCCCGCGCACCGTCGCCGTGCCCGTCGGCAAGCACGAGGTGCTGCTGCGCGCCCCCGGCTTCGAGCCCGCCAACGCCGAGGCCAGCGCCAACCGGGGCACTCGGAGCACGGTCACGCTGTCGCTCGTGCGCCTCACCGGCACGGTACAGGTGTTCGGGGAGCCCGCCGGCGCCGAGATCCGCCTGCAGGGCAGCGACGAGGTGCTCGGCACGCTCCCCGCCACCCTCGAGCTGCCCGTCGGCACCCGCGTGCTCGAGCTCACCGCCCCGGGGTACGCCACGCGCAAGCTGGTGGTCGACGTCGACACCGAGGGCGAGCGCCAGGTCGACGGCGAGCTGACGCTGCTCACCGGCCGGCTGGTCGTGGGCTCCTTCGGCCGGGTCGGCGCGCTGGTCGAGGTCGACGGCGAGCCCGTCGCGTTCACCCCCGCGGTGGTCGACCTGCCCGTCGGCGCCCACGAGGTCCGGGTCAGCGCCCCCGGCTACGACGCCTACACGGCCCCCATCGACATCGCGCGCGACGAGGCGACCGAGATCGAGGCCCACCTCCGCGGCAACACGCTCGACCCGCTGGTCCAGACCGCATCGCGGACGGCGGAGCTGCTGTCCGAGGCGCCGGTGCCCGTCACCGTCGTGACGGCGGAGATGATCCGCGCCATCGGCGCCCGCACCCTGCAGGACGTGCTCGAGGTCTACGTCCCGGGCATCACCCCCATCACCGACCACAACGAGTTCAACGTGGCGATGCGTGGGGTGTACGGCAGCTCACAGCAGAAGATCCTCGTCATGGTCGACGGCCACCGGCTGAACAGCCGCGCCTACTCCGAGGCGGCGCCGGACTACAGTCTCATGATCTCCCCGGACCGCATCCGACAGATCGAGATCCTGCGCGGCCCCGGGTCCGCCGCCTACGGGAACATCGCCTTCACCGCCGTCGTGAACGTCATCACCGCCAAGGGCGAGGACCTCTCCGGCTTCGTCGCGTCGGCCGGCGGCGGGAACTACGGCCAGGCGCGCGGCTCGGTCGTCTACGGCGGCGGCAGCGCCGAGACCTACGACGTGATGCTGTGGGCGCAGGCCTTCGACGTGCAGGGCGAGCGCGTCCCCATCCGCCGGGCCGACGACTACGCGCTCGACGAGGACGGCGACGGCGTCCCCGACCCGCACGCCGGCGTCGCCATCGTGGGCGGCGCCACCGGCCCCACCCCCTACGACGTGGGGCTGCGGGTCCAGTCCGGCGACCTCCACCTGTACGGCGAGTCCCGCTACGGCCACCACGTCGAGCCGTTCACCTCCGCCGGGATCACGGGCGCGGTCTACGACTACGACGCGATGCGCGACTTCGGCGGCGTCGCCCCGGGCATCGGCTCGCAGAGCAACCACCTCGAGCTCGGCTGGTCGCCCACCGTGGCCGACGCCGACCTGCAGCTGTCGGCGTACTACGACACGAACACCCTCGGGGGCCACACCACCACCGGCTACAACAGCCACCTCTACCTGCAGTGGAAGGATGCCGCGGTGGGCGGCGTCGCCCAGGCCGAGGCCGACTACCGCCTCGCCGGTGAGGGCAGCGTGCTGGTCGGCGGCCAGGTCGAGGTCATGACGGTGCGCTCCGCCCTGCTCGTGCTCGGCGACACCGACTGGCTGTCGTTCGGCGACACCGACCAGCGCGAGGTCCTGCTCCCGGGCAGCGAGTCGACCTACTCGGCGTTCGCCCAGGTCAAGCACGGCTTCGTCGACGCGCTCACGCTCAACGCCGGCGTCCGCTTCGACTACAAGGTCCGCCGCGACGGCGCGCCCGCCCTCGGCATCGAAGACCAGCCCGACATCGCGAACCTGAGCCCCCGGGTCGCGCTGGTGTTCCACCCGGTCGACGAGTTCTCCACGAAGCTGTCCTACGGCGAGTCCTTCGTCGACGCGCCCTACTGGTACCGCTACAACAACCTCCCCTCCTACGCCGGCGCGGTGTCGCTCACCCCGGAGCGGCTGCGCGCGCTGCAGCTCACCCCCGAGGTGTCGCTGCTCGACGGGCGGGTGAAGTCCACCACCAACCTGGCCTACCAGTACGTCTACGACTTCATCTACCGCGACAACGCCGCCCAGCCGGGCGACCCGTTCTACGTCAACGCGGGCAGCCTCGAGACGGCCATCCTCGAGGAGGAGCTCGCCTTCGTGACCGCCGCGCTGCGGGCGCGCGCCAACGCCACCTGGCAGTCCGTGCTCTCGGTGAGCAACTACGACGCCCAGCCCGACGGCTCCGCCATCAACAACGTCCCCGCGCTGGTCGCCAACGGCGTGCTCGACGTGAACCCGCTCGTGGCGCTCGACCAGGACTTCTGGCTGAACCTCACGCTGCGGTACGTCGGCGACCAGCACGCCCCGATCCGGGCCGTGAGCCTCGCGAACCCGAACGCCGCCCGCAACCTGAAGAACGAGGAGCCGGCGCGCCTGCTCGTCGACGTGGGCGGGCGCCTCGAGGGCCTCATCGGCGGCTTCGGCCTGTCGGGCCGCGTCTACAACCTCTTCGACACGCGGGCCTACCAGGGCGGCAGCACGCTGCACCCCTACCCCCAGGCGGGGCGGTGGTTCCTCGTGAACGTCGACTGGCGCTTCGATCTGGCGAAAGGTGGAGGCAGCCGTGGTTGAACCCTCGGTGGACGGCGCAGAGGAGCTGGTCGGCGCCTTGATCGGCCAGAAGTTCGAGGTCACGGGCTTCCTCGACCGCGGCTCCATCGGCGCCGTCTACCGCGCCATCCAGCGCCCCATCGGGCGCGAGGTGGTGCTCAAGGTGCTGCGCCCCGCGCTCACCAGCGTGGCGCAGACCGATCCCTCGTTCGCCGAGCGCTTCCGCCGCGAGGCCGAGACCTACGGCCGGCTGCAGCACCCCAACACCGTCACCCTGTTCGACTACGGCGAAGACGAGCTCCGCGGCCGGCCCATCTACTACATGGCGCTGGAGTACGTGCGCGGGAGCACGCTGCGCGCCGTGCTGCGGCGCGAGGGGCGCCTCGGCTGCGAGCGGACGCTGCGCATCGCCATCCAGATCTGCCGCTCGCTGCGCGAGGCCCACGGCTTCGGCATCGTCCACCGGGACCTCAAGCCCGGCAACGTGATGGTGGTCGACGGCGAGCAGGAAGAGGTCGTCAAGGTGCTCGACTTCGGCATCGCCAAGGTGCGCATGCCCGAGAGCGAGGACCAGGAGGGCATCACGCGCGTGGGGGTGCTGCTCGGCTCCCGGCTACATGGCGCCCGAGCAGATCCGCAGCGGCGTGGTCGACGCGCGCACCGACATCTACGCGCTCGGCTGCGTCCTGTTCCAGATGCTCGCGGGCACGCCGCCGTTCCGCGCCGACAACCCCATCGACACCTGCACCCGGCACCTCAACGCGCCGGTGCCGACCCTCGACCAGGCTGCCGGCGCGTCGCTCGGGGTGCCGTCGTCGGTGGAGGCGCTGATCCGGCAGGTGCCTCGAAGCGGCCCGAGGACCGCTTCCAGACGGTCGACGACCTGCTGTACGCCCTGCACGGCCTCACCGACGGCGGCACCTCGTCGATGCACCTCGTCCGCACGCACACCCCCGCGCCGCCGCGCCGCCGCGCCGCGCTGTGGGTGTCGGTCGGGCTGCTCATCGCCGGGGTGCCCGCGCTGATCCTCGGGTCCTGCTCCTCGTGGCGCTGGTCGCGGGGCTGAACCTGGACCCGACGCCCCCGGCGGCCCCGTCCCGAGGTGACCGAGGTCGCCCCGCCCGATCCGGGCCCGAAGCGCCCGCGGCCCGTGGCCATCGTCGTCCGCTCCGACCCGAGCGGCGCCGAGGTGTGGGACGGCGACCAGCTGCTCGGCAAGGCGCCGCACACCTCGATGCGCCGCCGCAGGCGCGCTGGAGCTGCGCAAGGCCGGCTACCGCACCGTCCCGCTCGACTGGGACGAGCTGCGCGCCGCGGGCGACGTGACGGTGAGCCTCGTCGCGCAGCCGCGGCCGAAGCCGCGCCCGGAGCCCGAGCCCGCGGGCTTCACCCCGGACGTCCGGCTGGAGCGCTGACTAGACCCAGCGCCAGACCGAGGCGGCGAGCGTGATCCCGCCGCCGGAGGCGCAGAACACGATCTCGTCGCCCACAGCGGGGCCCGTGCCGCGCTCGATGGCGTCGTGCAGGGCCATGACCACGCACGGCGAGCCCGTGTAGCCCCACTTGTCCATGACCCAGCGCGCCTTGTCGTGCGGCTGGCCCATCGCGTCGAGCACGGCCTCGATGGTGCGCAGGTTGAGCTGGGTGAGCAGGAACATGTCGACGTCGTCGAAGCGGAGGCCCGCCTTGCCGAGCGCCGCCTCCACGAGCGGCGGCCAGCGCTCCACGTTGAACGTCTTCGGGAACTTGCGGACGAACTGCACGGCCGGTGCGTGCTCCGGGTCGTGCGGGCGGCGGGTGCCGCCGGTGTAGATGCCGAGCGCGTCGTGGAACGAGCCCACGGCACGCAGCTCGCTGCCGAGCCAGCCCGGCGCCTCGGAGCGCGTGATGACGGCGGCGCCGGCGCCGTCGGCGAACAGCCCGGCGGTGCGCTTGTCGGTGCGGTCGACGTAGCGGCTGATGCCGTAGCCGCCGGCCACGAGGACGTGCTTCGCGCCCGGCTCGGTCAGCAGCCAGCGGGCGCCGAGGTCGAGTGCGGTGACCCAGCCCGCGCAGGCGGCGTTCACGTCGGAGCAGCCGGCGCGATCGGCGCCGAGCACGTCCTGCACGCGCGCGGCGGTGCACGGCGAGAGCTGGTCGGGCGTGTCGGTGGACAGCAGGACGAGGTCGATGTCGCGGGCGGTGAGGCCGGCGCGGTCGAGCGCCTGCTGGCTCGCGGCGACGACCAGATCGCTCGTGACCTGATCGGGCGCCATCCAGCGGCGCTCGCGGATGCCGACGTTGTCGACCAGCCACTGGTCGACGTCTTCGCCCAGCCAGGACGAGACCTCGGCGTTGGTGATGACCCGGTCGGGCACGTAGCTGCCCGTGGACAGGATCTTCACGTACGGGGGCGTGGCGCTCATGGGTGGGACTCCAGGAAGCCGCGCATCGCGGCGTCGAACGCTTCGGGCGCGTCGTGCTGCACGCCGTGGCCGGCGCCGGGGATCATCACCAGCTCGGCGTCGGGCAGGCGCTCGAGCCCGAGCTCGCCGACGCCGCGCGTGCGGCCGCCGTGGAAGATCGGGTTGGGGATGAGGGCGTCGCGCGTGCCGTACACGATCAGCACGGGCAGCGTGATCTCGGGCAGGCGGTCGTAGACGGGGAAGTCGAGCATGCCGGCGACGCTGCGCGACACGGCGACCGACGTGCCGGCGAACGCCTCGGTCTTCGCGAGGCGCACCCGCTCCTCGATCCACCGCTCCGTCAGGTCGTCCTGCACGGCGAAGACGTTGTGGAAGTTCGCGCGGATGGCGGGCTCGTCGGCCTCCAGCGCGCGCCCCTCGGTGAAGTAGCGCTTCATCCAGGCGCCCTCGCCGAGCGTGAACCGCTCGAAGCCCGCGGGGGCGGCGAGCACCAGGCGGTCGATGCGCTCGGGGTGCCGCAGCACGGCGTGCATGCCGATCTGGCCGCCCATGGAGTGGCCGACCCAGGTCACCCGCTCGATGCCCAGGTCGTCGAGCAGCGCGACGACCTGGTCGGCGTACCACGGCGGCGTGCACGGGGCGTCCGGCCGGTCCGACGCGCCGTACCCCGGCAGGTCCACCGCGACGACGCGGTAGTCCCCGGCGAACGCCACGAGCTGCCGGTCCCAGAACGACAGGGACGACGACAGGCCGTGGACGAACAGCAGCACCGGGCCGTCGCCGCCGCTGTCGACGTAGGCGATGCCGAGGTCGTCGTCGCGCTGCAGCGGCAGCGCGGCCTTCAGGTCGGTGGGCGCGATGGGCGGCAGGAAGGCGTAGCGCGGGGCGCAGGCCCACAGCGCGGCCAGCAGCGTGGGGATCACTTGAACACCAGCCAGTCGAGGGACCCGTAGACGATCCAGGGGGCGGTGGGCAGCTCGGTGCCGAGGACGGTGCCGCCGTGCAGCCCGAGGCGCAGGAACAGCAGCGCGTCCGCGACGACGTGCGCGTTGAGCTCCGCGCCCTGCAGCTCGCCGGCGCTGGTCGCGACGCCGCCGCCCACCGTGGCGTTCAGGCGGCTCGGGACGAGGTCGTAGCCCGCGCTCCCGGTCACGGCGAGCACGCCGCGGCCGCTGTTCGACACGTCGTGCACCACGGCGGTGTAGCGGTCGATGGAGAACGGGTCGGGCAGCAGCAGCAGCGTGCCGTGCGTCGCGTTGAGCGCGCCGACGATGCCCCAGCTGTTGGCCGTGAGCGCGCCCTCGTAGGTCGGGGTCGCGGGGTCGTCGGCCGTGCTGTAGAGCGCCTCGGCGCGCACCACGCTGCCGCGCCCCGGCGCGACCCGCGCGCGGACCTCCACGTCGCCGAAGCCGCCGAGGATGGCGTGGTCGCGCAGGCCCTCGAGGTACATCTTGCCGACGTTGGCGGCGACGAAGCCCGAGGCGCCGAAGGGGCCCTTGTCGAGCCGGTGGTTGACGGAGGCGTCGGCGGAGAGCCAGAAGACGTCGGTGTCGACGGGGGGCGCCACGTCGACGCCCGCGGGGCGCAGGTCGAGGCGCGGGCCGCCCTGCATCTCCGACAGCGCGCTGGTCGGGCCGACGCCGAGGGTGCCGGCCGTGCCGCCGCTGCGGTCGCGCATCCACAGGGCGTGCAGCCCGGCGCCGGCGATCCAGCTCGGCTCCACGCGCACGTCGGCGGCGTGGAAGGTCACGTCGTCGGCCTCGCCGAGGCCGCTCTCCCACAGCGTCCAGCTGCCGAGGCGGTAGCGGAGCCAGGTGCCGGCGAGGCCGCCGACCCGGCCGTAGGCGGAGATGCCGGTGGCCTCGGAGCCGATGATCATCATGCGGCCCGAGGTGCGCAGCAGGTCGTCGGGCAGCGACGCCGTGGGGTCGAACGGGCCGTCGGCCAGCAGCTGCAGGCCCACGTGGAACGTGAGATCGTGGTCGCCGCGGAGCGCCCGGAGCGTGGCCTCCATGCGGCGCGTCTGCAGGTTGACCATGTCGCCGCCGAAGCCGCCGCCGACGTTGCCGCCGACGCCGTAGCTGCGGTCGCCGAAGGCGTAGTCGATCTCGAAGCCGACGGCGAGCGACGCCCAGCCGCCCAGGATCGGCGGGCTCCAGGTCAGGAACGGCGAGAGGCGCTGCTCGACGTAGACGGCGCGCTGCTCGTCGGTGGTGGTCAGGCCGTTGGTGCCGCCGAGCAGGCCCACCACCTGCCCGTCGAGGAACGGGTTGGTGGACGTGAGGTCGGTCACCGTGGCCTTGGTCTGCACGATCGCGACCACCACGAGCCCGTCGGACAGCGACGGGCTCGGGGCCACGGTGGTGCGCGCCTCGGAGAGGCGGGACTCGATGGGCGCCGCGGCGTCGTCGGCGGCGTGGGCCACGCCCCCCGCCAGCGCGGCCGCCAGGGGGAGCGCGGGGATCACCGGGCGGGCCGGTAGACCTGGACGTTGTCGCCGGCCGACAGGCCGGGGCCCGACGTGCTGCCGAAGCCGTCGGTCGGGGTCGGCGGGGCGAAGCCCGCGTCGGGCACCGTCTGCACGACCTCGTAGGTCATCACGCCGGCGTCGACCTCCCAGATGCCCACCGCGGTGACGATGGACGGGGTCTCCTGCTCGAGCGTGATGCCGTGCGGCGTGGTGGTCACGTCGACGGTGTAGGTGCCGGTGAAGGTGTAGGAGCCGCCCGCGGCGTCGATCGCGGTCACCGTGTAGGTGGCGTCACCGGCGAAGGAGGCGTCGATCTCGGTGTAGTTGAAGAACGCCGACTGGAACAGCGGCGAGATGTCGGCGCCGGTCGAGACCCAGTCGCCCTCGATGGCGGCCGCGGGGTCGGTCTGCGTGTCGGTGTCGGTGTCCGTGTCGGCGTCGGCGTCGGTGTCCGCATCCGCGTCGGTGTCGGTGTCCGCGTCCGCGTCGGTGGCCGCGCCCGTGTCCTTGGTGTCCACGTCGTCGGGGTTGCAGGCCCACAGCGCTGCCAACGCGACGACGACCATCCCTTGGAACTTCATGGTCCCTCCGTCGCGCCACCTTATCTGAGAACTGAATCAGACGTCAACAAATCCGGGCGCGACGCACTCCCGCACGCCCTCGGCGAGGCTCCGGTACTGCACACCGAGATCCCGCTCGGTGGTGGCGTCGTCACAGGCCAGCCAGAGCGGGACGGGCACCGGGAGCAGGCAGGTGCGGCTGCCGGTCTGCTGGCGCACGGCCCGGGCCACGTCGAGCAGCGAGACGCTGTCGCCCGTGACGTTGTAGGCGCGGCCCTCGCTGGCCGGGTTCTCGAGCGCGCCCGCGACGGCCCGGGCGACGTCACCGGCGTGGACGTGCGGCAGGCGGACGGTCGGGACGAGGCGCCACCGCGCGGCGGCGGCGCGCAGGTACCGCGCCGTGAGCTTGGCGTCGCGCGAGCCGTAGACGGGGCCCGGGCGCAGGACGGTGGGCCGCAGGCCGCGCGCCACGGCGTCCCACACGACCTGCTCGGCGGCGGCCTTGCTCTCGGGGTACCCGCGGCGCGTGACGAGGTGCACGAGGTCCCAGCGGTCGCCTGGCGCCCGCCGCGGGTGGTCGGGCCCGACGACGGCGTTCGGGCGGCGCACGCGGTAGACGGCGACGCTCGAGATGTGGACCAGCCGCGGCACGCCGGCCGCCAGGGCCGACTCGACCACGTTGGCCGCGGCCTGCTGCTCGGCGCGGACGAACGGGGCGATGTCGCGGCCGGCCTCCGTCACCACCGAGGGCGCGGCGTTGGCGACGACGGCGTCGAGCCCGGTGAAGGCCTCGCGGAGCGCGTCGGGATCCGCCAGATCGGCGCGGCGCAGCGGGATCCCGAGGTGGGCGCCGCGGGCCGGCTCACGGACGACGCCGACGGGCTCGTGGCCGCGGGCGAGGAGCCCGGCGACGAGGTGGGAGCCGAGGAAGCCCGTGGCTCCGGTGACGGCGACGCGCATGCAGCCCTCCGTGGACCGACCCCGCATATCAAACAAACGTTTGATCAACAAGCGCCGTGACGGCGGTCCGCGGTCGAGGGCGTTGCCAGGGGGGGAGAAACGCGATGTCTACGAGCCCGCGCAAGCTCGCGCTGGTGCTGGCCCTCTGCGCCTGCACCGCGCACGACGACCGCACCTCCGGCAAGCCCGACGCGACCCACCCGTCCCACCCGCCCGGGGACGGATCGACGCCGACCACGCCGCCGACCACGCCGCCGCCCGCGGAACCGGAGAACGTGCTCCTGGTGGTGCTCGACGACATCGGCCCCGAGGTGTTCGCCGCGTACGACAGCCCCAGCCCCGTCATCGCGCCCACGATCAGCGCGCTGGCGGACGAGGGCCTCACCTTCGACAACGCCTACGCCATGCCGCTGTGCTCGGTGACCCGCGCGTCGCTGCTGACCGGCCGCTACCCCACGCGCACCGGCGTGGGCTCGGTGATGGAGTGGGACCCGGAGGGCGAGGGGCTGGCCCTCGAGCAGGTCACGCTGCCCGAGCTGCTCGCCGACGCCCCCGAGCCGTGGGACACCGCCATCCTCGGCAAGTGGCACGTGTCCAACCTGACCCGCCCGCGCGCCGTGGACCGGGCCCGCGAGCAGGGCTTCGGCCACGCCGCCATCACGATGAGCTACGTCCCCGACTACTTCTCGTGGGACGCGTACGTGGACGGCGTGCTCGAGCGCGTGGACGCCTACGCCACCACCCGGGTGACCGACGACGCCGTCGAGCAGCTCCACACGCTGCACGAGCCGTGGCTGCTGTCGGTGAACTACCACGCCGCGCACTTCCCGGTCCACGACCCGCCCGAGGCGCTGGCCCCGGGGGGAGCACGGCAGCGACGTGGCGAAGTTCCGGGCGATGGTCCAGGCGCTCGACGTGGAGCTCGGGCGGCTGCTCGACGCGCTGGACCCCGACGTGCGGCAGCGCACCACCGTCATCGTGGTGGGGGACAACGGCACGGACCCCCTGCTCGGGACGGTCCCGGAGGGTCAGGGAAAGTTCACCGTCTACGAGTCGGGCGTGAAGGTGCCGCTGATCGTGACCGGCCCGCGGGTCGCCGCGCCCGGCAGCCGGACCGAGGCGCTCGTGAGCGTGGTCGACGTGTTCCCGACGCTGGCGGCCATCGCCGGCGTCGACCTGACCGTGGGCGATCGGCCCGCCATCGACGGCGTCTCGCTGCTGCCCGTCCTCGCCGACCCGGCGGCGCCGGCCCACGACACCATCCTCGTCGAGTCCTTCGTGCCGCCGCCGGGCCCCGCGACCTGGGGGCTCCGGGACGCTCGCTACAAGCTCGTCGCAGGCGACCAGTGGTCGTTCGAACCGCGCAGCCGGACCGAGCTGTACGACCTCCAGGCGGACCCCGACGAGCAGCACGACCTGGCCGACGACCCCGCCCACGCGGACACGCTCCGCTCGCTCCAGGACGCGGTCGACGCGCTGCGCGCCGAGATGGCAGCGGATCCGCTGACACCCGCGTCCCGGGCGCGGTAGGCTGCCCGGCGCGAGGTTGCGATGCGGGTGCTGCTCGCGCTGGCCGGCTGCGCGCCGGAGATCGACCACGCCACGATCCCGGCGCAGCCGCCGGTCGCGACCAGCGTGCGCCCGGCGGCCCGCCCGCCCGAGAACGTGCTGCTCGTCACGGTCGACGACATCGGCGTGGACCTGGTGGGCCTGTACGGCGCCGAGGGCGCGCCGCCCACGCCCACGCTCGACGCGCTCGCCGCCGAGGGCGTCACCTTCGACCGCGCCTACGCGATGCCGCTGTGCTCGGTCACGCGCGCCTCGCTGCTCACCGGCCGCTACCCGACGCGCACGGGCGTGGGCTCGGTCATGGAGTACGAGCCGCGCGGCGCGGGCCTGCGCGACGCCGAGGTCACGCTGGCCGAGCTGCTGGCGGAGGCGCCCGACCCGTGGGACACCGCCATCGTCGGCAAGTGGCACGTCTCCAACCTCTACGACGGGACGGCCCTCGACGGCCCGCGCCACCACGGGTTCCGCCGCGCCTTCACCACCACGAGCTACGTCGGCAGCTACTCCCTGTGGCAGAAGCAGGTCGACGGCGTGAGCGAGTTCGTCGGCCACTACGCCACCACCGAGGTCACGAACGACGCCGTGCACCGCATCGAGGAGCTGTCGGAGCCGTGGCTGCTGTCGGTGAACTACCACGCCGCGCACGCGCCGCTGCACGACCCGCCGGCGTCGCTCGCGCCCGGGGCGCACCCGACCGACCGCGACAAGCTCGACGCCATGATCGTGGCGCTCGATGCGGAGCTCGGGCGGCTGCTCGCGTCGATGGGGCCGGCGCTCCGGCGCCGCACCACAGTGGTCGTGCTGGGCGACAACGGCAGCGAGGGGATCGGCGACCACGGGAAGGGCTCGGCGTTCGAGGGCGGCGTGCGGGTGCCGTTCATCGTGGCGGGGCCGCGGGTGGCGGCGCCGGGGAGCCGGTCGGCGGGGCTCGTGAGCGTGGTCGACGTGTTCCCCACCGTCGCCGACATCGCGGGGATCGACCTGCAGGACGGCGGGCACCGCGCGGTGGACGGGCGCTCGCTGCTCCCCGCGCTCGAGGACCCCGACGCGCCCGTCCACGACAGCGTCTTCGTGGAGTCGTTCACCGGGGAGGACGCGCCGATGGGGCCGGGGCGCACCTGGGGGCTGCGGAGCGCGCGCTACAAGCTCGTCGGCTGGGAGGGGTGGGGCTACGTGCCCCACGAGGACGGGCTCGCGCTGTTCGACCTCGACGAGGACCCCGACGAGACCGACGACCTCGCGGGCGACCCGGAGCACGCCGAGATCCTGTCGGTGCTCCGGGACCAGTTCGACGCGCTGGAGGCGGATCTCCTGGCCGACCCGGGTTAGCCCGCCGAGATGCCCGGCTTCCGGCCGATCCACGGGTGCGCGGCCTCGAGCTGGGCCGCGATGCGCACGAGCAGCCCCTCCCCGCCCATCGCCGCCGCGAGCTGCACGCCGATCGGCAGGCCGCCCTCCCCCGTGTGCAGCGGCAGCGAGATCGCCGGCTGCCCCGTCTGGTTGAACAGCTGCGTGTTCGGCGTCCGCTCGAGGTTGTTGTCGGCGAGATCGGCGAGCACCCGCCGCAGCACCGCCCCGACCGGCGCCCGCCGCAGCACCGACAGCCCGAGCCGCTCCGACGTCTTCAGCGCCAGCTCGCCGATCCGCACGGGCGGCGTGGCGCAGCTGGCCGACAGGAACAGGTCGTAGTCCTGGTGGAAGGCCGCCGTCGCGCGGCCCGCGGCCTGCACGGCCTCGCGCGCCTCGAGCAGCTCCAGCGCCCGCATCGAGCGCCCGAGCTGCACCAGGAACCAGGTGGGCGGCTCGAACGACGCGGCCGTGGGCGTCACCCCGCGCCACCGCCCCATCTCCTCGACCTCCTGCGCCACGCCGACCGCCACCTGGGTCAGGTAGGCCATCACCAGGCGGTGCCGGTCGAAGCGCGGCGCGGCGACCTCGACGGCGTGGCCGAGGTCGCGCAGCATGCCCGCCGCGGCCTCCACCGCCGCGACGTTGTCGGGGTGCGCCTCCTTGCCGTACAACGAGGCGGTCGTGTAGCCGATGCGCAGCTTGCCGGGGTCGCGCCCGACCTCGTCGGCGAGCGGGCGCTCGAGCGGCGGCGCGGCGTAGGGGTCGCCCGGCATGGGCCCCGCCATCACGTCGAGCGCGGCGGCCGTGTCGCGGACGCTGCGCGTGAGCACGCCCCAGCTGACGTAGCCGCCCCAGCCCTCGCCCTGGTCGGGGCCGAGCGGGATGCGCCCGCGCGTGGTCTTGAGCCCGACCAGGCCGCAGTGGCTGGCCGGGATGCGCAGCGAGCCGCCGCCGTCGCCGCCGTGGCCCAGCGGCACGGCCCGCGCGCCCACCAGCGCCGCCGAGCCGCCGCTGCTCCCGCCCGTGGACCGGTCGGGGTCCCACGGGTTGCGGGTCGGGCCGCGCCACACGGGCTCGGTCGTGCCGAAGATGGCGAGCTCGGGGCAGTTGGTCTTCGCGACGAACACGAAGCCGGCGCGCCGCAGCCGCGCGATGGCCTCGCTGTCGTGGTCGGGGACCCAGCCGTCGAGGAACCGCGTGCTGGCCGTGAACGGGACGCCCTTCACGAAGCCGTCGAAGTCCTTGACCACCATCGGGACGCCGCGGAACGGCCCGTCGGGGAGCTCGCCCGCCGCGGCGTCGCGCGCCTGGCCGTACATCTCGTGGACGACGGCGTTCAGCTGCGGGTTCACCCGCTCGATCGCCTGGACGGCCAGCGCGACGAGCTCGCTCGGGTGGACGTCCTTGCGGCGGACCCGCTCGGCGAGCTCGGTGGCGTCGCAGTCTGCGTACTCGGCCTCGGTCACTTGCACGCCCCCACGGTGATGCGCGGGGTGGCGGGCGCGTCGCCCAGGCAGCCCTGCGTGTTGCTCGCGGCGTCCCACAGGATCTCGCGGATGAACGGGCCCGTCTCGACCACCTTCGCGGCCGAGAGCGCCGGCCCCAGGTGGTCGCCGCCCGACTGCAGGAAGTCGCTGGTCACGACCTTGTAGGTGCGGGCGTCGTCGAGGGGCTTGCCGCCGACGGTGACGCTGCACAGCTTGTCCTGCTCCCACTCGCTCACCACGCCGTCGCCGTCGAGGTCGGTGCCGCCGGCGCGGGCGGGGTCGTAGGCGTAGGACGCGCCCGCGATCTGGAGGACGCCGTGGGCGCCGCTGGTGCCGATGCGCAGCGCCCGGCGCAGCTCGGCGCCGGTGAGCTCGAGCACGACGATGCGGTTGTCGAACGGCATCACCCGCTGCAGCGACTCGCGCCGGACGGCACCCTCGGGCAGGTCGGCGCGGATCCCGCCGCTGTTCTGGAGCGCCACCTCGGCGCCCTCGACGGAGGCCAGCATGGCGTCGGCCATCCAGCTGCCGAGCTCGCTCTCGCCCTGGCGGCTGCGGGTCAGGGTGCGGCTCGCGCAGCCGATCTCGTCGCACAGGCTGCCCGCCTCGGCCTCGAGCCGGTCGACCAGCGCCAGCGCCTCGGGGTCGGGCGCGAGCGTGTGGCCGCCCACGTCGACGGGGTCGAGCGGGAATGGGCGGTCCTCGCAGCCCGGGTCGACGGCGGGGTGCTGGATGGGCCACGGGTCGAGGACGCGGCTCGCGTCGGCGTCGACCCCGTCGGGCCCGACGACGAGCTCGAGCTGGCCGAGCAGGTGCCCCACGCTGCGGTCTTCGAGCAGGAAGGTGTCGCCCACGCGGTGGTGGAGCACGGTGTGGGCGTGGCCCAGGATCATCGCGTCGAACGTGCCGACGGGGAGCTCGGTGAGCAGGCGGCCGATCTCGCCGTCGGGCGTGCACGCGTCGTCGTTGCGGACGTAGCTCGTGGGCTCGCAGGCGCCGGTGAGGTGCGCCACCAGGATGCGCACCTGGGCGCCGCTGGCCTCGATCTCCGGCAGGAGCGCCTTCACGGTGGTGACGGGGTCGGCGAACGTGAGGTCGGCGACGTGCTCCGGCAGCGTGGTGTTCGGCGTCTCGGTGGTGGTGAGGCCGACGACGGCGATCTTGACGCCGTCGCGCTCGAGGAGCGTCCACGGGGCGATGTTGTCGGGCGCGTAGCGGCTGCCGTCGGCGCGGAAGATGTTGGCGGACAGCAGCGGGTACGGGGCCGACGCCGCCGCCGTCTCGAGCGCGCCGCGCAGCGGATCGGCGCCCTCGACCCCGCCGTAGTCGAACTCGTGGTTGCCGATGGCCGCGGCGTCGACCCCGAGGAGGGCCATGGCCTCGATGCCGCCGCGGCCCTGGCTCGCGTTGACGGGCCAGCTGCCCTGGAAGCAGTCGCCGCCGTCGAGCAGGAGCAGGTCGGGGTGCTCCTCGCGCAGCGACCCGACGGCGGCCGACAGCCAGGGCAGCCCGCCGAACGCGCCCTCCTCGCCCTTGACGGCGGCCTCGTACAGCCCGCCGTGGAAGTCGTTGGTGGCGGCGATGTGGAGCGTGACGCCGGGCTCGGGCTCGGGCGCGGCGGGGGGCGGGTGGCACGCGGCGAGCGCGGCGAGCGCAGCGGAGACGAGGGACGGGAGCCGGGTCGGGTGGCGCATCCGCGCCGTGTAACCGCTGGACCGGCCCAGCGGAACACGGTACGAGCGCGACATGGATGCCTACAACGCGGACGTGGTCCCCGATCCCGAGCAGTGGCTGGCGCTGTCGGTCGAGGAGCGTCGGCGCCTGGTGCTGCGCCACCACCGCGGCCGCGTCGAGCGCACGCTGCACCGCGAGGGCTACCGGCGGGAGCTCCACGCCAAGCTGCACCAGCTCGTCGAGGACCAGATCGCGCGCCGCGAGCCCGCCGTCACGGGCGAGACCGTGGCGCGGCTGCAGGCCGAGGGGCTCCGGCGCCACGCCGCGCTGCACGCCGTCATCGAGGTGCTGGTGCGCGGGCTCGCCGCCGGGACGGACGGGATCGCGTTCGGGGCGGCGCTGCAGGCGCTGAAGGCCGGCGACTGGCTCGGGGAGCAGATGCGCCGCGACCTGGGGGCGCCGGAGTGAGGCCGCTGCCGGCGCCGCTGTGGGCGCTGGTGGAGGCGCGGGTCGGGCCCGTGGGGGCCGTCGCCGACCGCTCGTGGGCGCACGGCGTGAGCCGCGTGTGGCGGGTCGAGGCCGGCGGCGCGCCCGTGTGGGTCAAGCAGCACACGCAGCCGCGCAAGTACCGCCAGGAGGCGCGGGCGTACCGGGAGGTCGTGCCCGCGCTGGCCCGCGCCGGGGTGACCGTGCCGTCCGCGCTCGTGCTCGACGATGCGCTGTGCGCGCTCGTGCTGACGGAAGTGCGCGGCGAGCCGGCGGACGAGGCGGATCCCGCCGTCCACCGGGGCGCGGGGGCGGCGGTGCGGGTGCTGCACGCGCTGCCGTACGTCGACGACGATCCGCTGCCGCTGGCCGAGGCCGTGCGGGCGCGGTTCGAGCGCTGGGCCGAGGAGGCGGAGGGGATCGTGACGCCGTCGGTGGTGGCGGCGGTGGGGGAGCGGCTCGACCCGGCCGCGTTCGCCGGGGCGACGCGCTGCTGGTGCCACCGGGACTGGTCGCCGCGGAACTGGCTCGTGGTGGACGGGCGCGTGGGGATGCTCGACTTCGAGCACTGCCTGCCCGACCTGTGGCTGCTCGATCTGGTGAAGCTGGCGGACGGGATCTGGCGGCGGCACCCGGGGACGCGGGCGGCGTTCCTGGCGGGCTACGGCGTGGCGGCGCTGACGGCGCGGGAGGCGGACCAGCTCGAGCGGCTGCTCTGGCTGCACGCCCTCGGGACGACGGTGTGGGGCGCGGCGCACGGAGACCCGGCGTACGAGGCGCACGGGCGGCGGCTCCTCTCCGAGCTGGCCTGACCGCGCGTCCGGCGCTCGCGCCGCCGGAGAGAGCGGGCGTGAACCGGACACCCCGTGGAAGAGAGGCGGACCGAACCGGACACCTCGGCCGGCCGCCCACGATGGGAACTCGAGAATCAGGCAGCCCGATCCCGGTCCACCCTGCAATGGGCCGGGATCGGTCGGGTTCAGTGGCGCTCTCTTCGGCGGGGTGTCCGGTTCGGCCCCGCTCTCTCCGATCCGCTTCCGAACGGAGCGGCAGGCAAGGGCACGACCACGTGGCGACGCGCCTGTGCGGGCGAGGGTCGACGAGCGCGGCTCGGCCGATGAGCGCCTCCGGGCCACGATCATCGGGTTCCGGCTCGCCCGCGCGTGGCCGAGATGAACCCACTCGAAAATTGATGTCGACTTCAGAAATGTAGGCTACTTCATCGGTGGAGCCAGCCGATGAGCCTGCGCGAGCGAAAGCGCCGCAAGACCGTCCGCGCCCTGCTCGACGCCGCCGGCGCCCTCATGTCGGAGCGCGGCTACGAGGCCACCTCCGTCGAGGCCGTCGCCGCCCGCGCCGAGGTCAGCGTCGGCACCCTCTACAACCACTTCGACAGCAAGCAGGCCCTGCTCCTGGCGCTCTACGTCGACGCCACCGCCGACGTCCTCGCCCTCGCCGAGCCGCTGGTCGCCGCCCCGCCCGACGATCCCCTCGTCGCCGTCCTCGACCTCATGCGGCTGTACGCCCGCGAGCTGTCCCGCCTCGACCGCGCCCTGCTCCGCCAGGCCATCGCCGTCTCGCTCACCGCGACCCCCGAGGTCGAGGCCGAGATGATGGGCCTCGACGTGCAGCTCATGGGCCAGACCGCCGCCCTGGTCGCGACCCTGCAGGCCCGCGGCGCGCTCGCGCCCCTGCCCGTCGAGGCCGTCACCGTCACCCTCTACGGCACCTTCATGGTCGCCATGCTCTGGTGGATCGCCATGCCCGGCGCCGACACCGCCTCGCTCGAGCGATCGCTGGAGGAGCAGCTCAACATCGTGTTCCGCGGCTTGCTGCCCGCGAACACACCGAGGGAGGCAACATGAGAGTCGCCATCGTCGGCGCCGGCGTGGGCGGGCCCACGCTCGCGCACTGGCTGCGCCGCTACGGGCACGAGCCCGTCCTGATCGAGAAGGCCCCGGCGCTGCGCACCGGCGGCTACGTCATCGACTTCTGGGGCCTCGGCTACGACGTGGCCGAGCGCATGGGCGCGATCCCCGCCATCCGCGCCCTGGGCTACGACATCCGCGAGCTGCGCATCGTCGACGGAGCGGGCCACGTCAGCGCCCACCTCGAGCTCGAGGGCTTCCGACAACGGGTCGGCGAGCGCTTCGTCAGCGTCGCCCGCAGCGATCTGGCCGAAGCGCTCTTCGCCACCTGCGAGGGCATCGAGGCCCGCTTCGGCCTGTCCGTGGCCGCGCTGGCGCAGGACCCCGACGGCGTCGACGTCACGTTCACCGACGGCGCCACCGAGCGCTTCGACCTGCTCGTCGGCGCCGACGGGCTGCACTCCAAGGTCCGCGCCCTCGCCTTCGACGGGCCCGACCCCGAGGTGCCGCTCGGGTGCGGCGTCGCCGCCTACCGCATCGCCGGGTACCCCCACCGCGACGAGCTGACCTACCTGATGCACACGCTCCCGCGGCACCAGATCGCGCGCGTGTCCCTGCGCGACGACGAGACCCTGGTGCTGCTGATCTGGCGCACCGAGGGCCCGACGACCACCCGCCGGCCGACGCCCCGCGCCCCTGGCTGCGCGAGCGCTTCGCCGACCTCGGCTGGGAGGCCCCCGAGCTCCTCGCCCGCCTCGACGACGCCGAGGACTTCTACGTCGACCGGGTCAGCCAGATCCGACTCGACCGCTGGTCGGCCGGGCGCGTCGCCCTGCTCGGCGACGCCGCGGCCTGCGCCTCCCTGCTCGCCGGGGAGGGCACGGGCCTCGCGATGACCGAGGCCTACGTGCTCGCGGGCGAGCTGCACCGCGCGCCGGACGTGCCGAGCGCGCTGCGGGCCTACGAGGAGCGGCTGCGGAGCTTCGTCCACGACAAGCAGGTCGGGGCGGAGCAGTTCCGGGGCTTCTTCGTCCCGTCGTCGCGCTTCTGGCAGAGCGTGCGCGATCTCGCGGTGAACGCCATGCGCGTGCCCGGGCTCGGCGGCTGGCTGCTGTCGCGGGAGCTCCGCGACGATCTGGTGCTCCCCGACTACGCGCCCTGAGGCCGGTCGGGCAGCGGGACGCGGCGGCGGCGGTCCAGCGACGACAGGGTCGCCGGGCCGTCCATCGACGAGGGCGTCCGCCAGACGCGCCACAGCACCCGCCCCACCGGCTGCGGCGGCACGGCCTCGGGCTCGAGCCGCTGCACGGCGGCGCGCACCTGCGGGCCGAAGCGGTGGCTCATCCGCGGGAACACGTGGTGCTCCTGGTGCCAGGCGAACTCGAAGTGCAGCCGGTCGATCCAGCGCGGGACGGTGACGCTCTGCGTGGTGCGCGCGGGATCGTCGGCCTCGGTGTGGGGCAGCAGCCAGTGCTGGGTCGCGATGTAGCCCATGAGCGTGGCGTTCATCCCCAGGAACGGCACGACGAGGCCCCACAGCGTGGCCCAGGGGCCGATGGCGACGGCCAGCGCGCCCCAGCCCAGCGCGAGGAGCACGGTGAGGAGCCGCTCGCGGCGGCGGTCCAGGGTGAGCTTGTCGCGCAGCGCGGGATCGTCGCACACGACCCACAAGAAGAGCTGGCCCTGCAGCGAGAACAGGACCAGGTTCGCGAGGACCGAGGCGACGGGCGCGTCGGTGCCGAGGGTGACCCAGCGGCGCAGCCGGGCGACGGCGTGGTGGTCGGACACGTCGTACAGGGCGTCGGGGTCGAGGCCGCCGCGGTTGGCGTGGCCGTGGTGGGCCTGCACGTGCCAGGCGACCCACATGCCCGGCGTGACGAGCAGCGGCGCGAGGCCCAGCCAGGCGAGCAGCTGGCGGCGCGGGCCCGGCGGGAACACGGAGCCGTGCATGGCCTCGTGCGCCGACAGGGCGACCGCGGTGAGCAGCTGCGACAGGACGAGGCCGAGCGCCGCCACGGGCCAGGGCGGCGCGGTCACGACGAGGACGGCGAGCAGGACGGCGCACAGCGCGGCCTCGGCGTAGGCGACGTAGCCGCGGTCGGGCTGCGGGGCGAAGACCTCGGGCGGCAGCTCGCGCTTGAGCGCGGCCCGAGCGCCTGGGGGCTCACGCGATCCTCCGGGCGACGGCGTCCTCGGTGCGCAGGACCACGCGGCCGCCGGCGTCGAGCGCCTCGACGCACGGGCAGCGGACGAGGTCGCCCCGCAGCTCGGGGGTCGCGGCGCGCAGGCGGAAGGAGCCCGTCACGGCGCGGTCGAGCGCCACGCGGCCGACGGTGACCGGGACGTAGAGCTGGTCGTCGAGCCCTCGGCGTGCATCGCGCCGAGGCGCCAGGCGGCGTCGAGGAGCAGGTGCGGGAGGAGGTCGGCGGGGAGGTCGGCGCCGTCGAACCAGGCGGCGCGGCCCTGCTCGCCGATCACGATGTCGCGGAGGCGGTCGAACGGGCCCGAGAGGCGGACCGAGCCGCGCTTGCAGTACGGGTCGGCGGCGGTGCGGCCCGTGCAGTCGAGCAGGCGCGGGACGTCGTCGTCGAGGGGGACCAGCCGGACGCGGGCCTCGCAGAAGGAGAGGTCCTGCTGGAGGAGGTGGCCGCTGTGGTGGGCGAGGTCGCCGGTGAGGCGGGCGTGGAAGGCGTCGCCGTCGGGGGCGGCCTCGGTGCGGAGGTGGGGGACGGTCTGCTCGGTCCAGCGGACGAAGCGGTCGAAGCGGATCTGCTCCAGGACGGCGGGCGCGTCGGGCTCGGCGCCGACGGCGTGGAGCAGGCGGCCGAGGGCGAAGGCGCCGGGCAGCGTGGGCTGCCCGCGGACGGTGTGGTGGTGGGCCCAGGCCGGAGGGCGCTGATCGGGGAGCGGTTCCGAGGGCGGGGGCGCGGCGATCGTCACGCCGTAGCGCGCGATCTCGGCCTCGGTGAGCGGCACGTGCGTGGGCACGTCGCTGGCGAGCGCCCGCGCGAACAGCGCGCGCCCCGCCGCCGGCCCGAGCGCGTGCAGCGCGCGCTGCTGCGCCAGCACGCGGTACTCGGAGCCGCGCGTCATCCCGATCCCGTCCCACGCGAGCCAGGCGACGCTGCCCCAGCCGGGGCCGTGCGCGGCGCGGCCCTGGGCGCACAGCCGGTCGAGGCCCTCGTTGGCGGCGCCGTAGTCGGCCTGGCCGTCGTTGCCGAGCACCGAGAACGCCGAGGTGAGCGCGTGCAGCGGCACCGGCCGGCCGACGGCCCGCGCCGCCGCGTCGAGGAGGTGGTGTGCGCCGCCGAGCTTCACCGCCAGGGTCTCGCGCACCATCGCGAGCGTCCGCCGCTCGAGGCGCGCGGAGCGCTGGACGCCGGCGCCGTGCACGATCAGGTCCAGCCGGCCGTGCTCGGCCAGGACCTCGCCCACGGCCCGCGCGGCGTCGGCGGGATCGCTCACGTCGGCGCGCAGGTAGCGCAGGCCGGGGTGGCGGGCGAGCCGCTCGTGCGCCTCCCAGGACGCCGCCAGCGCCTCGAACCGCGCCCGCAGCAGCTTCATGGGGGCCTCGGCTCCGCGGCCGACGCCTCGGCGTAGAAGGCGCGCTCGGCGGCCTCGCGGTCCGCGGGCGGCGCCGCGGGCAGCGAGCGGCCCAGCGCCACGACGGTGGCCCCGGCGTCGAGCAGCACGGGCAGCAGCTCGGCCGTGACGCCGCGCGCGCCGCCCGTCGCGAGGACGACGGCGCCGTCGAGGTCGAGGCCGGGCTCGGCGTCGGGGATCGGGCGCAGGAGGCGCACCGAGCGGTCGGGCCCGCGCCAGACGGCCTCGTCGGCGCCCGACACGGTGCGCTCGGCCCTACAGCGCGGCGAAGGCCTCCGCCAGCGGCCGCTCGTCCGTGACGACGGCGCGCACCCGTGCCTCGGGCAGCTCCCGCGCGACGGACTTCAGCAGCCCGGCCAGCGGGCCCGTGCCCGGGTGCAGCACGCCTCCGTCGACGCCGCCGACGCACAGGCTCCACAGCTCCGCCTCGCCGGCCCGCAGCGCGGCGATCCGCTCGCGCGCCAACAGGAAGGCGAGCTCGAGCACGCCGCGGTCGCTGGCGAGCTGCCGCGCGGCCTCCTGCACGCCGACGGGCCGCAGCGGGTTCAGGGCCACGATGACGTCGTGGTCCGTGTCGAGCTCCGCCAGCGAGGCCAGCGCCTCGGCCTCGTCCTCGAGCGGGACGGGGCGGTGGGACGGTGCGAGCGCCGGCATCGGCGGGGTCACGATCGTCGCCTGCAGGCCGAGCGCGAGCACGCCGCGGACCAGCTCGGCGTCGGCGGGGGCCACGACCAGCGGGCGGCGCGCGGCCGGGCCGGGCGACGGGGACGGCACGGGCACCAGCGCGGGCGTGTACCGCGTCGGCGGCGCCTCGAGGCCCGCGGCGGCGCGCACGGCGGCCACGCCGCGGCCGGCGACCGCGCCGAGCGGCTGCGCCTGCAGGCCGGCTCGGCGGCCAGCGCCTCGGTCGTGACCAGCAGCCCAGCGGCCTCGTCGCCGTCCAACGCGGCCACGACGACGGCCTTCGCGGCGTCGCCGAGCAGCAGCGAGGCCGCGACCAGCGCCCGGTCGACGCTGTCGGCCCCGGCGTCCACCACCAGGTTCGGCCCGCGCAGGTCGAAGCGGCTGGCGGCGCGCCCCGGCGCCACGTTGGGCATCAGCCCCTGCAGCGTGTACGGCCCCGACGGCCGCAGCGCCGGCACCGCCGCGGCGATCCGCTCGGCCCAGGCGCCGCCGAGCCGCCGCGAGAGGTGGTCCGCGAGGACGCGCTGCGTGGCGATGACGCCGCGCTCGGTCTTGCCCTCGAGCGCCACCACCAGCGCCACCTCGTGGGCCGGCAGGCCGGGGACGAGGCGCGCGGCGAGGGCCAGCGCCTGGGCCTGCGTCCGGTCCATGTCGTCGGCGATGTCGGGCAGGACGCCGAGCGACGCCACGTCGTCGAGCTCGTCCCGCCCGACGGACGCCGCGCGCACCGCCACCAGCTCCGCCACGCGCGCACAGGCCGGCCCCGCCGAGGCGTCGGCGGACGGCGCGTCGATCACCACGTGCGCGTCGGCGCCGCCGAAGCCGAAGCCGTCGATGGCGGCACGCCGCGGCTCGCCGGCCCGGTCGGGCCAGGGCTGCGTCCGCGCCGACACCGACAGGCCCGGCGCGGCCGCGAGCGCGTCGCAGGCCGCCTCGTAGGGCCCCTGCCCGGGGACGACGCCGGCCGCGAAGGCCTCGCACAGCGCCACCAGCGACGACGTGCCCGCCGCCCAGCCCGTGTGGCCGATGCGGCCCTTGTTGCTGCGCACCACCAGCGGCTGCGCGGCCGTCCGCGCGAAGAACGACGACAGCGCGCGCAGCTCCGTCGCGTCGCCGACGGGGGTCGCCGTCCCGTGGGCCTCGAGCACCTGGACCGACGCGGGATCGAGCCCGTAGGCGCGGTAGGCGCGGGCCATGGCCAGCTCCTGCCCGGCCTGGCGCGGCACGTTCGCCGACGGGCTGCGGCCGTCGCTCGCCAGCCCGACGCCGCGGATCAGCGCGCGCACCTGCGAGCCGCGCGCCCGGGCGTCGGCGAGGCGCTCCAGCAGCACCACCGACGCCCCCTCCCCGAACACGACGCCGTCGGCGCCCTGGTCGAACGGGCGGCACTCGGTGCGCGACAGGCCGTCGAACTGGGAGAACAGGCAGGCGTTGGCCGGGCCCGGCGCGAAGACGCCGCCCGCCAGCACCCAGTCGCACAGCCCGGCCTCCAGGGCGCGCGTCCCCAGGGCCACCGCGTACAGCGACGAGGCGCAGGCCGCGTCGAGGACGGTCACCTCGGCCTGGCCCACCAGCTCGCCGAGCACCTCGGCGATGGCGGCGGCGGGCGCCTGCGCGCCGATCAGCGCGAGGCGCTCGCGGGCCTCGGCCGGGTCGAGCGCGTCGCCGGCGAAGGCCTCGAGGGCCAGCGCCAGGTCGTGCTCGTCGGCGCCGTCGGCGGTGGCGCCCACCAGGCACCAGCCGCGGCCCGACGGCACGGGCAGCGCCTGCGCCACGGCCACCGCCAGCAGCCGCTGGCCGCGGGCCCAGCCGTCCCACACCGCCGGCGCGATCGCCGCGGGGCGCACGATGTCGGCGTCGCGGACCATGCCGGCCAGGCCCGAGCGCGTCTTGTCGGGGCCGCCGGCGGGCTCGGCGAAGTCGGCCGCCCACTGCGGGTCGGCGGCGAGGTCGACGATGCCGCAGCCGCCGGCGACGAGGTGCGCGTGCAGCGCCGCGGGGCTGCCGGCACCGGGCACCACCGCACCCGTCCCCACCACCGCGACGACGGGCCGCTGGGGCTCGAAGCGCGGCCGCGCCGGGGCCGGGGTCGGGGTCGACGCGCCGGGGGCGCTGCCGTCGGCGAGCACGACCGGCAGCGTCACGTCGCCGATCAGGCGGGCGATCCGGCCGGTGGTCCCGCAGTCGACGAGGCGCTCGACGCCGACGGCGGCCAGGTCGCCCAGCGCGCCGGAGAGGTCGAACGGGCGCACCAGCGCCGAGGCCAGCGCCACGGCCAGGTCGCCCGCGAGCAGGCGGCGGCCGATGGCCGAGTACAGGGGGATCGTCGGGGGCTGCAGCGGGAGCGTGCGCAGGGCGGCGAGCCACCGGGCGGCCGCGTCGGCGCGGTCGGGGTGGTGGAACGCGTGGGTCGAGCGCACGCGCACGCAGTCGATGCCCTCGGCGCGGAGCGTGGTCTCCAGCGCCTCGAGCGCGTCGACGGGCCCGGAGACCGTGGTCTTGGCAGGGCCGTTGCGCCCGGCGACGGCGCAGGGGGGCGGCAGGCGCCGCTGCACCTCGTGGCGCGGGGCCGAGACGGCGAGCAGGCCGCCGTCGGGTGGGCCGAGCGCGTCGAGGCGGCTGCGGACCAGCGCCAGGCCGCCGGCGAGGTCGACGCAGCCGGCCACCGTGGCGGCGGCCAGCTCGCCGACCGAGAGCCCGAGCACCACGGCGGGGGTGTGGCCCGCGGCGAGCCGCTCCCGCGCGCCCCAGACGCCCTGGAGGAAGATGGCGGCCTGGTCGTCGCCGCGCTCGCGGACCGCGGCGGGGTCGCCCGTGACCAGCACGTCGTCGAAGCCGCTGGCGCGCAGGGCCGCGACGGCCTCGTCGCGCGCGGCCGGCGACAGCGTGCGGGCGCGGGCGCAGAGGAGCGCGGGCTCGAAGGTGCCCTGGCCGGGCAGGATCCAGGCCTCGCGCACCTCGTCGGGTGCCGGCGGCGCGGCGGCCATCGGCGCGGCGGCCACGGCGGCGATCCGCCCGTGCACGCCGAGGTCGCCCGCCCGCGCCAGCTGCAGCACGGCGGGGGTGAACAGCGCGGGCACGCCGCTGCCGCCGGCGAGGACCCGGTCCCGGAAGCTGCGCTCCCCGGCGGGCTCGTCGAGGTCCGACAGCGCGGCGATGCGCTCCCCGAGGGCACCGGGGAACGGCACGACCCGCCCCGTCGCCGGATCCGCGCAGGCCACCGTCTGGAAGCCGCAGCAGATGGGCCGCCCGCCCTCGTCCACGACGCGGAAGCAGAAGCGGACGGTGGCTGCGCCGCGATCCTCCACCGTCACCACGATGGAGAGCACCTGTCCGAGGTGCGCGGGCCCGAGGTTGCGCGAGTAGGCGTCCACTGTGAGCAGGTGGACGCTGTCGATGGCAGATCGGACGGCCGGATCGCCGCCGAGCTCCGGCCCGAACAGCAGCCCCTCGCGCCCCGCGCACTGGACGCGGAAGCTCGTGAGGAAGTGGTGGGTGCCGTAGGCCATCGTGTCGTCGAAGCGGACGGCGTACGGCGCGACGAAGGCCTTCACTTGGCCCTCCCCAGCGCGGCGCGGAGCTCCGCGCGGCCGGGGCTCGGGAGCCGCCCGTCCACGCTGCTCGACATGCCGCGGTCGACGGTGACGACGGAGCCCGTGAGCGCGCGGGCGTCGTCGGAGCACAGGAACGCGACGGTGGCCGCCACCTCCTCCTCGGTGCACAGCGCGCCGCCGGGGGTCATCGCCTCCCAGGTCGACAGCGCCGTCGGGTCCTCGAACTTGCCCAGCAGCTCGCCGTAGACGGGGCCCGCGGCCACGCAGTTGACGCGCACGCCGACCGGGGCGAGCTCGCAGGCGAGGTAGCGGGTCATCGCCTCGACGGCGGCCTTCACCACGCCCTGGGCGCCGAAGCCCTGGACGTAGCGGTGCGCGCCGACGGCCGACATCGTGACGACGGCGCCGCCGCCGCGCTCGGCCATGGTCCGGGCGGCGCGCAGCGCGCAGTCGATGTGGCCGGTGACGTTGGTGCGGAAGGCGCGGTCCCAGTCGCGCTGCGTGAGGTCGGGGAGCCGGCCGAGCCGCCCGTCGGACGCGTTGCAGACGAGCAGGTCCACGCCGCCGACCTCGGCCTCGATGCGGTCGAACAGCTGCTCCACGTGCTCCTCGTTCGCCACGGAGCCCCAGACGAAGCGCGCCTGGTGGCCCTCGTCGCGGAGCTCGCGCGCGGTGCGCTCGCCGGCCTCGCGGTCGTGGAACGCGTTGACGACGACGGTGGCGCCGCGCTCGGCGAGGGTGCGGGCGATGGCGCGGCCGATGCCGCGGCCGGAGCCGGTCACCAGCGCGATCCGGCCGGCGAGCGGGCCCTCGGACGCTGCGACGGGGCGCAGCTGGCGCGCAGGGGCAGGGGCAGGGGCAGGGGCAGGGGCAGGGGCAGGGGCCTGTCGTGACGCCACCGGGGGGGGCGACGCCACGGTGGGCGTCTCGTCGCCCAGCTGCGCCCGGATGGCGTCCGCCAGCGCCGCGATCGTCCGGATCGGACGCTCGGGCGACGGCGGCGCGAGCGTCACGCCGAACGCCTCCGACAGCGCGGCGCTGAGCTCCGCCTGCTTCACGGAGTCGATGCCCAGATCGTCCTCGCCTCGGGCCGCAGCAGGTGGCGAGGGTAGCGGGTGGTGCGGGCGATGCAGTCCACCGCTCGCTCGAGCACGGCGTCGCTCATCTCGGACCTCCGATCCTGGCCGGCCGGGCGCGCCCCGCTGGGGTGCGCCGCCGACGGGAAGTGTCAGAACAGACGTGCAGTACCCCGTCCAGACCGGACGCCAAGGGGGGTTGGAACCGAACCGGGACGTCCGCCCCCCCAACCGCGCCCTGGACCGACCGAAGCGGCGGCGCAGCGGCATAAGGAGACGTCCACGGCGAGCCTCTCCTCTGCCGCTCGGCCCTCCCCGGCCGGCGGCGATCGCCGAACCCTTCGTGATGGAGCCGCCCGATGTGGTGGGTGCACCAGGACGAGATCGACGACCGCCTGCTGCGGCTGGTGGGGATCCCCCTCGTGGGGATCGCGATCCCCACCGTCACCGGCGTGCTCTCGCCGTGGACCCCCGGCGACGCCGCGTGGTGGCGCGCGGCCGCGTACTTCGTCGCCCTGTCCTTCGTCGTGTGGCACAGCAACCTGGCGGTGCTGCTGGCCCACCGCCGGCGCTACCCGGCCGACGTCGCGGGCGAGCACCTGCCCTGGCTGCTCCTCAAGGGCGTCGCCGTCACGGTCCCCGAGCTGGCGCTCGGCGTGGGGCTGTTCCTGCGGTGGATCCACCCGGCGCCCGCGGTGATGCACCTCGCGGCGGCCGTGGGCACCGGGGCGCTCGGCGCCGTGGTCGTCACCCACGTCTACGAGACGGGCTACCTGCTCAAGGCGCGCGCCCGCGACGCGCTGCGGCTCGAGCGGCTGGAGCACGCCCGCGCGCAGGCCGAGCTCGACGCGCTCCGCAGCCACATCGACCCGCACTTCCTGTTCAACAACCTGAACACGCTGTCGCACCTCATCGCCGACGATCCCGACCGCGCGCTGGCCTTCAACGACAGCCTGGCCGAAGTGTACCGCTACATCCTGTCGAACCGCGGGCGGGACCTGGTGCTGCTGCGCGAGGAGGTGGCGTTCCTCACGCAGTACTGGCTGCTGCTGCGCCTGCGCTTCGGCACCGCGCTGGCCCTCGACGCCGAGGGCCTCGAGGATCTCGACCGGCTGCTCGTCCCGCCGATCTCGCTGCAGGTGCTCGTCGAGAACGCGGTCAAGCACAGCCGGTTCGACCGCGAGCAGCCGCTCGACCTGGTCCTGTGGACGGAGGGCGACGGATCGTCTGTTCCGCAACCCGCGGCGGCGCAAGGCGCTCGATCGGCCGTCCACCGGCGTGGGCCTGCGCAACCTCGACGAGCGCTACCGGCACACGCTCGCGCGCCCATCGCCGTCGACGCCGGCGAGGAGGCGTTCACGGTGCGCCTGCCGGCGCTGCGCACCGGGGGACGCGGTGATCGGTGCTCATCGTCGAGGACGAGCGCCCGGCCGTGGCCAAGCTGCGGGCCGGCCTCGCCGCCATCGACGCCGAGGTCGACGTGGTCGGCGTGTGCGACTCGGTGCGCTCGGGCGCGGCGTGGCTGGCCGACCACCCGCACCCGGACCTCATCCTGGCCGGCATCCAGCTCGGCGACGGCACCTCTTTCGAGCTGCTGGCGCAGGCGCCCGCGCGCAGCCCCGTCGTGTTCGTGACGGCCTACGACGCGCACCTGATCGAGGCGTTCTCGGCGGGCGGCATCGACTACCTGCTCAAGCCCGTGCGCAACGACCGGCTCGCGGCGGCCATCGACAAGTACGTGCGGCTCGAACGCACCGCGGGACCCCGCGCCGCTGGAGGCCGCGGCGGGGCCGCGCCGGGTACCGCCAGCGGCTGGTGGTGCGCAAGGGCTGGACAGGCTGTCGATCGCTGCGTGAGCAGCCGGCGTGGCTGACGACCGAGCACAAGCTGACGTTCGTGGTCGACCGCCACGCGCAGCAGTTCCTGGTGGACGCGCCGCCGGCCCGCGCTGGAGGCTCCAACTCGACCCGGAGCGGTTCTTCCGGCTCAACCGGCAGTACCTGGCGCACGTGGACGGCATCACGCGGTTCCGCTCGGTGGAGGCGCGGCCGGCTCGCGGTGAAGCTGGCGCCGGATGCGGGCGAGGAGGTGCTCGTGAGCCAGGAGCGCGCGCCGGCGCTGGCCTGGCTCGCCCGCTGACCGGAACCGCCGCCCAAACCATTTCCGTCAAATGACGGAAGAGCGCCCGACGCGTTTCCGTCAAATGACGGGCGCCCGACTGCGTTTCCGTCATCCCCGACGCCAGCGCTCCCGTCCGCACGTTCGGGTGCCCGGCGCCCGGCCCGAGCACACGACCATGAACTCGCGCTGGAGTGCGCGCAGGGCCGGGCGGCGGGCGGGCGAACGTCACTCCGGCTCGACGCATCGCTCCCGTCCGCACGTTCGGGTGCCCGGCGCCCGGCCCGAGCACACGACCATGAACTCAGCGGAGGCGGGCCAGCGCCTCGCCGTCGAGCCGGAAGGTGCGCCACTGGGCCTGCGCCACGGCCCCCAGCGCCTCGTAGAAGTCGATGGCCGGCTGGTTCCAGTCCAGCACCGCCCCCTCCCGAGCCGCCCGCCGCCCAGCGCCTCCGTCCGCCGCGCGAGCTCGGCCAGCAGCGCCTTGCCGTGGCCCCGCCCCCGGAACGCCGGCCGCACGTACAGGTCCTCGAGGTGGATCCCCGGCAGCCCGCGCCACGTGCTGTACGTCGGGAAGTACAGCGCGAACCCCACGCCCTCCCCCTCGTCCTCGAGCACCAGGCACCGGAACGGCGGCACCTCGGCCCGCAGCTGCGCCTCGAGCGAAGCAGGCGTCGCCTCCACGGCGTCCGGCTCCCGCTCGTACACCGCCAGCTCCACGATGAGCGCGTGCACGAGCGCCGCATCGGCCGGCGTCGCGTCCCGGATCGTTCGGCCCAAACCCCTCCTGCGCGGTTACACGGCCCGGATGGACCTGCAAGCCTTCGGCGACCTGTGGGAGCACGTCCGGCTCTGTCGGACGCCCGCCGCAACGACGCCCTCCTCGCCCTCCTCGCCCGCCGCGCCCCCGGCGCCCGCGTCCTCGAGATCGGCTGCAGCTCGGGCCTGCTGTCGTGCGTGGCCGCGCGGCTCGGCGCCCGCCGCGTCGTCGCCGTGGAGCCGACGGAGCAGGCCGACACCGCCCAGGCGTTGGTCGAGGCCAGCGGCCTCGGCGAGGTCGTCGAGGTGCAGGCCCACGTCGAGGAGAACCGACCCCGAGCCCGTCGACCTCGCCTTCTCCAGGCTGCTCAACGCCGAGCCCCTCGCCGAGGGCCTGTTCGACGCCATGGACGCCGCCGCCCTGGATCGCCGACGGCGGACGCCTCGCCCGCGCCGGCTGCGCCTGTGGGTGGCCCTGGTGCGCGACCGCAGCAGCGCCGTCGAGGTGCGCGACGTGCGCCGCCAGCTCGCCGCCCTGCAGGCACCCACGGCCTCGACCTGTCCCCGATCCTCGACGGCGTCGACGCGCTCGAGCCCTACCGCTTCTTCAGCCCGCAGGTGCAGCTCGCCAGCGCGCCGGCCTGCATCGCCGACCTCGCCTCGGCACCGGCGCGCGCGCCCCGAAGCCTTCCAGCGGCTGCGCCTGCCGTCCACGATCCGGGCCCCGTCGGCGGCGCCACCGTCTGGTTCGAGGCCGAGTACCGACGACGGGCTCGTCCTCGACAACGCGCCCGGCCAGCCCGGCCACTGGGGCCACCTCGTGCTCGGCTGGCCCGAGGAGCGCGGTGCGTCCGGCACCTTCGACGTGGACGTCCGCATCGACGACGAGGAGATCGGCGTCACCCCGCCACAACGGCGACGAGCAGGTAGGCAGGCCGTCGCCCTTGCGCAGCTCCGACACGTCGACGGGGACGGGCACGAGCCCCTGCCGCCGCAGCGCCGCCGAGGTTGCCCGGGTGCCCGGCGGCGACCAGCACCCGCCCGCCGTGCCCGACGGTGTTCGCGGCGTAGGCCTCGTCGGGCGGCACCAGCACGTGGCGCAGCCCGGCGAACAGCTCGTCGGGCAGCGCGCCCTGCACCACCACCACCGTCTGCGGCGCCGGCGAGGAGCAGATGCACTTCAGGTGGAGCACGCCGTCCGGCAGGTCCACCGGCACCACGGTCGTGCCGACCGGCGCCAGCGCCCGGCCCAGCGCGGCGATGCCGGCGTCGTCGGTGCGCGAGGGCGCGACAGGCGCGATCGCCGACCCACAACGTCGCCGCCGTCGCGAATTGCCCTCCCCTCGAGGCGCACCACGTCGAGCCGGCCTCCTGCAGCGCGCGGCCCACGGCGCCGCCTCCCCCGCGCGGCCCGGGTGCGCGGGCGCAGCAGCACCGCCCGCCCGCGGCCCACCACGGCGGTGTCCTCCACGAACACCGAGTCGGACGCTCGTCGTCGACCGGCACCGGAGCACCTTCGCGCCCAGCCCGCCCAGCGCCTCGACGTAGGCGGCGTGCTGCGCGCGGGCGGTACCACGATCGATGTCGCCGGCGGCCATCCCCGCGCTGCGCGTGGCCTCCGCGTAGCGGCTCGGGACGCCGCGCACGAGCGCCATGAGCGTCACGGCAGGTTCACCGGCACGATCTCCGGCGCGTCGCGCGAGGGCACCCCGATGACGACCTCGGTGACCTTGTTGTTCGCGTAGGGGCGCAGCGGGTAGATCGCCTGGTCGAGCCAGCCGCCCACGCCGCTGCCCCACTCGAGGCCGTGGCCGTAGGCGTCGTTGAGGAAGCCGACGGCGTCGAACAGCAGCTGGACCTGCCCGCTCGTGGGGTGCACCCGGTAGACGGCGGACGTGTTGTAGTCGGGCACGTAGAGGTAGCCGCAGAGGTCGACGCCGAGCGCGTCGTGGTACCCGCCCGTGCCCACGCCGGTGGCGAAGACCTCGGGCGGGCCGGCGGGCTCCAGGTCGGCGTCGAGCGGGATCGCGTAGAGCCGCCCCTGGGAGCCGCCGAGGGTGCCGATGAGCAGCCGCTCGTACGTCCGGTCGAACGCGAGGACCCGCGGGCTGCCGCGGTCGAGCGCGCCCTCCTCGACGAGCGTGCGCACGTCGCCCGTGTCGGGGTCGATGCGCACGACCAGGCGCTGATCGGCGGCGTACAGCATGCCGTCGGGCCCGGTGACGAGGCCGTAGGCGAAGACGCTGGCGATGGGCTGCACGCCGCCCGCCGGCGTGACCCGCAGCACGCCGCGCTCGTCGGACGCGACGGCGAGGTCGCCGTCGGGCAGCCAGGCCATCTGCTGCACCGTGCCCAGGTTCGGCACGAGGACGCCCGCGTTGCCGTCGAAGTCGACCCGGAGCAGGTCGCCCGAGGTCGACGCGCCGATGAGCCCGCCCTGGGCGTCGAAGGCGAGGTCGTGGTAGCCGCGCGCCCCGGGCACCTCGCGCCCCGACACCGGCGCCAGCGGGACCGTGTCGCAGTCGAAGGTAGGCAGCTCCAGGGCGGTGTCGGCCGTGGGGGACGTCTCGGCGGACGTGGACCCCGACGTGCTCGTGGACGACGACGTGGACGTCGACGGAGCGGGCGCGTCCGGCGGGGGAGAACAGGCGACGGTGGCGGTGCACAACAGACAGAGACGGAACATCCGGCGCTCTTATCACACCCCGAGCAGGCGCCGCAGCGTCTGCACGTACACCTCGTAGACCTCGTCCGGGACGCTCTCGCCGACGAACGCCGGCAGGAAGTGGCTGTCGAGCACGGTCATCACCGCGGAGGTCATCTGGACCAGCAGCTCGACGGGCAGATCGGCCCGCACCGCGCCCGCGGCCTGCCCCGCCGCGACGTACCCTGGATCGACGCCTCGAGCACCGCGGCCAGGCGCGCGTCGAGGTCGGTACTGCCGCACCCTGGCGCTGCGAGGTAGCCCGGCGAGGAGCTGCGCGCGCGCGGGTTCGCGGCAGGCAGCCCACGGAGGCGGCAGCCAGCCGGGCTCTGCTCCCAGAAGGCCTCGGGGTCGTCGGGACCGGGCCGCGAGGCGCCAGGTAGCGCCTGCACGAGCCGCTCCGCCTCGCGGTCGAGGACCTCGGCGTAGAGGTCGGCCTTGCCGTCGAACAGGTAGTACGCTCGACTTCGGGAGGCTCGGCCGCCTCGAGGATGCGGTTGTAGGACGCGCCGTCGTAGCCGGCCTCGGCGAACCGCTCCGCCGCCACCTCGAGGATGGCCTCACGGCGCTCCGGCGGCAGGCGATGGAAGCGAGCGCGGGCCACGGGCCTCCCCCTCTCCGGGTCACCCGCCGGCGCCAGGCGTGCCACAGCGAGATCGCGCGGTCGGCGGCGAGCCAGCGGTCGGCATCGGCGCTGCCGGTGCGCGGCGAGGCGCTGGCCAGCAGCGGCACGGGCGCCCGGCGCAGCGCGGCTGCGAGCCGAAGCTCGCTCACGAGGCGCCGGAAGAGCGGGACGCGGGCGCGGTACCGCACGGCGATCCACGCGTGTGCTCGGCATCGACGGGGTGGCCACGGCCACGATGTCGTTCCGGTCGGTGCCGAGGTGGAAGGTGGCCGGCGGGCGGACGCTGGCGCGGCGGACGGCGCCCGAGGCCCGCAGCACGCCGTCGTCGTCGAAGGCGGCGACGCAGGGCGCGCGCTCGCCCGGGCCGGCCAGCGCGGGGCGGTGCAGGTCGACGGCGCCTCCACCGCGCGGGTCAGGCGGACGGGCCACACGAGGGCTCGCCCGGACGGCCTCGCCACGGGACGCCGCGGGCGCCTCGAGGATCCAGCCGAGCGGGCCCGGCGCGCCGAAGCCGGCGAGGACGAAGCCGTGGTCCTCGACCACGTCGAGCGTGGCGAGGCCGAGGTCGGCGGGCGGGGCGGCCCCGCGCCCGGCGGACGGGACCAGGCGGCAGGCGCCGTCGCCGTCGAACTGCAGGCCGTGGTACGGGCAGACGAGCCGGCCCTCGCAGATGCGCCCCAGCGCGAGGTCGGTGCCGCGGTGGGGGCAGGCAGCGTGGGCCAGGCGGGGCTTGCCAGCCTGGTCGCGCCACAGGACGAGTCGCTGGCCGAAGCGCACGACCCCGAGCGGGCGCCCGGCGCGCAGCGCGCGGGTCGTGCACAGCGCCCACCAGCCGTCGGGCCAGGCCTCCGGAGGTTCGTCGGGATCCGGGTCGGGCAGCGGGGACATCGCGACCTCCAGCACGTGGACCAGTGGTACAGACCACTAGTCCACGGGTCGGGCGGCGGCAACCGTCCGCGAGCGAAGCCGCCGATGCGCGGTAGACTCGGGGGACAGGGAGGTCCCTTTGCGCGCGTTGCCGTGGTTGGCCCTCGCCGTGGCTTGCAGCTCCGGCACCGAGACGAGCTCGTCGAAGACGTCCGACCCGGGCTCCGACCCCACGCCCCCGACGGACGAGACCACGCCGCCGACGTGCAGCAACCCGGTCGTGGCGACCTCCCCCGAGGACGGCGACGACGGCGTCTTCTACCGCTCGGCGCTCGCCTTCGAGCTCGCCGACCCCGATCCGACCGCGGTGATCGCCGTCACCGACCCCGACGGCGACGAGGTGCCCGGCGAGAGCACCGTCGACGGCGCCGTGATCACCTGGCGGGGCGACCCACTGCGCCCGAACACCGACTACCGCGCCACCTTGACGCACGCCTGCGGCAGCGACCTGCTGCGGTTCGGCACGAGCGACGTGGGCAGCCCCGTCGACGTGGACCTGGTGGGGCGCACGTACGCGCTCGACGCCGGGAGCGGCGTGTGGAACGAGCCGGCCGGGGCGGGGCCCGCGCTGGCGGTGGCGCTGGGGGACTTCCGGATCCTGCTGTCGGTGCTGGCGGCGCCGAGTGGGGGTGCCGTCGATCTGCTCGGCGGCGTCGGGTACCAGGGGTCGCAGAACCTGTGCGAGCCGACGCTCGACCTGGCGGGGAGTGCGTGGACCGACCCGTTCTTCTCGGTGGCGGCGCCGTCGCTCGTGCTCGCCACGCAGACGTTCGCCGTCACCATCGAGGACTTCGCGACGACGGGCGCGTTCTCGGCGGACGGCACGCGGGTGGAGGGGGCGACGATGTCCGGCGTCGTGGACACGCGCGCGCTCGGGCCGGCGTTCGGGCTGCCGGACGAGGCGGGGGCGCTGTGCGAGCTGGTGGCGGCGCTGGGGGCGTCGTGCGAGGCGTGTGGGGACGGTGAGGAGACGTGCCTGCGGCTCGACATCAGCGACGTGGCGGGGCCGATGTCGCCGGTGCCGCTGGTGGAGCGGACGGCGGAGGACATCCTGTCGGATCCCGCCTGCAACTGAGGTCGGAGGCCCGTCTCCCTCCCCCCTTGCCCCTGCCCCTGCCCCTGCCCCTTCCCTTGCCCCCGTCCGACGACGGAAACGCGTCCCGGGCGTGATCTCGTCAAATGACGGAAAAGCGCCCGACGCGTTTCCGTCAGTACCTACTGGGCGCGTGCGCGCCAAAATGGCTTCCCGATTCCTGGTCACCGGAGGAGCAACCTCGTGAACGGAGCAGGAATCGGGAAGTCCCATCGGCTTTGCTCGCGCAATTCCTGCGGTGGCGCCGGGCGGGGGCCCTGTCGGTCAGGCGCAGCCAGCGGACATCGTCACCAGATCTGCTCAACGCCTGCCCGTCAATAATCCCCCTTTCGCCCGTCGGCACAATTGACGACGATCGCGCCCGACGCCTTTCCGTCAAATGACGGAAACGCGTCAGAGCGCATTTCCCGTCGAACTGACCAGGCGGTCAGGGGCGAGGGGGCAGGGGCAGGGGCAGGGGCAGGGGCAGGGGCGAGGGGCAGGGCACCTATCCCCCGGTGGCGGCCGCAGCGGAGGCCTTCCGGATGTCCTTCAGCGCCTCCGTCCCCGCGATCTTCCGCGCCTTGTTCAGCGACGCCGCCGGCAGGCTCCGAGCACGTCGGCGTGCCACAGGTACGTCACCTTCGTGCCCGACCCCTCCGGCTCGAGCCGCCACTCCCCCGCCATCCGCGGCAGACGCACCACGCCCTCGAGCGGGGGCGCGCCGGCGTCCTTCACGCTCTCCCAGCGGTAGATCTTCGCGTCGCCCTCGGTGAGGCGCGTGTAGTGCGCGACGTAGTCCCGGTCGGACAGCGGCCACGGGAAGTCGAGCACGATGTGCATGGTGTCGGGCTTCAGCACGTCGATCGACACGATGCTGTCGAACAGCGCCTGGTGCGCCGCCATGTCCTCCAGCGTGGCCGACACGGCCGACATCGGCAGGGGCACCACGCCGGTGGAGCGGCAGAACGGCCCCTCCGCCACCTCGGTGCACTCGATGTGGGGGTCGCCGTCGGACAGCACGGTCCACTGGGCGTCGGCGCCGGGCAGGGCCCAGGCGGGGGCGATCGCGGTGAGGATGAACATGGCGTCTCCTTTACCCGGCTCCGTACTGCGTCCGCTACCTCCGACACCAGCCCTCTCGCTCCTCTTCCGGAATTGACGGAAAGGCGTCGGGCGCGATTCCGTCAGCACCGTAGTCATCTGCGCGAGGTGCGAGCGCGAGCCCGAACGATTAGCCGGCCGCATGGCCACGCGCAGAGACCTGCTGATGGGCACGCTCGGCTTCGGTGGCGGCGTCGCGGCCGCCGCCGGGGCCAGCGCCGTCGCCCGGAGCCTCTCGGCCCGCAGCCCGTCGCTCGCACGCACGGGGCGCCCGCCGCGCAACGTCGTCCTGATCCTCACCGACGATCAGCGCTGGGACAGCCTGTCCATCGCCGGCCACCGCTTCCTGCGCACCCCCCACCTCGACGCCCTCGCCGAGCAGGGCGCCTGGCTGCGCGAGGCGTTCGTCACCACGAGCCTGTGCTGCCCGAGCCGCGCGTCCATCCTCACCGGGCTGTACGCCCACGCCCACGGCGTCGTCGACAACCGCGACGAGCTCGACCCGGCGTTCCCCACCTTCGCCACCCTGCTCGACGCCCACGACGTCCACACCGCCTTCATCGGCAAGTGGCACATGGGCGCCCGCGACCCCCACCCCCGGCCGGGCTGGCGCCGGTGGATCGCGTTCCGCGGGCAGGGCCGCTACCAGTACCCGGGCGGCGGCGATCCGCTCGACCGCGGGCTGTCCTTCGACGGCGAGCTGCGCGAGATCGAGGGCTACGTCACCGACGTGCTCACCGACCTCGCCGTGGCGGAGATCGCGGCGCAGCGGCCGGGACAGCCGTTCTGCCTGGTGCTGTCGCACAAGGCCGTGCACGCGCCGTTCACGCCGGCGCCGCGCCACGCCGACGCGTACGCCGACGTGCTGCCCGAGGACGTGCCCGAGGTCCTGCCCGACACCGACGAAGCCTACGCCGACCTCCCCTCCTGGCTGCGCCCCATGCGCGAGGGCCTGTTCGGCGCCGACCGCCCCTACGGCGACTGGCCCGACTTCCGCAGCTGGTACCTCGACTACCACCGAACGCTGCTCGCCGTGGACGAGAGCGTCGGCCGCGTGGTCCAGGCCCTGCGCGACGGCGGGCTGCTCGACGACACGGCCGTGCTCTTCGCGAGCGACAACGGCTTCCTGTTCGGCGAGCAGGGCGTCCTCGACAAGCGGAACTTCTACGAGCCGTCCATCCGGATCCCGCTGCTGTGCCTGGCGCCGGGGCTCGTCGCGCCGGGGACGCGCCTCGATCAGCCCGTGCTCAACGTCGACCTGGCGCCGACGATCCTCGACCTGCTCGGCCTCGAGCCGCCCGCCCACTGGCACGGCCGCTCGTTCGCCCCGCTCCTGCGCGGCGAGGCCGCCGACTGGCGCACCGAGTTCGTCTACGAGTACTTCTTCGAGCGCACCTTCCCGCAGACGCCCACGCTGTTCGGGCTGCGGACGGGGCGGTACAAGCTCGCGACCACCTGGGGCGTCGACGCGCCCGACCAGCTGTTCGACCTGCAGCGCGACCCCGAGGAGCGGCACGACCTCGCCGACGACCCGCGCCAGGCCGACCGGCGCAAGGCGCTGAAGGGGCGGATGGCGCGGCACCTGCGCGCGCTCGGGATGCTGCGGGAGCCCGTGTGGGGGCGCGGGTGGCGGGCGTCGGGGGCGCAGGCGGCGGAGGCCGCGGCGTCGGCGGGGGTGGACGACGACGCGGACGAGCCGGGGCCGGGCGCGACGGAGTGACGCGGTTATGGGCGGAGGGTCGGAGGGGCCGATGTCGAACCTGCCCGCGCTGACCTCGATGCTCGCGGGGCTCGCCACGGTGGCGCTGATGCTGGCGAGCTTCTGTGCCGGGACGCTCCCCGTGATCGGCGGGCAGCTCGCGCTGGCGCTGCTGGCGCTGCAGGTGCTGACCGCCGGGGCGGCGTTCGGCCTCGGGCTCGTCGGGTACCGGCTCGCCGGGCGCCGCGGCGGCGCGGGGACGGGCGGGGCGATGGGCGGGCTCGGGATCGCCGTGACCTGGGGCGTGCTGCAGGCGGTGGGCTGGGGCGCGTTCGGGGTGGTCCAGGGGTTGCGCTGGCTGCTGTGAGCCACGCGCCGCGGACGCGACGTTCACGACGGAAAGACGCCCGACGCTTTTGCGTCATCGACGCCCGGCTTCCGATTACGCTCCGACCATGCCCAAGCCGCAGCCCGTCCTCCTCGAGCTCGCGGGCCGCGAGGTCCGCGTCACCAACCCCGACAAGCCCTGGTTCCCCGCCGAGCTCGCCGGCGACGCCCCCATCACCAAGCTCGAGATCGCCCGCTACTACGTCGCCGTCGCCGAGGGCGCCATCCGCGGCGTCGCCGGCCGCCCGATGCAGCTCGAGCGCTACGTCAACGGTGCGGGCGCCCAACCCTTCTACCAGAAGCGCGCCCCCACCAGCCGCCCCGACTGGGTCGAGGTCGTCACCCTCCGCTTCCCCTCCATGCGCACCGCCGACGAGATCGTCGTCCGCGACGCCGCCCAGCTCCTGTGGGTCGTGAACCTCGGCTGCCTCGCCCTGCACCCCCACCCCGTCCGCGCGTCCGACCTCGACCACCCCGACGAGCTGCGGATCGATCTCGACCCCATCCCCGGCGTCCCCTGGTCGCAGGTCCGCGACGTGGCGCTCACGAGCCGCGAGGTCCTCGCCGAGCTCGGCCTGCGCGCCTGGCCGAAGACCTCCGGCGGCCGCGGCATGCACCTGCTGGTGCGCATCCAGCCCCGCTGGACCTTCCCCGAGGTCCGCCGCGCCGCGCTCGGCGTCGCCCGCGAGGTCGAACAGCGCATGCCCGGCCTGGCCACCTCGCGCTGGTGGAAGGAGGAGCGCGTCGGCGTCTTCCTCGACTACAACCAGAACGCCAAGGACCGCACCGTCGCCTCGGCCTACTCCGTGCGCGCGAAGCCCGGCGCCCCCGTCTCGGCCCCCCTCACCTGGGACGAGGTCCCCACCTGCGCCTCCGGCGACTACACCGTCCGCACCATGCCCGAGCGCTACGCCGCCCTCGGCGACCTGCACGCCGGCATCGACGACGACGCCGGCGACCTCGGCCCCCTCCTCGCCCTCGCGCAGGCCCACGAGGACGCCCAGGGCGAGGCCCCGCTCCCGCCCCACTACCGCAAGGCGCCCGGCGAGCCGAAGCGCATCGCGCCGAGCCGCGCCGCCAAGCCGAAGCCGAAGCCGAAGACCGGCCGCCGCGTCCCGACGAAGCCCACCGTGATCGTCGCCGAGAGCGAGGACGAAGACGCCGCGCTCGCCGGGCTGGAGCGCTGGAAGGACGCCCACCCCGAGGCCGCCGCGAAGCTCGAACCCCACCACGTCCTCGTCGACAAGATGCGCGGGCGATACCGCACCTGGACGCGGATCCGCGTCAACCTCGAGGCCGTCCCCGAGGGCGAGCGCCCGCCGCAGGGCACCCCCGACCCCGACGACGCGCCGAAGGCCTGGTGGCCCGGCGCCGAGGGCAGCGAAGGCACCGAAGGCAGCGGAGGCTGAACGTGTACGAAGAGGTGGTGATCGGCTTCGACACCCGCATCCCGCTCGCCGGCCTGCCCGAGCTGTGGGACGACGCCCGCCGCGACACCTTCCTCCTCCGCCGCGACGCCCTGCCGCTGTCGGTCGACGAGGCCGTCTGGCCGCGCACCCGCCCCGAGCTCCCCTCGGAGGAGGGCGAGGCCGTGCAGCTCGAGATCCTGACCCCGCGCTACGCCAGCGTGGAGGACGCCCTCGCCCAGGCCGAGCCCGGCGAGGTCGTCATCGCCATCAGCGCCTGGCGCGGCCCCGGCGAGCCCGAGCTCCCCGCCGGCCCGGCCTGGCCCATGAAGGTCGATCCCGACTGGCAGCGGCTCGGCTGGGACATCGTCAGCGGCGTCTTCCCGAGCGCGCTGACCAACTGCGGCGTCCAGGAGGGCGACCCCGCCCTGCTCGACGCGTGGATCGCCGCGCTCAACGACCACCACCTGTTCGAGCAGCTGCCCGACGCCTTCGCGTTCCGCGACGTGTCCAACCGCCGCGTGCGCGAGCACGCGCCGTTCTCGGTGCTCGGCCTGTACCGGGTGCGCTGACGCCGCCGCGCGGTGTCGAACCTCGAGGGGGACCCGATGATGACCCGAACGCTCGCCGCTGCACTCCTGCTCGCCGCCAGCCCGGCGGCGTCGGCCCTCGCGCCGCGGTGGGGTGTGGGCCCGCAGCTCGGCACCAGCGTGCTGCCGTCGGGCTACCCCATCGCCTTCCCGCCCGCGCTCGACGACGCGACCACGCTGTCCAAGGTGCGCCCCGACCTGTCGCTCGGCGCCGTCGGCTACGTGTGGGTGCCGTCCGGCGTGATGCGCGGCGGGATCTCCGCGGATGTCGACCTCGGCCCGCGCTTCGTCCAGTCCCAGATCATCGGGACGGTGGAGCGCTCGTTCGACCTCGACGCCGCCTACGTCGACGTCGGCGGCGGCATGGGCTTCTCCTCCGCCACCTGGCGCGGCACCGACCCCGACGAGCGGCTGCGCGTGCCGAGCTACCCCGTGCGGCTGCAGCTCGGCGTCGTCACGCCGATCAGCGACTTCATCGCGCTCGAGGGCCGGCTGTACACGCAGGTCGCCTTCCCGCTGCGCCACACCTACACGGACCCGACCGGCACCCCGCAGGACCTGCACGGCGCCCCGCTCGCGTACACCTCGTTCGGGATCGAGCTGTCGGCGCTGTACGGACTCTTCCGGTAGCCACGGGGCGGGGTACGCTGCTCCATGCTCCCGTGGACCCTGGTGTGTGCGCTGTCGTGCGCCGGCCCCGTGCCGCCGGCCGGCCCCGATCCGCGGCTCACGCTCGGCCCCGTGCGCACCTGCGCCGATCCCGCCGCCCGCGACGCCGCGCCGTTCGACCGCATCTGGCTCGACGGCTGGCCGAGCGACGGCTCGCAGACCCTCGCCGGGCGCGGCGTCTCCATCGACGACCTCGACGGTGACGGCCACCTCGACCTGTTCGTCCCGCGCGCCGTCGGCCCGTCGCGGTTCTTCTTCGGCGACGGCGCGGGCGGCTTCGAGGACCGCAGCGACGAGGCCCACCCGAGCGGCATCACCGACGCGTTCGGGGCGTCGACGGTGGACCTCGAGCCCGATGGCGACGTCGACCTCGTCGTCTACCGCGCGTCGAGCCCGCCGGTGGTGCTCCGCAACGACGGCGCCGGGCACTTCGCCGGCGAGCCCCACCCCGAGTGGGACCACGAGGTGCTGGGCTGCGGCGGGGCGGCAGCCTGGGGCGACGTCGACCTCGACGGCGACCTCGACCTGTTCTACGGGCGGCTCGGCAAGTACGACGAGCCGCGCTTCTACAGCTGCCCGTCCGCGCTGCTGCTCAACGACGGGACGGGCGCGTTCGTCGACGGGTCCCTGCAGCTGCCCGCCTACGTCCAGCAGGTGCGGGTCATGGCCGCCGGCTGGTTCAACGTCGACGACGACGCGTGGCCCGAGCTGTACGTCGTGGTGGACCTGCCGCAGGTGCTCGACGGCGACCGGCTCGTCGACAACGACGGCGTCCTGCTGACCACGATGAGCGGCACCGGCCTCGAGGTCGACCTCGCCGGGATGGGGCTCGCCGCCGGGGACGTGAACGACGACGGCGTCGTGGACTTCGCCGTGCCGGGCATCGACCAGATCGCGGTGATGGTGTCGGCGGCGCCGGGGATCTGGGTCGACCGGGCGCAGGCCTGGGGCATCACCGCCGGGCCGGGCCAGTCCGTCGGCTGGGGCGGCGAGTGGGTCGACCTCGACGCCGACGGCTGGCTCGACCTCCCCATGGGCTACGGCACCATCCCCTACGCGCCCATGGCCGACCAGCCCGACGAGATCTACCGCAACCTCGGCGGCGACGCCGGCTTCGAGCGGGTCGGCGCCGCCTGGGGCTTCGCCGACCGCTTCGCGACGCGGGGCTTCGCCGTGGGCGACCTCAACGGCGACGGCTGGCCCGACCTGGCCAAGCGCGAGGTCGGGGGGCGGGTCGCGGTGGACCTGTCGCGCTGTGGGGACGCGCACACGCTGACCGTGGCGCTGGTGGACCCGACCACGCCCAACGTCGACGGGATCGGGGCGACGATCGAGATCGACGTGGGCGAGCGGACGCTGTCGCGGACGATCACGGCGGGGAGCACGAGCTACGCGTCGTCGGGGCCGCCCGAAGCGCTGTTCGGGCTCGGGGACGCGACGGAGGTCGACGCGCTGCGCGTGCGCTGGCCGAACGGCGGGTCGACGGCGCACCCGGGCTTCGCGGCGGACCGGCGGGTGGTGGTCTCCCGCGAGTAGCCGCGGACGCGCCGCGCCCACGGCGCTGCGGGGGCCTGGGCGTGCCTCGTCGGCGCCATGCTGTCGATGTTCGTGTGGCGGGTGGTGATGGCCTCCGGCCTCGCGCCGCCGGGCTACTTCACGCCGCTCATCGCCCTGTGGGGCTCCACCACGCTGCTCGGCGCGATGCTGCTGTTCCAGCGCGAGGTGCGGCGGCGCACCCGGGCCGAGGCGGAGCGCGACGCGCTGCTGGAGAGCGAGCGCGCCGCCCGCCACGACGCCGAGCGGGCCAGCCGGGCCAAGGACGAGTTCCTGGCCACGCTGTCGCACGAGCTGCGCACGCCGCTGGCCGCGATCCTCGGCTGGTGCGCCGTGGCGCGGCACCCGCGCGCCCAGGGCGCCGAGGCCGGCACCGCCCTCGAGACCATCGAGCGCAACGCCCGGGCCCAGGCCCGGCTGGTCGACGATCTGCTCGACGTGACGCGGCTGCAGTCCGGGGCGCTGCATCTGGCGGTCGCCCCGACCCCGCTCGACGTCCCGGTCCGGGCGGCGGTGGAGGGGGCGCGGGTCGCGGCCGCCGGCAAGGGCGTGGCGCTCGCGGTCTCCGTGGCGGACCCGCCCCCCGTGGTGCTCGGCGACGCCGGGCGGCTGCAGCAGGTCGCCAGCAACCTGCTGGTGAACGCCGTCAAGTTCACGCCCGCGGGCGGGCACGTCGAGATCCGGGTGGGGCGCGACCCCGAGCGCGGCGTGGCGGAGCTGGTGGTCCGCGACGACGGCCAGGGCTTCGAGGCCGCGTTCCAGCCCCACCTGTTCACCCGGTTCCGGCAGGCCGACAGCAGCAGCACCCGCCAGCACGGCGGCCTCGGGCTCGGCCTGTCGATCGTGGATCACCTGGTGCGGCTGCACGGCGGCACGGTGGCGGGCGCCAGCGACGGCCCCGGCCGCGGCGCCACCTTCACGGTGACGCTGCCGCTGCGGGTCGAGGTGCCGGTCGCCGATCCGCCGGCGTCGTCGGCGGTCCTCGACGGCGAGGCCGCGCTGCAGGGGCTGCGCCTGCTGCTGGTGGACGACGAGGCCGACGTGCGGGCGGCCGTGTCGCGGCTGCTGGAGCAGCGCGGCGCGACGGTGCTGGCGCTGCCGTCGGGCGAGACGATCGAGGGCGCGCTGGTGTCGTTCCGCCCGGACCTGCTGATCCTCGACGTCGGGATGCCGCACGAGGACGGGTACGCGCTGATCCGGCGGGTCCGGACCTACCGGGCCGAGGCGGGCGGGCAGACGCCGGCGATCTCGCTCACCGCGCACGCGCGGGAGGAGGACCGGGAGCGGGCGCTGGCGGCGGGGTTCCAGGACCACCTGCCCAAGCCCGTCGACGTGCCGTCGCTGGTGACGGCGATCCGGGCGCGGGTCGGCTGAGCTACGGGGGGAAGAGCTCGCGGAACGCGCGCGCGTCGTCGACGTCCACGCCGAGCGCTTCGGCGAGCTCGTACCAGGCGAGCGCGACCTCGTCGTCGGGCGCGGTGCCGCGGCCGTTCGCGGTGTAGTTGGCGACCATGCCGACAGCGTCGGCGTCGCCGCGGATCGCCGCGCGCAGGTACCAGAGGAAGGCGCGCCTCGGGTCCTCGTCGACGCCCTCGCCGGCGTCGAAGCACACCGCGAGGTCGAACATGGCTTCGCGGACTGCCCCGTGCGCGGCCAGGCGGAGCAGGGGGACGGCGTCCTCGGGGCGCTTCGGGTAGCCGTAGGTGCCGTGGAGGAACCAGGTCGCCAGGGCGTAGTGGGCTCGCGGGTCTCCGTCGCTGGCCGCGCGCTCCATGGCGCGGACCAGCTCGGCGTCGTCGCCGTCGCGGGAGGCCTGCAGGGCGGCGGCGTAGGGGGAAGCCTCGTCGGGGGGCGGCTCGAGGGGGCGAAGCGAGGGCGGGCCGTCAGGCTCGAACATCGCGGACATCGCCACTCCCCCCCGGAGCCAGCATGCCACACGCACGCGAGCGAGAGCGAGAGCGAGAGCGACCTCGACGACGACCGCGACCTCGACCGCGACCGCGACCTCGACCGCGACCGCGACCTCGACCTCGACCTCGACCGCGACCTCGATCTCGACGTCGACCTCGACGTCGACCGCGACCTCGACCTCGACCTCGAGATCGACCTCGACCTCGCCCTCGCCCTCGACCTCGACCTCGACCGCGACCTCGAGATCGACCTCGACCTCGACCGCGACCGCGACCTCGACCTCGACCTCGACCTCGACCTCGACCGCGACCTCGACTTCGACTTCGACTTCGACTTCGACTTCGACGTCGACCTCGACGTCGACCTCGACCTCGACGTCGACCGCGACCTCGACGTCGACCTCGACCTCGAGAGCGACCCGAGGCGCCAAAAATTCTTCTCCGGGTTATCCCCTTGCTCCTGACCCGCGGCTTCGGGAGCCCCGAATGTTCGACGAATTCCTGCGCCCGCTCGGCCCCCTCACCCTCCTCGCCCTCGCCGCGCCCGCCGCCGCCACTCCCTACCAGGCCCTCGTCCCCGCCAGCACCCTCGCCGCCCAGGACTCCGAGATGGGCGGCGCCGTCACCGTCGGCTCCCAGGACCTCGGCGGCCTGGCCTCCGGCGCCGGCCCCCTCCACCTCGGCGAAGACCCCGCCCAGGTCGGCGCCATCGCCTGGCCTGGGCGAAGCGCTTACGGCCTGTCCAGCGTACCGAGGCCCTGTGGCGCCTGGATCCTGCTCGATCCGCCGGAGCTGCGTCGGCTTCCACGCGTAACTGGCGCCCAGCCTCGCCACGGGCGATGCCCGGTCCGCCCTCGCCTCGCGCTCGGCGCCTCGGTGGGCACGCTGATGCTCGCCCCCGTCGACACCTCGCGCTGACGGGGCCCACGCCGACGCCGGCCTCCACGCGGGGAGCGTCGACTTCTGGCTCTCCTCGCCGTCACCGCCACTTACAGCTCGGCCTGCTCGGTATCGGCGGCGAGGCCGGCTGGGCATCGACGCCTCAGGGCGTCCTCGTTCTTCGCCCTCCGCCTGACCTTCGGGGGCGAGGGCGTGCCTTCGTCATCGGCGGCAGCGTGGGCGGGCGTTCCGCGGCGGATGATCCCGCTGGTCCGTCACGTTGTCGACGCCGACAGGGTCCGCCGGGCGGCGGGTGGCGAACGTCACGCCGGGCCTGACGGCGTCGCTCCTGTCCGCACGTTCCGCGGGTGCCCGGCGCCCGGCCCGAGCACACCCCATACTGACGCGATCGCGCCGACGCCTTCCGCCACCTCGACGGAAGGCGTCGGCGCGATCGCGTCAATTGCGCGAGCGGAGCCGGCGGAGCGCGATGCGGCCGCCTGCCGAGGTTCAACCAGCGAGCTGCGGTCGCTGGCGCTCCCGTCGTGGCGAGCACGTTGTGGTGGTGGGAATTGGCGTTCGCCCGCGCGAAGCCGGGCGGACGACAATTCCGTCCGAACCGATGGGGGCGCCGACGTTCGTGACCTCCTCGCCCCGCGCACCGCCGGTGGGCGACCGGCTCGGTCCTCCGGGAGGACAGCGGGGCTGAACCGGACACCCTGCCGAAGCGAGCGCCACCGAACCGGACTGTTCGGGCCGGTTCGGGGCCGGCACCGAGGCGCGTCACCGAGAACGGAGTTCCTCTCGTGGACGCGCCAGGCGAGTCCGCTCCGGTGGCCTTGTCTTTCGGGCGGTGTCCGTCCGGCCTGGCTCTCTTCGTCCACCTGCCGGCCTGCGGACAGCCTCGTCGCGCCGCCGTTCCCCGCTGCGGAGCTGACGCCCTGGTCGTCTACGCCGTCAGGGTGATGTTGCCGCAGTACGGGCAGTCGGCGTCGCCCCGCCTGTCGAACCGCAGATCGCCCGCGCTGACGGGCAGCTCTGCACGCATCGCACGCCGTGGGCAGGTTCCGCCGCTGCGCGAGCGCCCCAGCCCCGACGCTGGGGTCGGCGCCGCCGCGGGGCCTCACCTCGAGCGCCTGCCGGATCGCCTCTGATGTCGGGCGGCGCGGATGCCGAACGACGTGCCCCCGAGGCTCCCACGAGGTCGAAGGTCCGCGCGGCGTGGCCGGCGTCGCCTCCTGCTTGGCGTCGTTGATGGCGCCTCCGTCGACGCGGACGAGGCCCCGCCGATCGCCCGCCTTCGCGTGGTTCTGCGCCGCCTGGCTGACAGTGGACGCCATCCGCGGCATGCGTCCCGCCTCCGCGCGATCCCGGCCATCCGGTCGCGGGTCGACGCCGCCGCCTCGGCGAACTTCCCCGCCCGGCGGAGCGCCTGCGCTTCAGCGTAGCCGCTCGCGCGCGCCTTCTCGCCGAGCCCTCCCGCGCTGGCAGGCACGCCCGGCAGCAGCCGCCTGGTGCGCATCCCCATGCCCGGTCGGCCTGCCCGCCCATCGTCACCTCCGAGGCGCGGGCGCAACCGTCCGGCGGACGCCGCGCCCTCGTGGCCGCGCGCGGCGCGGGAGGATAGGGGACGGGATGTCGGCACCGGGCCTCTCCTGATGACCTTCGCGGTCGCTGCTTCCAGCGCCGCAGGCCGCGCCGTTCGCGATCGAGACGCCGAGCGGGCGCTTCGAGGTCGCCGGTCTCGTCGCCGCCCGCCCGCAGCCTGCCCGAGGGCGACCGCGGACCCGCGCCGTGCGCCTGGCGTGGAACGGCAGGCGCTCACGGCCCACGACGGTAGCTGCACTCGACGTGGTCGAGCCCGAGGTGTCGACACCGTCGAGCAGTGGCGCGTCACCGGCCCGGCCACGGCCTCGAGCTCGCCGAGGTCTGGTTCGTCTACCCGTTCGACCGGATCGCGCCGCCACGGGTCCTCGTCCGCCAGTCCCCGAGCGCACGCTCTCGGTTGCCGCCCGACATCGACGCCGTGCTCCACCATCCGCGCGCCCGGTCCTTCCTGCGCTACCCGACCGTCCACCACGAGGCGCAGCCTCGACGTGAGCTGCATGGTCCACGTCGAGGCTGACGCGCGGGCCACCACCGAGGTCGTCGTCGAGGGCTGCGAAGAGCCCTACGTCGAGGCGTCTGCAGCGCGGTGAGGCGTGGCGCTTCGCCCGATGAGGTCGACGGCGGGCCCACCGCGACGGCCCGGTCGCCAGGCGGGGACTCGCCTCAGTCGCGGCACGCCTGCCGTCGAGCTTCGGAGACGTCCCGAGCGAGGAGAGCGCCCGGTTGTGGGCCAACCGCCAGTTCGACGCGATGAGCCGCACCGACCGCATCTGGTTCATCCGCGCTGCCCTGCTCGGGCCGAGCGAGGCCGTCGACCTCGGCCCGGGCCAGGTGCGGGTCGCGCGCCGCGGGCGCCGGACCCCGGCGGGCGGCCCGCACCTGACGTTCGACCGGGGCATCTTCCTCCCCCGCCGCCTCCCCGCCCGACCACGACCCGATCCCAGGCTCTCCGGCGAGCCCAACCACGACGAGATCCGCGCCTACACTTTTGATCCTCCCTTGCCTCGGCCTGATCGGCGCGGCGCGCCGCCCCGTGCTCGTCCAGGTCGACGGCGACCGGCAGGTCTTCTCCTGGTCGAGCCCGGCTGCGACCCCGAGGTCTACGAGCCGTCGCTGATGGCCGCTGACGGGTGGCTCCTCGCGCACGACGGCCCCCAGGATCACGCCACGCGCCGCCGCTTCCGCGCGACCTTCCGCTACGGGCCCCGAGGGCACCTGCCCCGGCCGACGAGGTGCGCACGCCCCAGGCCGAGCCTCCCGCCGGGGTCCACACGCAGTCGGCGCCGAAGCCCATCCGGCGTCCGCCGCCGAGGGTCCCCCACGACGAGGCGCCGCCGTCGGGCGGTGCGGCAACGCTGATCGTGCGCGTGTCGGTGAAGGCTGGTCGCAGACGTGCGGGTGGCGGCGTCCGGAGGAGATCGCGCCCTGGCGCTGCAGTCGGTGCGCCGGTGGTGCCGGGCGCCGGCCGAGAAGACGGGTGCCTGTCGCCGCCGACACCGACGTGTCGATCCAGTTCCGACCGTGAGGGCGAGCCGATGACGCCGACCACCGAGCCCATGATCCTGCGCACCCGCGACGGCAGCGAGACCTGCGCCTCCGGCGAGGTGGCGCGGGTGTCGGGGACGGGGCGCCGATCCGCGCGGGTGCCGTGGCCGGCGGGCTCGTGCTCGCCAGCGATCACCCCGCCGATCCCCGGGCTGCACCCGCGCTGTGGTCTCGCCGCTGCTCGGGACGGGATGGCGTGTACCTGTCGAAGGTCAAGGCGAACGTCACTACGGGAGGGCCCTCGCCCGAAGTGCGCGCGCGGGTCTCGGCCGACGGCCTGGGCTCGCTGGGCGCTGATCCCGTCTGGCTGCGCTGCGACACCTGCGGCGCGCCGTCGAGCCAGGCTGCCGCCGGCCGAGGGTGGCGTGCTGGCGCTGTGGGCGGCGGCGTGGGCGTCCGACGCGGACGCGGTGTTCGCCAGAGGCCCGGCGCGCCGAGGCCGACCAGCGCCAGGCTCGAGGCTGTGGCCCTGTGCCACGGTGGTGGACGCCGCCCCGGACAGGCGGGCGCCCCCACCTGCGCCCGCCGCATCGCGTTCGTCGTAGGCGCCGCCGCGACGCCGACGGCGCGTTCGCCGGCTGGACGACCCTCGAGCGCGTGCGGGCCACGTGGCGGGGGGCGGAGAGCGGGCGGTATGCTGCTCGCGCAGGTGGCGGCGGTGGCGGACGATCCGGCGTCGCGGCGGTGGTGCGGGGGCCGAGGCGGCGGGCCGGCCTGCGCAGCAGGCGCTGGACGCGTGACGCCGCGCGCGCGCAGGTCACCGACGATCGTGGCGCGGGCGGGCTCGGCGACGACCCCGCCGTGGAGCGGCAGGTGCGGACGGTGCGCTGCTGGCGCTGGCGATGCGCTCGGCCGCGACGCCGAGGCCGTCGCGACGGAGGCGCCGATCCGGGTGCCTGTCGACGATGCCGCCCACCGGCCGACGCCTGTGGAGCAGCTGGTGGCGGAGCGCCGCCGGCGCTGGGCGGCCTGGGCGGCGGGGGCGGTGCTGCGGGCTTGGGTCGCGGCGGCGGTGCGCGGGGGCGCCCTGGGTGCGGACGCCGGCCGGCAGGCCGGCGGTGGTGCTGCTGGGGGTCGGGGCGCCGCGCTGGCCGCGGCTGACGCCGCGGCGGGCGCGCCGGTGCCCTGGGCTGGCGGCGGGGCTCGGCGGCGTGCACGTGGTGGCGCTGCTGGCGCTGATCCGCCCGAGGGGCGGGCGCGGGCGGCGATGCGGTCGGCGCGGCCCTGGCGACGCTGGCGCGGGCTGGCCTTCGCGCTTGTGGTGGACGGGCAGCACGGCGTGGGTGGGCCTGTGACGGTGTTGTGGGTCTGGCGGGGCGCGGCCTCAACTGCTCGGCGACGGGCGTGGTCGTCGGGCTGGCGCTGGCGACGGCGGTGGGCGCGGCGGCGGTGGTGAACGCGTTCGCGGATCGCTTCGCGCGGGACCGGGGGCCGGGCGGTGCGCTCGGAGGCGTTCGGCGCGGTGGTGGCGCTGCCGGGGTCGCGGCGCTGCTGGCCGTGGGCCTGACGCTGCGGCCGACGCCGTGCGCGACGGTGCTGAGGTGGTCGAGGGCAGGCGGCGCTGGCGGGGCGCTGGTTGGCGCCGTCGAGGTGCACGTCGTGTGACGGAGCGCTGCCCGGCGCGCTGCGACACCTGCTACCTCGACGCCGGGCCGCAGGGCGTCGACGCCGATCCGGCCGCGCTCGAGGCCGACCTCGACGCGCTGGCGGCGGCGGGTGTCTTCGAGGTGGCGCTCGGCGGCGGCGAGGCCACGGCGCGGCGCGAGCTGGTGGCGCTCGGCCGCCGCATCCGGGCGCGCGGGATGGTGCCCAACCTGACGACGAGCGGCTTCGGGCTCGACGCCGAGACGGCGCGGGCGATGGCCGAGGTCTTCGGCCAGGTCAACGTCTCGGTCGACGGGCTCGGCGCGGGCTACCGCGCCGTCCGCGGCTGGGACGGCACCGGCGTCGCCGAGCGGGCCATCGCGCACCTGGTGGCGGCGGGGGCGCGGGTCGGGGCCAACACGGTGCTGGTGCGCGACAGCGTCGACGGGCTCGCGGCGCTCGGGCGCGGGCTGGCCGCGCGCGGGGTGGCCGAGTGGCAGTGGCTGCGGCTCAAGCCGGCGGGGCGGGCGCGGGCGGCGTACGCCGAGCGGGCGCTGACGGCGGCGCAGGCGTCGTCGCTGTGGGCCGGGCGCTGGCGGTGGAGGCCGAGACGGGGCTCGTGGTGCGCTGGGACTGTGTTGATGGTGCCGTTCTGGCCGAGCACGGGCTGCCGCCCGAGCGGCTGCGGCAGCTGGGGTGGTGGGTGCCCGGGCGGGCTCGTCGTTGCTGGCGCGGGCGGCGACGGCGCTGGGGCGCCGCTCGTTCGCGCCTGAGGCGGCGGCGGGGACGTTCGCCGCGCCTGGGCCGAGGGGGTCGGCCTGGCGGGGGCCGCGGCCGCGCCGTGCGACACGTGTGCGTGGGCGTCGGTGTGCCGCGGGGGTGCGCCAGGTCGCGGCGGCGCACGGGGGCGACGTCCTCGCGCCGATCCCGGAGTGTGCGCGGGGCGCACCGGTGTGGAGGCGCTGCCGGTGAGGCGACGGCGGGGACGGCGTCGGCGTGGGCGCTGGCGGCGGCGGTGGCGGCGGTGACGTTCGCCGTGAGCTGCCATGTGCAGCGGTTGTGGTGCTCGGCGGGACCGCCCCCGGGCCGCCGGCGCACATCCTGTTCTACTGGCGCTGCGGGTGGCGGCGCTGCAGGGGGCTCGCGGCGCTGTTGTGGTCGGCGTCCGCGACGCGTGCAGACGCCGAGGTGGCGCTCGTGCGTGGGCGCCCGTGTGGGTGACGGCGGCGTGCGCTGGCGGCGGCGCTGGGATATGCTGTTCCCGTGACGCTCGGGGCGACGGGGTACGCGTGGCTCGTGGGGCTGCACGGCCACGCGGCGGTGCTCGGGCTGGCGGTGCTGCTGCACCCCGTGGTGACGCTGCGGACGCGGCGCAAGGTGACGCCCAACGCGCAGCTGTCGGCGGACCTCGGGCGGTGCTGGCGGTGCCCGGGGCGCTCGGGTGGTGGCTGTACCCGGTGTACCGGGCGTCGGTGAAGCTCGAGCTGCCGACCGAGGTGATGCCGGTTCGAGACGAAGGAGCACCTGGCGGCGATGGCGGTGGTGCTGGCGGTCGGCGGGGCGCTGACGCTGCGGGCGGGCGGGGGGCGTCCGGCGGGGCGGGAGGCGGCGTGGACGCTGCTGGCATGCGGGTGGCCGCCGGGGTGGTGGCGGCGCGGGTGCGGGCCGTTCGTGGCGGTGGCGCAGCCCGGGTGGTGAGCCCGGAAGCCGATCGGCCGCGGCAGCAGATCGCCCCCCCGGGAGGCGACCACGGAAGCAGATCGGGCCTGGACCTCTTTCATCCTGTTCCGGAAGCAGATCGGTACTGTGGCATCCGTGGGTGGAGCGACGAGAACCACCCGTCTTCCTTCCGGATGGCCGAACCGGAGGCAGATCCGCCCGGACCCCTTTTCATCCTGCGCCGGATGCAGAGAGCGGTGCCGGGCATCGCGGAGGCGCTCTGGCGCCGGCCGGGCCGGCCCTGGCTTAGCCTCAGGGATCCGCCCGCCACAGCCTCGCGTGCACTAGCCCCACTCCCCAGCTCCTGCCGCCGCGCCCACCGCGGACGCCCACGTCGCCGGCGCCCTGGCGAGCGCCCACGCGCCCCGAGCCCCAGCAGCACGCCGTTCCACCCCACGATCACGCTCACCGCGGGGCGATCGGGGGAACGGCGACGGGTTGCCCTCCCCAGGCTCCCCGGCGACGTAGTACGGCAGCCCGTTCCCCACGAAGAACCCTGCGCCACGAACCCCACCGCGAGCTGCTGCACGAGCGCCATACCGACCAGATGACGCGGATCAGGATGACGCAACGTCGCCCGACGCTTTTCCGTCAAATGACGGAAAGGCGTCGGGCGCGATCGCGTCAGGCGCGATCGCGTCATCCGCTCCGCGCTCGACATCAAACAATCGTTTGATTACACTGCGAGCACGCCGCCCCGGAGCCCGCCATGGTCCAGCCCGCCGACCTCGCCCCCGACCTCGACGCCCCGCCCCCGCCCGTCGACGAGGCCGCCTGGCTCGACCTCGATCCCCCCGCCGCCGAGGCCGCCGCCGCCCTCCCCCTGTCGGCCCGCTTCACCCTCCGCGACCGCATCACACCCGTCCAGCACGCCTTCCTCGCGCGCAACGGCTTCCTCGTCTACGACCGCGTCGCCACCGCCGACGAAGCCGCCGCCCTCCGCGACGAGGTCGACCACATCCAGGCCCGCCTCCTCGCCGAGGGCCGCACCCGCGTCAACGGCATCCCCGTCTGGTTCGGCACCGACCCCGACGGCCAGCCCTACCTCCAGCGCCTGGCCTTCACGAGCCTGTTCTCCGACCTCTACGCGCGCTTCGTCCGCGACCCCCGCTTCGAGCCCGTCCGCCTCCTCATCGGCCCCGACGCGCGGCTCGGCGACCGCGAGAAGGACGGTGTGGTCCTCAACCGCTACCTCCGCACCGAAGGCAGCCTCCGCCCCGGCCTCGGCTGGCACACCGACGGCCTGCGCGACGTCTTCTACAACTGGCGCATGCCGCTCCCCCAGCTCAACGTCGGCCTGCACCTCGACCGCATCCGCCCCGAAGACGGCGGCCTGCGCCTCATCCCCGGCTCCCACCGCCAGGGCCTGTGGTCGCTGCTGTTCCGCAAGGTCTACTTCGTCTCGCAGGCGCCCGACCCCGACGAGCTCGCCGTCGAGACCTGGCCGGGCGACCTGACCGTCCACGACGGCAACGCCTGGCACCGCGTCCAGGCCTCGCCGAAGACCGGCTGGGACAGCGTGCGCCACAGCGTCTACGTCCCCTACGTCACCGACGCCTACCAGCCGAAGGACGACGACACGCCCACCCTGCTCTACATGCGCGTCTTCGACTGGATCCTGCGCCGCCGCAGCCGCCGCCGCTAGGCGCTGCGCAGCCCGACCCGCCGCAGCCCCTTGTCGGCCACCCACAGCGGCCCGATGAGCAGGTACTGCAGGTCCGTGAAGAACGACGGCCGCTTGCCCTCGATGCCGTGGCCCACGAACTGCGCGATCCAGGCCGCCACGAACACGATCCCGGCGACGGCCCACGTGCCGCCCGGCCCGATCGCCAGGTACAACCCGTGCGACACCGCCGCGAGCGCCGCGAACGCCGCCGCCATCACGCCCGCGAGCCGCGGCGACAGGCGCGCGTAGTACGCGAGGACCAGCAGCATCAGCGCCGCCGCCCACACCCCGGGCAGGCCGACCCCGGGCAGCGGGATCGCCCACACCGCCGCGATGCACGTCCACAGGATGGCCGGCACGCACACCGTGTGGATGGCGCGGTTCGTGGGGTTCTGGTGGTCGGACGCGTACTGGCCGAGCCAGCGATCGACGGGACGTTCCATCCGTGGAGTGTACCGCGGCGCCGCGCCGGATACAGGGCCCGGTCCGGCACGGGGGCGGCGTGAGGAAGGCGGACAAGGTGGCGCGCATCGGGCGCATCCTCGACGAGCGGTACCCCGATCCCCCGGTGCCCCTCGATCACGCCGATCCGTTCACGCTGCTCGTCGCCGTGGTGCTCTCGGCGCAGACGACCGACAAGAAGGTCAACGAGGTCACCCCCACGCTGTTCGCGCGGGCGGGCACGCCCGAGGCGCTCGCGGAGGTGCCCGTCCCCGAGGTCGAGCGGATCATCCGGCAGATCGGCCTCGCGCCGCAGAAGGCGAAGGCGCTGGTGGGCCTGTCGCAGCAGCTCGTCCGCGACCACGGCGGCGAGGTCCCGCGCACCTTCGAGGCCCTCGAGGCGCTGCCGGGGGTGGGCCACAAGACGGCCTCGGTGGTGCTCGCGCAGGCGTTCGGCATCCCGACGTTCCCCGTCGACACGCACATCCACCGGCTCGCCGCGCGGTGGGGGCTGTCCGACGGCCGCTCCGTCGTGCAGACCGAGCGCGACCTCAAGGCCGCCTTCGCCGAGGACACCTGGATCCGCCGGCACATCCAGATCATCCAGTTCGGCCGCGACTGCTGCCCCGCGCTGCACCACGACTGGCGGGCGTGCCCGATCTGCTCGTGGGCATCGTCGGAGCGGCGGTACCGCGCCGAGGCCCGCCGCCGCGCCAAGCAGCGGCCGCGCGCATGAGCCGCTTCGGCCTGGTCCTCGCGGGGGGCGCCTCCCGCGGCGCCTACGAGGCGGGCGTGCTGCGGTACGTGTTCACCGAGCTGCCGCGGCAGCTCGGCTACGTCCCCTGGCCCGACATCGTCAGCGGCACCAGCGTGGGCGCGCTCAACGGCTCGTTCGTCGTCGCGCGCGACGTGGACGGCCTGCAGTGGATGGCGCGCACCTGGCAGCAGATCGAGCTCGACCAGGTGCTGCGCGTCTCCTATGGCGACCTGCTGCACTCGCTGCGCAACGCCCTGTCGGAGAAGCCGTTCTCGCTGGCCGATCCCGCGCCGCTGCAGCGCATGGTCGTCCGGCGGTTCCCGAGCGAGCAGGCGCGCCGGGTGATCGACGAGCACGGCGTCACCTGGGTGGTCGGCGCCACCGACCTCGTGACGGGCAGCCAGATCCTGTTCGTGGACGCGCAGCAGCCGCCGACCTGGCCCGTGCGCCCCGGCGTGCGGGTCGTGCCCACGCGGATCCGCGCGTCGCACGCGCTGGCGAGCGGCGCCCTGCCGCTGCTGTTCCCGCCGATCCCCATCGGCGGCATGGTCTGCGTCGACGGCGGGCTGCGCCAGAACACGCCGCTCGCCCCGGCCTTGCGCGCGGGCGCCGACCGGGTGCTGGTCGTGAGCATGAAGCGGCAGGCGCAGGACCTCGCGCGGTCGCCGCAGCCGGCGAACCTCGTGTTCCTGGTCGGCAAGCTGATGAACGCGCTGCTGCTCGACCCCGTCGAGCTGGACCTGTTCGACGCCGAGCAGCGCAACCAGCTCATCGACTGGGGCACCGCCCGCTACGGCCCCGACTTCGCCGAGGCCATCCGCGACGAGCTCGGCCTGCGGCGCGCCGAGGTGCAGTTCATCGCGCCGAGCGAGGATCTCGGGGCGATGGCGGCCGACATCTACCGGGCGTCGCCGCCGCGGCTGAAGGGGGCCGCGGCGCAGCTGCTCGATCGGGCGGCGGGGCACAGCGGGCCCGACGCCGACCTGCTGTCGTACGTGTACTTCGACCGGGCGTTCACGGCGCCGGTGGAGGCGCTGGGGTTCGAGGACGCGCGGCGGCACGAGGCGGTCCTGGCCGACCTGGTGAGCGCCCCGCCCGTTCGGGGGGTGGCTCGGCGGGCCTGATCCGGCGACGCTGAGGGTGCGCGAGGCATCGAGCCCGCGCAACATCCAATCCCCACCCGTGGCTCCGGCCCGGGTGCGACAGGAGTCATCATGTACGCAAGTGGACGTCACGGCAGTGGCGGGCCCTGGTGTGGGCGCGCGTGGCACCGCGGAGGCCGCGGACACGGCGGCGGGCGCGGGGCGGGCGGCGGCGGGCTCGGCATGCGCCGGCCGCTGCGGTTCCTCGTGGACCAGCTCGACCTGAGCGACGCGCAGGCGAACGCGGTGTCGAAGGCGCTCGACGACCTGCGGCTCGAGCGGGAGCAGGCGGCGCTGGACCGGCGGCGGGCGTCGTCGAAGATCGCGGACCTCGTCACGGCGGACACGCTGGACGCCGCCGCCCTCGGGCAGGCGGCGGAGGTGCGGGTCGCTGCGGCGCAGCGGGCGCGTGACGCGGTGGTGGCCGCGGTGACCGCGGTGCACGCGGCGCTGCAGCCCGAGCAGCGGGCGAAGCTGGCGATCCTGCTGCGCGGGCCGCTGGCCCTGTAGATTGCGCGAGCAAAGCCGATGGGGCTTCCCCGATTCCTGCTCCGTTCACGAGGTCGTTCCTACGTGACCAGGAATCGGGAAGCCATTTCGGCGCGCACGCGCCTGTAGTAATTGAGGCGTCGGGGCGATCGGAGCAGATCCGCCCCGACGCTCTCCCTCCGAGGCGGCATGCCCCCGCACCGCGAGATCCGCGCCGACTTCGATCGCGACAGTCTGGTCGTCTACCAGGCCTACGACGACCGCATCGCCGACGCGGCGCTGGCGGCCGGCCGGTTCGTGCCGCCGTTCTCGTTCACCCGGATGACGTGGGTGAAGCCGTCGTTCCTGTGGCTGATGGCCCGGTCGGGCTGGGGCCGCAAGCCTGGCCAGACGCGGATCCTGGCCGTGCGGATGCGGCTCGGGGGCTGGCGCTCGGCGCTGTCCGAAGCCGTCCTCACCGCGTACGAGCCCGGCGTGCACGGCGATCCGGAGGCGTGGGCCGAGGCCTTCGCGGCAGCGCCCGTGCACGTCCAGTGGGATCCCGAGCGGTCGCTGCGCGGCCAGAAGCTCGGCTGGCGCTCGATCCAGGTGGGCATCTCGCGCCACCGCATCGCGGCCTATGCCGAGCAGTGGGTCTGCGGCCTCGACGACCTCACGCCGCGGGTGCGCAAGCTGCGCGAGCACCTCGACGCCGGCCGCACCGACGCCGCCCGCCGGCTGCTGCCGCCCGAGCGGCCGTGGCCGGCGCCGGAGGCCGTCCGGCAGCGGCTGGGGATGGCGTAGCGAAATGACGCGAAGGCGCCCGACGCGTTTCCGTCACCCGGCTCCGCTCGCGCAACTCGGTACGCGCCGGAGCAGCCGTGCCAAGCTGCTCGCCCGCGGGGCTGGAGTGCGCGCAGGGCCGGGCGGCGGGCGGGCGAACGTCACTCCGGCTCGCCGCCATCGCTCCCGTCCGCACGTTCGGGTGCCCGGCGCCCGGCCCGAGCACACGACCATGAATTGACGCAAAGGCGCCCGACGCCTTTCCGTCATCCGCGGCCGATGCCCGTCCCGCGGGGTATGCTGCCCGCCATGTCGCCCCCAGTGGCTCCGCAGCGAGCGCGTCCTCCTCCCCCACGGCCTCGCCCCCGCCGCCGTCGCCATCGCCGACGGACGGATCCGCACGGTCGCCGACGCCGCCCCGCCCGGCGCCCCCGTCGACGACCTCGGCGACGACGTGCTGCTGCCCGCGCTCACCGACACCCACGTCCACCTCAACGAGCCCGGACGCACCGCCTGGGAGGGCTTCGACACCGGCACCCGCGCCGCCGCCGCGGGCGGCGTGACCCGCCTCGTCGACATGCCGCTCAACTGCATCCCCGTCACCACGACCGCCGAGGCGCTGCGCCGCAAGCGGCAGGCCGCCGAAGGCCAGCTGTGGGTCGACGTGAGCACCTGGGGCGGCGTGATCCCGGGCAACGACGCCGAGCTCCGCGAGATGGTCGCCCTCGGCGCGCTGGGCTTCAAGGCCTTCCTCTGCCCCTCGGGCATCGACGAGTTCCCGGCCTCCACCGCCGACGACCTGCGCCGCGCCATGCCGATCCTGCGCGACCTCGGCGTGCCGCTGCTCGTCCACGCCGAGCTCGAGGGGCCCCTGCGCGACCCCGCCCCGAGCGAGGACCCGCGCGCCTACGCCCGCTACCTCCACAGCCGCCCCAAGGAGTGGGAGGACCGCGCCGTGGCGCTGGTGGCCGCGCTCGTCGCCGAGACGGGCTGCCGCGCCCACATCGTGCACCTGTCGTCGGACGGCGCGCTGGCCGTCGTCCGCGAGGCCCACGCCCGCGGGCTGCCGCTCACGGCCGAGACCTGCCCGCACTACCTGGGCCTGGCCGCCGAGGACGTCCCCGACGGCGACACCGCCTACAAGTGCGCCCCGCCCATCCGCGAGCGCGACAACCGCGAGGCCCTCTGGCAGGCCCTGCAGGACGGCACGCTCGCCTTCGTCGTCACCGACCACAGCCCCTGCCTGCCCGCGCTCAAGCGGCTCGACACGGGCGACTTCGGCGAGGCGTGGGGCGGCATCGCGTCGCTGCAGCTCGGCCTGCGCAGCGTCTGGACCGAGGCGCACCGGCGCGGGCTGCCGCTCGAGCGCGTCGTCGGCTGGATGGCGGAGGGGCCGGCGCGCTGGCTCGGCCTGGCCGACCGCGGCGCCGTCCGGCCGGGTGCGGTCGCCGACCTGGTGCGGTTCCGCCCCGACCCCGTCGCGCCGCTCGACCCGGCCACCCTGCTGCACCGCCACCCCACGACGCCGTGGGCGGGCCGGCCGCTGCGGGGCGAGGTCGCGGCGACGTGGCTGCGCGGCGAGCCGGTGTGGGCGGACGGACGCATCGTGGGACAGGCGCGCGGGCGCTTCGTCGGCGGGGAGGGAGCGTGAGCATCCAGGCATTCGCGGGGTACGTCGATCTCGCGTCGGCGGCGGTGGGCGGCGCGGCGCTGGCCGCGAGCGACGAGTGGTTCGCGGGCCGGGAGCACCTCGTGGTGCCCGCGCCCGCGGCGTTCGACCCGTCGACGTACGGCGAGCGCGGCAAGATCATGGACGGCTGGGAGTCGCGCCGGAAGCGGGTCGGCGGCCACGACTGGGCCATCGTGCGGCTCGGCGTCCCGGGGCGGATCGTCGGGGTCGACATCGACACCGCGCACTTCCTCGGCAACCACCCGCCGTTCGCGAGCCTCGACGCCTGTCGCAGCGACGACGACGGCGCGGTCGTGCGGGGGGAGGTCCGCTGGGAGCGCGTCCTCGACAGCGTCCCGCTGGACCGGGGCAGCCACAACCTGCAGCCCGTGCTCGCCGACGGGACGTTCACCCACGTCCGCCTGAACATCTACCCCGACGGCGGCGTCGCGCGGCTGCGGGTGTACGGCGTGCCCCGCCCGGCGCCCTCCGACGGGCGCATCGACCTGGCCGCGCTCGTGAACGGCGGACAGCCGCTCGCCTGCAGCGACATGTTCTTCTCGCCCATGCAGAACCTGATCCTGCCCACGCGCTCGGCCTACATGGGCGGCGGCTGGGAGACGCGCCGCAGCCGCCCGCCGGGGCGCGACTGGATCGTGGTGGCGCTCGGGCAGCCGGGCCGCGTCGAGGAGATCCTGCTCGACACCGCGCACTTCAAGGGCAACTACCCCGACCGCGCCGTGGTCGACGGCCTGTGGTGGCCCGACGCGCCGCCGCAGGCGCTGGTCGGCTCCGAGGACTGGGTCCCGATCACGGCCGAGACGCGCCTCGCCGCGGACTGCGAGCACCACCTGCCCTGCACCGCGCCCGGGCCGTGGACGCACGTGCGGCTGCGCATCGTGCCCGACGGCGGCGTGGCGCGGATGCGCGTCTGGGGACGCCCGGCGGAGGCGAGCATCGGGGACGACCCCGTCCTGCGCGCGGTGGACGCCGCGGACGCCGACGCACTGGCCCGCTGCTGCGGCAGCGCGCGCTGGGTCGAGGCGATGGCGGCCGGGCGGCCCTACCGCTCGCGGACGCACCTGCTCGGCCACGCAGCGCAGGTCTGGTGGCACCTCGACGAGCGCGACTGGCTCGAGGCGTTCTCGCACCACCCCCGCATCGGCGCCGACGCCGACACGCTGCGGCAGCGGTTCGCGGGGACGGCGGACCTGTCGGCGCGGGAGCAGGCCGGCGCCGCCGACGCCGAGCCGGAGACGCTCTCGGCGCTCGCTGCGGAGAACGCGGCGTACGAGGCTCGGTTCGGGCACGTCTTCCTGATCTGCGCGACGGGCCTGTCGGCGGCGACGATGCTGGCGGCGCTGCGGGCGCGGATCGGCAACGACCCGGCCACCGAGCTGCGCGTGGCGGCGGGGGAGCAGGCCAAGATCACGCGGCTGCGGCTGCAGGGGATGGGGGGGCGATGAGCGACAGGGGCTCGATCAGCACGCACGTGCTCGATCTGGTGCGCGGGGGGCCGGCGCAGGCGGTGCCCGTGCGGCTCGAGCGGCAGGACGGCGAGGGCTGGGCGCTCGTCACCGAGGGCCGCACCGACGGCGACGGCCGGATCGGGGGGCTCGTGCCGAAGGGCGAGGCCGTGGCCGGGACCTACCGGATCCGCTTCGACACGGGGGCCTGGTTCCAGGCGACGGGGACGGTGGGGTTCTATCCGTACGTGGAGGTCGTGTTCGTGGTGGCGGCGGGGGGTGGGCACTACCACGTGCCGCTGCTGCTCGGGCCGTACGGGTACTCGACCTACCGCGGGAGCTGAGCATCCTTGACAGACCCCCGCCGCCGGATGATGGATCCCCATCGGCGGGACACGGGGTCCTGCCGGAGGAGGTCCCGATGACTGGTCGTCGAAGTCGACGCTCGACCAGCCTGCAGCGCTGCTCGCGCGCCGGGATCCGCTCGCTCCGATCTCGCGCCTGAGCGCGCCGCACGGTTCCGCCTCCGAGCAGTGCTCGAACGGTGAAGAGGCCCGCCTGCTAAGCGGGTGATCGGGTGATCACGCCCGATCTGGGGGTTCGAATCCCTCCTGCTCCGTGCTCTGTCCCCTTCCGAACGGGGGGAAGCGACACAGTCATGTCCCTCGGGGTACCGTCCATTGGTGGACAAGCGGCCTCGAAAGCCGTGGGGTGCAACCGCATCGTGGTTCGATTCCTCTACCCTCCGTATCTACTGGGCGTGCTCGCACGACGGGAGCGCCATGCGACCGCGAACTCATGGTGATTGCGGCGCGGCAGGCGGCCGCATCGCGCTCCCGCCGGCTCCGCTCGCCCGGGTCTATTCGGCGTGCTCGCTGCGACTGGCAGTTGCAGCGCGGCAACCATACCCAGCCGCAGGAGGTCCCATGAGCGACGACGCGCCCGTCTGTGCCGTGTTCGGCGTCGGCCCTCGGCCTCGGCGGCGCCCTCGCCCGCCGCTTCGCCCGCGAGGGCTGGCGCGTGGCGGCCATCGCCCGCAGCGACGACAAGGTCCGCGCCCTGGCCGACGAGATCGGCGGCAGGGGCTACACCGCCGACGTTACCGACGCCGACGCCATCCGCACCGTCCTCGCCCGCATCCGCGACGAGCTGGGCCCCGTCCACACGCTGCTGTGGAACGTCGGCTCCGGCGTGTTCGGCACCCTCGACGACGTCGACGAGACCGGCCTCGACCGCGCCTTCGACACCAACGCCCGCGGCCTGCTCGTCGCGGTCCAGGCCATCGTCGGCGATCTCCGCGCCGCCGGCGAGGGCAACATCGTCGTCACCGGCGCCACCGCCTCCCGGCGCGGCAAGCCCGTCACCACGGCCTTCGCCCCCGGCAAGGCCGCCCAGCGCAGCCTCGCCGAGGCGCTGGCCCGCCAGCTGTGGCCCGAGGGCATCCACGTCGCGCTCGTCGTCGTCGACGGCGTGGTGGACCTGCCGGCGACCCGCGCCCGCATGGACCAGCCCGACGACTTCTTCGTCTCGCCCGACGCCTTCGCCGACACGGTCCTCTTCCTGTGCCGCCAGGACCGCCGCGCCTGGACCTTCGAGCTCGAGGTGCGCCCCTACGGCGAGCGCTGGTAGCCTCGCCCCCGCCCGGGTAGGATCCCGGCGGGTGGCGGGGGATGACGGAGCGCGAGCAAGCGCCGGGGACGCGGCGGTACCGCATCGGCGACGTGCTCGGGCAGGGCGGCTTCGGCACGGTCTACCGCGCCGACCTCTTCGCCGACGGCGGCTTCACCAAGGCCGTCGCGCTCAAGGTGCTCCACGAGGGCAGCGCCGCCGCCCCGACGCGCTGGCCCGCCTCCGCGACGAGGCCCGCATGCTGGGCCTCGTCCGCCACCGCGCGCTGGTCACGGTCGACGCCCTGATCCGCCTCGGCCCTCAGTGGGCCGTGGTGATGGAGCTCGTCCCGGGCATCTCCCTCGACGAGGTCCCCGGCCGCGTGCCGGTGCGCCCGGCGCTCGAGATCGTCGCCGAGGTGGCGTCGGCGCTGGACGCCGCCTACCGCGCCCGTGTCGACGACCGTCCCCTGCGCCTGCTGCACCGCGACGTGAAGCCGAGCAACGTCCGCGTCGGCCCGGACGGCGAGGTCAAGCTCCTCGACTTCGGCGTCGCCCGCGCCGAGTTCGACACCCGCGAGGCCGAGACCCGCGGCGCCGTCTACGGCTCGCGCCCCTACCTCTCCCCCGAGCGCCTCGAGCTCGTCGACACCCACGCGGGCGACGTCTTCGCCCTGGGCATCTCGCTCGCGGAGCTGGTCACCGGGGTCGTGCCCGGCCCGGCGGCCGCGCGCCCCGCGCTGCACGCCGAGCGCGTCCGCCCGCTCCTCGCCGGCCTCGACCCCGTCGACGGCGGCCCGCTCCTCCGCCCGCTCCTCGAGGCGATGCTGGCCTACGACCCCGAGGCCCGCCCCGCCGCCGAGGCCGTCGCGACACAGTGCCGCGCGCTCGCCGCCCGCCTCGACCGCCAGCCGACCCTGCGCGCCTGGGCCGAGGCCACCGTCCCCGACCGCATGCTGCGCCCCCCCGTGACCGGCACGCTGACGGGCCGCTCGCTCACCGAGTCCGGCGTCGCCGACCTCACGCTCGACCAGCCCCTGCCGAGCGGCAGCGCGACGTTCTCGTGGACGACGGCCACGCTGGAGCCCGCCCCCGCGCCGCCCCTCCCCGCCCAGCGCCCCTCCCGGGCCCGGCGCGCGCTGAAGTGGGTCGCGGGCGGCGTGGCGCTGTCGGGCGGCGTCGCGGCGCTGGCCGTGGCGGTCGTCGTCGCCGGGGTGGTGCTGCTCGGCGTGCTCGGCGTGGCGGCGATCTGGCCGGGTGTGAGCAAGGGGGCCTGCGCCAGCATGGTCGACGAGATGGTGACGCGCATCCACGACGGCACGACGGGCTCGACGGCGCGGGCAGACGCCGTCACCAGCCTGGCGTCGCGCCGGTGCGCCACGGGCGAGCTGGGGCTGCTCCGCGCCAACGAGCTGCTGCTGTTCGTGCAGCACACCACCGCCGACGGCGCGTTCGACGCCGACGACCTGTCCGCGTTCGAGGACCTGGCGCGCGACGTGCTCGCGCGCTGATCGCTACCGCAGGTCGGCGCAGGCGAGGCGCGCGCCGCTCGCGTCGTGGACCACGACGCTCTGCGCCTCCGCGCGGGCCAGGTGCACCGTGCCCACGGCGCGCTCGGCGCTCCCCGCGTCGCCCACGACGACCTCGTCCCACAGCTCGTTCGGCTCCCCGGCGTCCGGGGTGGTCGGGTCGACGAGGTAGTGGCCCCCGCCGTCGGCCACGGCGCAGGGCAGCGCGTGGAGGTGGGCGGGGTAGCGGCCGGGCGCCGCCTGCAGCGACACCGTCAGCACGGTCGCGCCGTCGAGGCGCCGCTCGAGCGAGGCCGAGCCGGCCACCGCCGACGGCGCCCCCGCGACGGGCGCGAACGGGCCGTAGGTCTTGCGCGGGAGGTAGGCGTCGCGCTGCAGGTCGGCGCACGCCACCTTCGGCGCGTCCGGCGCGCTGGTGCGGTGGAGCACGACGGCCTGCGCGTCCTCGCGGAGCTGGTGGCGCGAGACCGTCGCCGACGCGTTCGCCGAGCCGTCCGGCCCGACGGTGATCTCCGGCCAGATCTCGTTGTAGGCCTCGGTGCCCTCGACCGTGGGATCGAGCTTGTAGTGCCCGCCGCCGTACAGGGCGTCGCAGGGCAGCGCGTGGACGTGCGCTGCGTAGGTCTCGGTGGCGGAGAGGCCCGTGAGCGCGAGCTCGACCTCGGAGGTGCTCCCGAGGGACGCGCTGACGGTGCCGGCGATCGTCTCGTCGACGGCCTCGTAGTAGGCGAACGGCGCGAAGCTCCCCGACGCGGTGCTCCCGACCACCATCTCCGGGAGGAGGTCGGCACAGGCGAGCTTGTCGCCGGAGTCCGGGTCGTGGATGACGACGGACAGCGCGTCGCCGCGGATCGGCGCGTCGACGACCAGGGCCGCGGCGGCGTTGCCGTCGGCATCCGGCGTCATCCGGGCCCAGATCTCGTTGTCCTCGCCGCCGTCGGTGACGCTGGGGTCGAGCAGGTAGTGCCCGCCCGCTTCGTAGGCGCAGGGCATCGTGTGGACGTGCGCCGTGTGCTCGACGCCGGGGGTGAGCCCCGACGCCGCGATCGACACCTGGCCGATGCCCTCGAGCCGGCGCACCAGCTGCACCTGCCCCGAGACCTGGGCGACGCCCGCGAAGGCGGGGAGCGTGGCGAGCGCCCCGCCCAGGTAGGCCTCGACGATCGGCTGGCCCTGGGCGGGGACGTCGTCGGGGAGCGGCTGGTCGCCGTTGACGACGGCGCCCGTGTCGTCGAGGTCTACGTCCTCGCTGCAGCCTGCGAGGAAGAGGCCGATCGTCCAAAGCATCGCGACCCTCCGGAGCAGCCCACGTGCCTCGGCAGCGCGGATCTCGCCAGTCTACCCCGAGAGCGGATACGCGGGGGTCCCCTCACGCGCGGAGTCCCAGTGCGGATCGCGACCTTCAACGTCGAGAACCTGTTCACCCGGTACCGCTTCGCGAGCGGCGTCGACCCGGCCGATGCCGCACAGCAGGGCTTCACGAGCGAGTCGCTCCGCTTCCGGCTGTCCGAGCCGCAGGACAAGCGGCTGACCGCCGACACCATGCTCGCCGTCGACGCCGACGTGTTCGCGCTGCAGGAGGTCGAGAGCCTCGGCGTGCTCAAGCAGTTCCGCGACCGGTTCCTCGGGGGCCCGCACGGCTGGCCGCACGCCCTGGTGATCGACGGCAACGACCAGCGCGGGATCGACGTGGGCGTGCTGTCGCGCTTCCCCATCGTCCACGCGCGGAGCTGGCAGCACCTGTGGGCCGACGGCGGCTACGTGTTCGACCGGGACTGCCTGGAGGTCGACGTGGAGGGGCCGCTCGGCCGCCTCACGATCTTCGTCAACCACTTCAAGTCGATGCACCCGACGGGGCGCAGCGCGGGGTCGGGGCGCGCCGAGACGCGCGACCGGCGGCGCCTGCAGGCGGCGGCGGTGAAGGACATCGTGCAGCAGCGGTTCGGGCCGGATCCGGGGGACGCGCCGTTCGTGGTGCTGGGCGACCTCAACGACTACCTCGACGACGACGCGCAGGGGCAGAGCGGGATCCGCGGGCTGGTCGGCTGGGACGCCGTGGTGAACGTCGTCGACCGGCTGCCGGAAGCGGAGCGGTGGACGCACCACTTCAACGGCCACCGCCCTTCGGGGCTCGAGCCCGCCTACCGCCAGCTCGACTTCCTGCTGCCCAGCCGCGGGCTGGCGACGCGCAACCCCGGCGCGCCGCACATCGAGCGCCGCGGGCAGCCGAAGCGGGCGCGCCGGTTCGCGGGGGAGCGGTTCGCGGGGGTGGGGGTCGACCGGCCGAAGGCGTCGGACCATTGCCCGATTGCCTACGAGATCTCCCTCTTGTAGCGAAGCGAGCGACCTTCGACCTCGACCTCGATGACGCGATCGCGTCATTCCGTTCGGTCAGGAATTGGTCAGCTCCCCCGCCCCTCCGCCCGCTTACGCCAGAGCGAGGAGTCGCCCATGCCCCTCCGCACCCTCGCCCTCGCCCTGCTCTGGACCCTCGCCCTCCGCGCCCACGCCGCGCCGCCCCTGCGGGTCGCGATGTCCGGCAGCTACCCCCCGCTCCACGAGCGCACCGACGACGGCTTCGTCGGCTTCGAACCCGACCTCGCCGCCCTGATCGCCGCGCACCTCGGCCGGCCGCTCGAGCTCGTCGACGCCCACGGCTCCACCCTCGACGCCGTCCGCACCGGCGCCGCCGACATCGCCATGAACGCGATCACCGCCACGGCGGAGCGCAGCCGCCGCGTCGACTTCACCCGCCCCTACCTCGAGCTGCGGTACCTGCTCGCCGGGCTCGACGCCGGCGTCGACCCGGCCACGCTCGACGCCCGCGTCGCCGTCACCTCGGACCTCGCAGCGGCGGCCCTGGTCGCGGCGGCCCCGAACGCGACGGTCGTGCGGAAGCCCTCGCTCGCCGCGGCCCTGGAAGCCTTCGGCGCCGACGAGGTCGACTGGATCGCGGGCGAAGACGTGGCCCTCGTCGACGCCACTGCGCAGGTCGCCCTGGCCGTCTCGCAGCGCGGGTTCGGCCGCTCCGCCGTCGCCATCGCCACCGCCCCCGGCGCTGCAGCGCCCTACGACGAGGCCCTCGCCGCGCTGGCCCCGCAGATCGAGGCGCTGAAGGAGCGCTGGCGCCCCGGCGTGCCGGGCGCCCGCCCCAACGGGCTGCACGGGCTGAGCGTGGGCCGGGACCAGGTCTGCGCCATCCGCGCCGACGACAACGTCGTGTGCTGGGACGGCCGGCCGCCGCGCGTGTACCACCGCAGCTTCGCGTCGATCGACGCGGTGTCCTCGTGCGGCGTCAACGCGTTCGGGAGCCTGATCTGCTGGGCCGGGAAGGACGTGTCGCTGCGGGCGACGCGGTACCGCGACGTCCGGACGATCCGCGGCAAGGTGTTCGCGCAGTCCCAGCACGGGAACGCCTTCGACGCCGCCACGGCGCTCGGGTACCAGACGTACCGGGTCCGCGACGTGTGCGAGGGACGACGGTTCCTCTGCGAGCTCTCCCTCGCCGGGATCGCCACCTGCACGGGCGCGGCCGCCACGGGGGTGCCCACCCGGCCGCTCGCCGCCTTGGCGTGCGGCGCCGAGCACGCCTGCGGGCGGACGGAGGACGGCGCCGCCGTGTGCTGGGGCGAGGACGAGGCGCTCCGCCGTCCGCCGGGGGGCACCTTCGCCGACATCGTCGCTGGCGACGGCTTGTCCTGCGGGCTCGACCCCGAGCACACCGCGCACTGCTGGCCGGCGACGCACCCGGTGGCCGCCATGCTCGACGGCACCGTGGTGCGCGAGCTCGTCGCCACGCCGTGGGCCGTGTGCGGCATCCAGGGCGACGGCACGCCGTTCTGCGCGGACCCGAAGCGGAACGGCTGGCTCGCCGGTGCGCCGCGGGCGGTCCCGGTCGTCGGGGAGGCGCTGCTCGACGGGCTCGAGCACCGGGACTGGGAGGTCGTCGGCCCGGGGTGGGTGCGGGAGCGATGGTGCGGTGCGGGCACCGGCCTCGAGGTCGCCTCGGACGAGGTGGTCACCTCCTCGGGCGACCACACCTCGGCAGCGCCGATCGTCGGGGTGGGACGCGCGGGCGGCGCGCTCGTCGTCCGCACCGCGACGTACACCCTGCGGGTCCCGTCCCCCGCGGTCGAGGCCGGCTACCGCATCTGGCACCTGACGACCGAGGGGCACCCGATGACGGGCCCCTACGTCCCGAAGGACAGCACCGAGGTGCCCATCACCGACGCGTGCCCCGAGAACGACTGACGCCCACTACCGGCGCTGCAGCCGCATCAGCAGCACGAGCAGGTTCCAGAACAGCACCACGATGCCGATCGACACGTGCAGCGCGCCCGCCAGCACCATGTCGGTGCGGAAGTGGTGCATCACCGTGTTGAGGCTGTAGAGCAGCCCGCCGGCCGACACGACCACGAAGCCCGCGGAGATGAGGACGCCGAAGATGCCGCCCACCGGGAAGATCCAGGTGATCGCCATCAGCCCGAGCATCGGCAGCGTGAGCATCGACAGCATCGAGCCGACCATCGACAGCTGCTTCGGCCCCGACAGCAGGTACAGCACCATGCCGAGCACGGTGAGCGCGACGAGGGCGCCCGCCTGCCCGAGGAACACGAACGGGCTCGCGTACAGGTTCATCGACAGCATGACCGCGGTGAGCAGCAGGTAGCTGATGGCCACCCCCTGCAGCGCCGACGCCGCCACGAAGCCGGCGACGCGCGCGCCCTGCGAGCCGCTGCGCATCACGGTGTGCGAGATGCCCTGCGCGCCGTAGATGCCGCCGAGCATCACGATGAGCGACACGATGTTGCTGCGCAGCGCGTCGATCGACAGCACCGCGCCCATCGCGAGCACCGCAGCCGTGGCGGTGATCCCGAGCGAAGCGAAGGTGAGCACGCCCAGCTTGCGCAGGTAGGCGACGCGCTCGGAGACCGGAGCGTCGAGGACGACGGAGCTGTGCCCGCCGTAGAGAGCCGTGGCCATGGTGAGCCTCCCCTCCCTCCCTAAGCGCGCCGGCACCGGGCGTAAAGCCCAGCTCACGCCGACCAGATCGCGTCCGGAGGGCGCGGAGGGCGCCCGCGGGGCGTCGGGAGTCCCCGTCGCGAGGCGATCCGACGCCGCGCGGGCGCCCCACCGTCCCATGTTGTCGACGCGCGGATCGGATCGGCTCGACGACCCGAGTCGACCGCCTTACGAACAATTCGATCGTCATCGAATCACGTCGACGGTCCAGGAGACCCCGTGTCCGACACGCACCAGGCCCTGCTCCAGTTCTTCAAGGCCCTGGCCGACGCCAACCGCCTCCGCATCGTCGGCCTGCTCGCGCGCCGCGAGCACACCGTCGAGGAGCTCGCCGAGGTCCTCGGCCTGCGAGCGTCCACGGTGTCCCACCACGTGGCGAAGCTCGTGAAGGCCGGGCTCGTGAGCGGCACGCCCGACGGCCACCACCACGCCTACGCCCTGCAGGTCGACGCCCTGGAGGAGCTCGCGCGGCGCCTGCTGTCGACCGAGCAGGTGGCCGACGTGGCGGCGGACGTCGACCTCGACGCCTGGGACCGCAAGGTGCTCGACGCCTTCCTCGGCCCGGACGGCCGTCTGCAGGCGTTCCCGGTGCAGCGCAAGAAGTTCGAGGCCATCCTGCGCCTGGTGGTGCGCGCCTTCGAGGCGGACCGCACCTACACGGGTCGCGAGGTGGACGACGCGCTGCGCCGGTGGTCCGACGACACGGCCACGCTGCGTCGCGGCCTGATCGACCACCGGATGATGGCGCGCGACCCGGCCGGCACCACCTGGTGGCGCCTGTCGGGCGACGGGGTCATCGGGTCCGACGGATCGGACCCGGGCGCTACCAGCTCGCCTTCATGATCCCGGGCAGCTTGCCCTGCAGCGCCAGCTCGCGGAACGCGATGCGGGACAGCATGAGCTTGCGGTAGACCGCGCGCGAGCGGCCCGACACGATGCAGCGCGTGGTCAGCCGCACGGGCGACGAGTTGCGCGGCAGCTTGGCCAGCGCCTCGCGCGCCGCCTGGCGCTCCTCGACGCTGAGCTTCATGTCGCGCCCCTTGCGCTTGAGCTCCTCGCGGCGCGCGGCATACTTCCGCACCAGCTTCTCGCGCTTCTTCTGCTTCTCGATGGAGCTCGTCTTGGCCATGAACCCGGATCCTCGGCTGACAGCGATCTGCAGGGGCTCGGCGGGCTCGCCCCGCCGATCCAGTCCAGCGGTGGCTATCGCGGGGTCGGGCGGGCGGCAACCGGGGCAGCCGCCGCGGGGCGCCGGGTTAAGGCGGTGGACCGACGGCAACGACACAAGCACCGCAAGCTCGGGATGGGCGCGTGAACTGGAAGGAATGGATCCCCACGATCGCCCTCGCGGCGATCTTCACGGCGGTGGTCGCCTACAACCTCCGCCAGCGCGGCGGTGGCGACGAGGGCGCGGTGCCGGTGCGCGACGACCGCGCCGTGGCCTGCACCGGGCTGGCCGGCACCCCCGACGAGCGTCTCGAGGCCTGCCTCGCCGACCTGCCGACCTCGCCGCTGTCGGCCGAGGCGAAGGAGCTGCTGACCGACGTCGCCGAGGGCGGCAAGCTCCTCGCCGTGGCCACGCTGCCCGATCGCATCCCCACGATCCGGCTCGCCGACCTGCCCGACCGCGGCCACCTGATGGGCACCGACGAGGCGGCGGCGGCCAGCGCGCTGCGCGACGCGGGGGTGCGCGGCATCGCCGTGGCGCGCGACCTGACGCAGGCGCTCGACCGCGACAACGTCGTGCTGGCGCGGCTCGCCCACCACGACTTCATCGAGTGGTTCCAGCTGCGGCGCGTCACGGACGACCTGCTCGTCTACACCGTGCGCAAGGGCCCGGCCCACCTCCCCGTCGACACGGCCGACCAGATGCTGCGCGGCCTGCGGGCCCGCCTCGAGCACCGCACCCCGGAGCCGCAGCGCTGGGCGCCGCCCACCATCCGGATCATCGGCACAGCGCGGCTGCAGGGCCGCACCCTCGTCACCCGCCACGTGATCGTGAGCGGGGGCGGCGGCAACCTCGTCGACCGCGCGCTCGACGAGCTCGCTGCGAAGATGACGCGCGACTGGGAGCGCAAGGTCGAGGTCCTGGGGGTCGGCCCCCTCGACCAGCGGCTGCCGGAGCTGCGCCTCGAGATCCACGTCGTGATGGAGAAGGCGCCGGTCGAGCCGCGGTCGCGCTTCGCGCTGTTCGACCTGTGGGAGATGGGCGTCGACGGGATGATGTTCCGCCAGCGCGCGCCCGACAAGGGCGAGCAGCTCGACGAGAAGTTCACCTACATGCCGGGCTCCGAGCTCCTCACACGCTCGATGCGCTCGGCCGACGAGTTCCTGCGCACCGCCGTCTCCGAGAACGGCTGGAACGACCGGCGTCCCTGGGAGAAGGACACCCGCACGCGCCTCGACCTCATCCGCGACCAGCACTTCATGGAGGCCACGCCGGGCGGCGGGCCGGCGGTGCGCCTGGTGCGCGGGATGCCGGAGGTCCCGCTCGACTGGGTCACCGACGAGCACGTGCAGGACATGCTGATCGCCGGCGGCGAGTGGTGGCTGCACAACCAGGAGCCCTCGGGCAAGTTCCTCTACAAGTACTGGCCGAACCAGAACCGGCGTTCGACCGACTACAACGAGGTGCGCCACATCCTCGGCATCCGCGACCTCGCCGACGTCTGGCGCTACCGGCAGGACCCGCGCTACCTCGACGGCTCGCGCAAGGCGATGGACTGGCTGCTGCGCTACGCCGTCGACGCCGCCGATCCCGCGCGCGGCCCCCTCCCCCACCCGCCCGCGGGCACGATGCTGTTCCGCTTCCCGGCCTACGGCGAGCGCATGCCGGGCGAGGTGCCCACGCAGAAGCTCGGCACCGACGCCGTGGCCATCCTCGGGTGGATCGCCTGGGCCGAGTCCACGGGGTCGCACGCCGAAGACGAGCGGATCCGCAAGATGGCGAAGTTCGTGCTCTCGCAGCAGGATCCCGACGGCCGCTTCACCCCGTACTACGTGCAGGACGGCCACCCCTACAAGGAGAGCCGCAACGACATCGTGCCGGGCGAGGCGATGCTCGCGCTCGGGATGGTGGCCGAGTACTTCGACGAGCCGCAGTGGATCGAGCCCTACGACAAGTTCGTGGCGTTCTACGAGCCGTGGTTCCGCGAGCGCGCGCAGCGGCGGCTCGCGACCGGGCGCTGGCCGCAGACGATCTACGACGACCTCGACCGGCTCGATCTCGTGCAGTTCGGGCCCTGGTCGGTCATGGCGGCGAAGCAGGTCCACAAGCTCTCGGGGTCCGACAAGGCCGCGAAGTTCGGGCTCGACGTCGCGGACTGGATGATCGACAGCTACCAGTGGTCGGCCGAGCGCTCCCCCTGGCCCGACTACGTGGGCGGGTACTACAAGCTGCCCGAAGAGCTGCCGGCGATGCAGACGTTCTGCTACTCCGAGGGCACGGCCGCGGCGTACACGCTGGCGTCGCGGTTCGATCCGAGCCGGGCGGCCAAGTACGAGCAGTCCACGCGCGAGGCGATCCGGTTCCTCGAGCTCATGCAGTTCGACGACCTCGACAGCTACTTCGTCGCGCGGCCCGACATCGTGCGCGGCGGCATCAAGTACACGATGAACGAGAACAAGGTCCGCATCGACTACGTGGGGCACGGGATGTCGACCTTGTCGCAGTGGCTCGACGGCCGGCGCGAGAACGGCGCGCTGCAGCCGCTGCACGACCCGACGGACCTGCAGCGCCCCGCGGGCACGCGCGGCAGCGTCCCGGGCCTCGACTACGGCGAGGCGCTGACGGTGCAGTCGGGCGAGATCCCGCAGGCCGCGGTCGACGGCGACGTGGTGACGCGGCCCGACGGCGACGCGGTGGGGATCGAGGCGGAGGAGGATCCCGACGTGGAGGAGGACGACACCGACCGGGCCGACCACGAAGAGGACGGGGACGGGTAGCCGCGGGACCGGTGTCCGTAGGCGGACAAGCTGGAGGAAGGCATGGTGGGACGCATGGCGCTGGCGAGCGCGGTGGTGGGGCTGATGGCCCTGTCGCCGGCCGCGTCGGCCAGCAAGATCGGCGCGGGGGCGGTGCTCGCCGCGGGCGACATCTACGACGACCCGGTCCTCGGGCTGCAGCTCGGGGCCTACGTGGGGCTGCCCGCGGTGAAGCGGCTCGCCATCGGGGCGGACGCGACGTACTACCTGGTGGACTACGTCACGCTGATCACGCTCGAGCCGAACGTGCACTTCGACCTGGTGCAGACGCCCGTGGCCGACGTCTACGCGATCGGCGGGGCCAACGTGGTGTACGCGCACGCCGACGTGTTCGGGTACCAGGAGACCCACGTGGACGTGGGGCTGCTGCTCGGCGCGGGGGCGGAGGTGAAGGCCGGCCCGATCCACCCGTTCGTGGACCTGAAGGCAGCGCTGCACGGCAACCCGTACTTCGCGGCCAGCGGCGGCGTGCGCCTCGCCTTCTGAACCACCTGACGAGGGGCGTCAGCCGGCCTCGATGGTGACCTCGGTGACGAGCAGCCGCAGGGCGTCGATGACGCCCTGCGTCTCGGGGTGCTTCACGATCACCCAGCCGTCGCCCTCGTAGTGCGCCGACCGCGGCGCGCCGACGGGCGGCAGCTTCGACGAGACCACCCACTGCCCGATCCGGCGCTGCGCCTCCTCGAGCCCGGTGATCCGCCGCACCACGTCGCCCCGGCCCTGCGCCCGCAGGAACGCGCACCCCGCGGCGTACTGCCGCTCGGGCATCTCCCAGACCCGCTCCACCTGCAGGCGCGCCCACTGCGCCCACAGGTCCACGCCGTGCGCCGCGCCCACGACGGCCATGATGTTGGCCCCCGGCGGCCGCGCGCCGACCTCCGACACGATGGCCCGCCCGTCGCCCGTCAGGAACCACTCCATGTGCGACAGGCCGTTGACCAGCCCGAGCGCCGCCAGCGCGGCCGCGTTGATCGGCTGGAACCGCTCGACGTGCGGCTGCGTGCGCTCCTTCGGCAGCAGCAGGCAGTACTGCATCCACGGGTTCTCGAGGACGGCGAGCGGCCCGGGCAGGTAGTACGTCGAGCTGTGCCAGACGGGCGCGCCGTCGAGCACGACGGTCTCGAACGTGTGCTCCTCGCCGCGCACGAACTCCTCGGCCTGCGCCGGCCGGTCGGCGGTGGGCAGCAGCCGCTCCAGCGCGACGTAGAGCTCCTCCTCGTCGGTGACCCGGAGCGTGTTGCGCGCGCCGGCGCCGTCGAGCGGCTTGACCACGATGGGGTAGCCCACCTGGTCGACGAACCGCAGCAGGTCCTGCGGGCCCGTGATGCGCGCTGGCGGGCCACCGCGATCCCGGCGTCGCGCAGGATCTCCTTCATCCGGTGCTTGTCGCGAAGTTGCGCGCGGCCTGGCTGGTGAGGCCGTCGACCCCGGTGGCGTCGCGCGCGTCGGCGATGGGCACCTGGAGCTGCTCGAGGTAGCCTCGAGGCCGGTCGACCGCCCTCCACCTTGCGGAAGGCGCGGACTGCGCGCGAGCCTCGGCGTCGGCGCTGTCGGCCACGCGGTAGTGCCCGCCGATGCGCGCCCGCATGGCCGGCGTGGATCCGCCCGGGCTCGCGCGTGACGAGGCCGAGCCGCACGCCGGGCAGCGAGGAAGCACTTCTCGATGCAGTGCACCATGTTGCCGCCGAGGTACGGCGCCAACAACAGGACGTTCTTCACGGGGTCCCCCGACCGCGACGGGCCGGATGTATCGCGGCGGCGAGCCGGCGGATAGGGTAGGCGGCCAGGGGGGGCCCAGCGCATGCGGCGGTTCGAGGAGATGACGATCGGTACGCGACGCGTCCGCGGTCCGATCTCCGATCTCGTCGATCCGCGTTCGACGGATACGGTGCTCGCGATCGCCTTCCACGAGGACTACCGCGACGACGAGGCGATCGGCGCCGGCCTCGATCCGGTCCGCGACTTCCTCGAGCTGCCGATGATCGACGGGGTGGCGCCGCTCGTCGCCTCCCGCAACGGGGTGTTCGCCTACCGCGTGCCGGGCGCCGTCGGCGCGGTGGGGCGCACCGCGCGCGAGCTCATCGCCGTGTTCGCCGAGGAGGGGGGCGGCGGCTCGCGCGCCGCGCTCGAGCTCGTCGCGGGGGCGATGGTCGCGCTGGGCGACGCCTCGCGATCGGGCACCGACCGCGGCATCCGCTCCCACGGCGCGCTCGACCCCTGGCGCCTGGTGGTCGACGACGCCGGGCAGGTCACGGTGATCGGCTACGGCCTGCCGCCGCTCGATCTGCTCGACTTCCAGGGCGACGAGGCGCTCGTCCCCGAGGAGGCGTCGCTGCGGTACGCCCCGCCCGAGCGGGTCGACGGCGAGCCCGAGGACTGGACGAGCGACCTGTACGCCCTGTCGCTCGTCGCGATCGAGCTCGCCACGGGGCGGCCGGTGTACGCCGCGGAGGGCGGCGAGCTGCTCGACCAGGTCGGCGCGGGCGACGCGCAGAAGCTGCTCGAGCCGCTGCCCGTCGAGCTCGTCAACGTGCTGCGCGGGGCGCTGGCCCCGTTCCCCGACCAGCGGCCGACCGACCCGCAGATCGTGGTCGACGCGGCGCGCAAGGCAGCGGCGCGGGCCCCCGGGCGCACGCTGGCCGAGCTGGTCGCCGCGGCGCGGCCGTACTTCGCGGACGTCGAGGAGGAGCTGCCCGCCGGCTTCGCCCTCGCCGACCTGGTGGGGCCGCCGCCCGACGAGCCGGAGCGCCTGGCCGCCGTCGCGCGGGCGCAGGAGGCCGCAGCGCGCGCCGGCGCGACCCTCGACACGATGGCGGCGCTGCTCGAGGCCCAGCGGGCCGCCGCCGACACCGCGCTCGACGGGGTGGAGGCGCTGCTCGCCGAGGCCGACGCGCGGATCGCCACCGGGCGAGACCACGCCGCGGCCGCCGACACCGCCTCCGACGAGGCCGAGGCCGCCACCGACGCCGCCGGCGCCGTGGCGGCGGCGGAGCGCGCCGAGGCCGAGGCCGACGCCGTGACCGACCTGCGGGGGGCGCTCGAGCACCTGGTGAGCGACGCCGTCGGGCGGACGGAGGGGGCCGCGCGCGAGGCCCAGGCCCGGCAGGACGCCGCGATCGCCGCCGCGAAGGCCGCGGTGGTGCGGGCCGAGGCGGCGCTGGCGGCGTCGCCCGAGGGGTCCGACGCCGTGGAGGAGCACGTCGGCGGGGCCAAGGCCGCGGCGCGCAAGGCCGAGGCGGCGCGCGACCCCCAGGCGGCCGAGCGGGCGGCCGAGCGGGCCGAGGCGGCCCGCGGAGGCAGCGGAGGCAGCGGCCGAGGAGGCCCGCCTCGGCGGCCGCGCAGCGCCGAGCGCGCGTGGCGCGGGCAGGCGGAGCGCTCGGAAGCGGGCGCGGGAGGCCGCCGCGCGGATCCCGGCGCCGGCGGTGCAAGCCGCGCTGGCCGAGGTCGAGGCCGAGGCCGAGGCCGCGGGCGACGACCCGGCCGCGGTCGAGCGCGCCGGCGCCGCCGCCGACCGCACCGTCGCCGCGGCCGAGCAGGCCGTGGAGGAGCGGGAGCGATCCGGCGCCGCGCCTGGGTCGCCGTGTCGCGCGCCGACGCGATCGGCCGGGGCGACGACGCGCGGGCCCACGCCGAGCGGGCCGAGGCGGCGGCCCACCCCGACGACGTGCTGGCGGCGGCGCTGCTGGCGGAGCAGGCCGCCGACCGCGCCGAGGCCGACGCCGTCGCCGATCGGCAGCGGATCGAGGCCGCGCGGGGAGCGCATCGAGGCCGCGCGCGAGCGGCTCGACGCCGTGGCGGCCCAGTGGCACCCGGGCGGGGTCGCCGTGGCGCTGACCGCGGTGGAGGGCGGCCTGTCGGCGGTCGCCGCGACGGCCTCGCCGATCGAGGCCGAGCGCCTGGCGGCCGACGCCGAGGCGGCGGTGGACGGCGCCGAGGCCGACGCGCGCACGGCGATCCGCGCGCTGACGGTGATCCGCCGCCGCGCGGCGAGCGTGCTGCGGAGGCCGAGGCCGAGGTCGACAGCACGAGCTCGAGTCCGAGGCGCACCTCCCGCCGTCCGCGAGGCCCTGGCCTGCACCGAGGCCGCCTGGGGACCCAGAGCGCGCCGAGGAGGCCGCCGCCGCGACCGAGGCGGCGCTGGGCTCGATCCGCGCCGCGATCGAGGCGGCCGCCGCGCTCGATCGGGCGAAGGCCCGGGCCGAGGCCCAGCGCGCCGAGGCCGTCGCGCTGGCCGACGCCCTGCGCCCGGGTGGCGACGGCCCGGCGATCGACGCGGTGCTGCAGGCCGTGGGGAGCGCCGCGGAGGAGGCGGGGGCCGCCGCCGACAGCGGGGCCGTCGCCGAGCCGGCGGCGCGGGTGGAGCAGGGCCTGGCGCGGCTGCGGGCCATCGAGGCCGAGCGGGCGTCGCGGGCCGAGCGGCTCCAGGCCGAGCGCGACCGCGCGGCGGCTGCGCTGGCGCGCGCCGAGGAGGCGGCCGAGCCCGACGACGCCGAGGCGGTCGACGCCGTGCGCGCCGCCGTCGACGAGGCGAACGCCGCCCAGGACCCCGACGCCGCCGCAGCGGCCGCCGACCGGGCCCACGGCGCGGCCGACGTGGTGCTGGTCACGGCCCACGAGCGGGCCGAGCGCCGGCGCAAGATCGTGGCGCTGCGGGACCGCGCGCAAGGCCGTCAAGGACGCCGTCGAGCTGATGGACCGCATCGACAGCGCCGACGTGCGCTACGTCGAGGCCGCGCGGGCCGCGCTCGGCGACATCGACCGCGCCACCGACGTGGGCCAGGCCGCCTCGGCGCTGGAGCGGGCGGAGCAGGCGGCGCTGTCGGTGCAGGCCGCCGCCAACCGCCGCGAGGCCCGGGAGCGCGAGCTCGAGGCGTTGCGGGCGAGGCCGAGGCGCTGCTGGCCGCGGCCCGAGGAGCTCGGCGAGGACTGGTACGCCCCGCCCGACCCGACCGAGGGCGACCCCGTGCCGCCGGCGCCGCTCGCCAGCGCCTTCCGCGCGCTGAGCGACCGCGCCGCCGCCGTGGCCGAGGCGAGCGACCCGGGCACCGCGCGGGAGCGGCTCGACGAGCTGCAGGCCGCCGCCAGCGTGTTCCCGCAGCAGGTCGCCGACTGGCGCGAGGCGCGGGCGCGGGCGCTGGCCGACGGGCGCGGCCGGGCCGACGCCGCCGTGGCGCAGCTCGAGGCGCGCGTCGGCGACCACGCCGACCTGCAGCGCTGGCTCGACGCCGGCACCGCCGCGGCCTGGGCCCTGGCCGCCACCGACGGCGGCGAGGCCCGCGCCGCGGGCGACGAGGCCGAGCGCGCCGCAGGCGAGGCGTTCCGCCTGCTCGAGCAGCACGAGCGGCTCGGGCTGGCCCGCGACCGCGCGCGGCGGGCGCTCGACCGGGTCGAGGCCGCGATGGGCGGCGCGGCCGACCTGTCGGAGGCCGCGCTGGAGCTGGCCGAGGTGGTCGGCGCCTCGACGAGGTCGACGACCCCGACCTCGCGCTCGCGGCCGCCGAGCGCGCCGAGGCGGTGGCGAGCCGCGCGGTGGCGGAGGCCGAGGCCGCGCGGGAGCGGCTCACGAGCGCCCGCGAGCGGGCCGCCAAGGCGGCGGGGCGCGCCGAGGCGGCCGGCGCGGGGCACCCCTCCCTGCAGGACGACCGGCACGCTCCAGATCGCGCGGGACGCCGCGCAGGAGGCGGCCGAGGCGTCGTACGCCGACCGCGCGGTGGCCGCCGCCGAGCGGGCCGAGGCGGCGGCCGAGGCCGCCGAGGCGGCGCTGTGGGCGGCGCGCGAGCTCGATCGCCAGGGCGGAGCTCGCGACCCACCGCGACCGGGCGGCCGCGGCGCGCGCGGGCGGAGCAGGCGGCGGAGGCCGCGCCGTACGCCGAGGCCGGGGAGCTGCTCGGCCGAGGTCCGGTCGCTCGCGGCCGCGATCGACGCCGCGCAGCAGCCGGCCGACGCCGCGGGGCCCACCGAGCGCCTGGTGGCCGTGGCCGACAGCGTCCAGCGGACCGTGCTCGCCGCCGCGCGCGCCCGCGCCGCCGAGGCGCTGGCCCGGGCCGAGCAGAGCGCCGCGCGCATCGAGGCGGCCGAGATCGAGCTGTCGGTCGAGGCCGCGCGGGTGGCCGCCGCCGAGGCCGAGCAGGCCGACGACCCCGCGGTGGCCGCGGCCGCCGCGCAGATCGCGGTCCAGGCCGCCTACGACGCGCGCGCCAGGCGATGGGCGCCGCCGTCGAGGCCGACGCCACGCGGCGCCTGGCGCAGGCGCGCGCCCGCGCCGACGAGGCCGTGGGCCGGATCGAGGCCGCGGTCGCCGGGTGGAGCGGGGACGCGCCGCTCGGGCCGCCCGAGCTCGACGCCGCCCGGCAGCACGCCGCGCGCGCCCACGCCGCGCAGTCCCTCGACGACGCCCTCGCGGCGGCCGAGCAGGCCGAGCGGGCGGCGCGGGCGGCCGTGGACGCGATCCGCCAGCAGGCGGGCGCCCTGGCGCGCCAGCGGGCGGAGCAGGCCCTGCGCGAGGGCGAGGCCGCCGCGGGGGCCCACCGCGAGGTGCCGGCTGTGCAGGCGGCGCTGGAGGCCGTCCGGGCCGCCCGCGACGAGTGCGAGCAGGCCACCAGCGCCGCCGCCGCCGCGGCTCCGCGCGGCGCGGGCCGAGTGGGCGCTGCCCGCGGTGCGCAGCGCGGTGGACGAGGCGCGATCGCGTCGGCGCGCACCCGAGCTGCGGGCGCCGTGGCGCGGGTGACGCTGCTGGGCGATCGTCCCGGCGAGGTCGCCGCCCACGGCGAGGCCGCCCGCCGCGCCACCGCCGACGCCCAGGGCGCCGACGATCCGGCCCGGGCCGAGGCCGCCGCGGCGCGGGCCGAGACCGCCGCCGAGGCGGCGCGCGCCGCGGCCGAGGAGCCCGAGGAGGCCATCCACGACGAGCCCACCGTGCTCGAAAGCGGCCGCCGCCCCTGCTGCCCGACGAGCCCACGGCGCACGATCCGGGCGCCGCCGAAGAGGCGGTCCTCGTCGACGCGACCCCGCTCCCCGCCGATCGCTTCGACGACGGCGACGACGAGATGCCCACCATCCGCTTCGAGGCGCTGGAAGCAGCCGCCGCCGGAGCCACCCGAGCCGCCGCCGGTGCCACGCGCCGCCCCCCGCCGCCCCCGCCGCCCGCCGAAGAGGACGTGACGCAGCTGCACGCCGCCGTCACCGCCGAGCGCGAGGCCGCGCACCAGCACGCCGTCCAGCGGGCCGCCAACGCCGCCGCCGAGGCCCGCCGCCTCGCGCGCACCATCCGCGCGCTCCCGGCGAAGCCGCCGCCCGCCGTCAAGGAGGCCCACGCCGCCCTGTCGCGCGCGGTGGATGCCGTCCGCGCGCTCGCCACCGAGGCCCAGCAGTCCGGGCCGCCTCGCGACGCCGAGCTCGCCGAGGAGGCGCAGCAGTGGCTCGGCGGGGTGCGCGACGCCGTGGAGCAGCTGCAGGCCGCGCTCGCGCAGACCCGGCGGCCCGCCACCTCGACCCCGCCGGCGCAGACGCGCAGCGGCGCCGTCCCGCGGCTGCCGGCGCCGCCGCCGCCCGCCGTGCGCCCTGCGCCGCCCGTCCGCGCCGCGCCCTCCGCGCCCCCGCGGCCCGCCCCGGGGGCGAGCCCGCAGGATCGCGCCGTCGCCGCGGTCGAGCGGGCCACCGCCGCCGCGGATCGCGCCGCCGCCATCCGCACCGACCTGTCGATCGGCCGGGCGCTGCGCCAGGCCGAGCGCGCCGCCGCCAGCGTGGCCCGCGGCGATCCCGCCGGCGCCGACGCCGCCGAGGCCGCCGCCGCCCGGGCGGAGGCCATGCTCGAGCGCCTGCTGGCCGACGTCACCGCCGCCACCGCCACGCTGCAGGCCGCCCGCCCGGTCCACGACGAGGCGCTGGCCGTGCTCGCCGGCCACCCGGAGTCCGTGGCGGCGCCCCACCGCGAGGCGCTGGGCGCCGCGTGGGAGCGGGCCGAGGCCGCCGCCCGGGCCGGGCTGCGCGATCCGCTGCAGCCCGCGCTCGAAGAGGTGCGCGCCCTGGCGGCGAAGGTGCCCCCGGCGAAGTCGTCGCGCCGCCGCCGGTCGGCGCCGATCCGCCCCGGGATGACCATGACCCCGGATCAGCTCGAGGCGCTGGTCGGCGCCTGGGACGACGAGGACGACGTCGGCGGACCGGAGTCCTCCGCGACCCCAGCCACCGCCCCCGACCGCACCTCCGCCCCGTTCGAGGAGGGCGAGACGATGATGATGACCGCGGATCAGCTGCAGCGACTGATGCAGCGCGACGACGCCGACGACGCCGACGACGAGGACGCCCACGACCCCGCCACCGAGGGGTGACACCCCGGAGCGGGCAGGGTACAGGACCGGCCCCATGGCACGCACCGCAACCGCAGAAGAGGCCGTCCGCGCCGTCGTCGCCTCCGCCCTGGAGGCCGACCCGGCGCTCACGGTGATCCGCGAGACCCCCGCCGAGGGGCTCCCGCCAGACCGCGTCACCGTGGTGCCGATCGCCGATCGCGCCGCAGTGGGGCTCGGCCTCGGGGTGGCCCTCGCGGGCCAGCGCGCCCTGGTCGAGCTCTCCGGCGCCGAGCGCCTCCCGGCCGTGCTCGAGGTGCTGGCCGAGGCCGGCGCGCTGGCCGCAGGCGACGAGTTCGCCGTGCCGCTCGTGGTGCGCGTCCCCTACGGCGGGCCGCTCCTCGAGCCGCGCACCCCCGGCGCCAGCGCGGCCGCGCTCACCGCCACCGTGCCCGGCGTGTGGGTCGTCTGCCCGTCCACGCCCGCGCTGGCCGCGGGGCTCGCGAGCTGGGCGCTGCAGGCGCGGCGCCCCGTGGTGATCCTCGAGCCCGCCGCCCTGGCCGAGGCGCGCGGCGAGGTCGATCCCGAGGCGGTGCCCGGCCGCGAGGGGCCGCGGGCGGGGCTCGTCCGCCGCGGCACCCACGCCACCGTCGCCGCCTGGGGCGCCGGGGTGGCCGCCGCCGTGCAGGCCGCCGAGGCGCTGTCGCAGGAGGGCATCGACGTCGACGTGATCGACCTCGTGTCGCTGGCGCCCATCGACCGGGTCACGCTCGGGCAGCGGGTGCGCGCCACCGGGCGGCTCGTCGTGGCGCACCCCGAGGATCCGTGGATCGCGGCCCGGGTGCGCGAGGTCGCGCTGGAAGAGGCGTTCCTGTACCTCGAGGCGCCGCTGGCCGACGCCACGGTGCCGCGGGGCGGCGGGGAGCCCATCGCCGCCGCCGTGCGGCGGGCCGTTCACTACTGATTCGAGGCTGCGGGCCGCCGCAGGTGCCGAGGGGGTCGAGATGGCGTTCGTGTTCGAGCTGCCGGAGGTCGGTGAGGGGGTCGTCGAGGCCGAGGTCGTCTCCTGGAACGTGAAGGAGGGCGACTTCGTCACCGTCGATCAGCCGCTGTGCGAGATCACCACCGACAAGGCGCAGCTCGAGATCTCGAGCCCGCGCGCGGGCCGGGTGCTGCGCCTGCACGGCAAGCCGGGCGACATCATCAAGGTCCACGCGCCGCTGTGCGAGATCGACACCGACGCCACGGGCGCGCCGGCCCGGGTGCGCGACGACGCGGTGTCCCACGCCGACAACGGCGTGCCCGCGCCCACGCCCGCCCCGCGCGCTCCCCTCCCCTCCCAGGTGCCCACCGTGGGCCCGGCCGTGGAGCGCACCGCCCCGCCGCCGGCGCCGGACCCGTCGCAGCCGACCCGCGCTGCGCCCGCCGTCCGCCGCGAGGCCCGCGAGATGGGCATCGACCTGCGCCAGGTCCCGGGCACCGGGCCGAGCGGCCGCATCATGCGCGGCGACCTGCAGGCGTTCGGCGACCTCTCCGCCGACGACACCGTGCTGCCCGCCACCGCGCCGCGGCTGGCCCCCGCGCTGCCGCAGGTGGGGCGCGAGATCGTGCCGGGCACCGAGCAGCGCGTCCCGCTCATCGGCATCCGCCGCAAGATCGCGCAGCAGATGTCGCAGAGCAAGCACACCGCCGCCCACTTCACCTACGTCGAAGAGGTCGACTGCGGCGAGCTCGTCACCCTGCGCAAGGCGATGAAGGAGGCCGCCGCCGAGCGCGGCATCAAGCTCACCTACATCCCCATCCTGATGAAGGCCGTCTCGGTCGTCCTGCACCAGTTCCCCAACCTGAACGCGGTGATGGACGAGGAGAAGTTCGAGCTCGTGGTCAAGGGCGACCACAACATCGGGATCAGCACCGACACGCCGAATGGCCTGTACGTCCCGGTCATCAAGAACGTCGAGCAGAAGTCGATCCTCGAGATCGCCGCCGAGATGGACGACCTGGTGACGCGCACCCGCGCCGGCAAGGCCCGCCTCGACGAGCTCAAGGGCGGCACCTTCACCATGACCAGCGTGGGGTCCATCGGCGGCGTGCTCGCCACGCCGATCCTGAACATCCCCGAGGTCGCCATCCTCGGGGTCAACGCGATCCGCGACCAGGCCGTCGTGCGCGACGGCCAGATCGTCGTGCGGCCGATGATGTTCCTGTCGCCGAGCTTCGACCACCGCGTCATCGACGGCGCGCTCGGCGCGCGGTTCGTCGCCGCGCTCAAGGCCGTGATCGAGCACCCGGAGCGGCTGTTCCTGGAGCTGCGGTGAACCCCGCCGAAGCGCTCGACGCCGTCCGGCAGGCCGACGCCGCGCTCGGCGCCGACGACGCCGCGCCGTTCCCCTACCCGCTGCCGGTGGGCGAGCTCGCGCCGCTGGTCGCGGGCGTCACGAGCGCGCTCGAGCGCTCGGACTGGTGGCTGCCGTCGCTGCGGGAGCGGGTCGGCGCCGCCGTGCGCGGGGTCCCCGTCGACCGGCTGGCCGACGCGCGGACGGGCGCGCGGCCCTACCGCGTGGTGCCGCCCGGCAGCGCCCCGGCGCTGCGAGCGCTCCTCGCCGTCGGCATCGCGCACGCCGAGCGCGCCCACGACGATCGCTGCGTGGTGGTGCACCTCGGCGTGGGCTCCGCGGCCGACGGCGCGCTGCACGAGGCGCTGAACCTCGCCGCCCTGCTGCAGCCGCGGGTGGTGTTCGTGGTCTCCGTGCACCCGCTCGACGGCGACGCGCCGCTCGGGCGCCAGCTCGCGGCGTCGCCGCGGGCGCTGGCCGAGGCGTTCGGCATCCCCGCCGCGCAGGTCGACGGCAGCGACGCCGAGGCCGTGGCCGCGGCGGTCCGCGCCGTGCGCGACCAGGCGGGACCGCACTTGATCGAAGCCCGGCTCGGAGGGAGTGGGACGTGAGCGACTACCAGGCGATCGTGATCGGGGCCGGCCCCGGCGGCTACCCCTGCGGCATCCGGCTCGGGCAGCTCGGCATCCGCACCTTGGTCATCGAGAAGGAGTACTGGGGCGGCGTGTGCCTCAACGTGGGCTGCATCCCGTCGAAGGCGCTCATCAACGCGAGCCACCGCTACCAGGAGATCGCCCACGCCGCCGACATGGGCTTCGTGGTCCAGGGCGAGGTCGGCGTCGACGTGGGCAAGCTGCAGGCCTGGAAGCAGGGCGTGGTCGACAAGCTGACGGGCGGCGTGCGCACGCTGCTCAAGCAGAACAAGACCGAGATGCTCACGGGCACGGCGCGGATCGTCGACCGGCACACGGTCGAGGTCGAGACCGCCGAGGGCAGCCGCCGCATCACGGCCGACAACCTCGTGATCGCCACGGCCTCCTCGCCGGTGGAGATCCCGGGCTTCAAGTTCGCCGACGGGCCCGTGCTCGACTCCACCAAGGCGCTCGCGCTCGACCGCATCCCGAAGAAGATGGTCGTCATCGGCGGCGGCTACATCGGCCTCGAGATGTGCGGCGTCTACGCGCGGCTCGGCACCGAGGTCGTGGTCGTCGAGATGATGGACCAGCTGCTGCCGGGCTTCGACCCCGACGTGGTCAAGGTCCTCGAGCGGCGGATGAAGAAGGAGGGCGTCACCTGGCACCTGAAGACGAAGGCGCTCGGCTGGGAGAAGGCCGACGACGGGATCGTGGTGCAGGTCGAGACCCCCGAGGGCCCCGCGTCGCTGCCGTGCGACGTGGTGCTGGTCACCGTCGGGCGGCGTCCGAACACCCGCGGCTTCGGCCTCGAGGACCTCGGCGTCGAGATGGACGGGCCGTTCGTCAAGGTCGACGAGCGGATGCGCACCAGCGTCCCCGGCGTCTACGCCATCGGCGACGTGGTCGGCAACCCGATGCTCGCGCACAAGGCGACCCACGAGGGCGAGGTCTGCGCCGAGGTCATCGCCGGCAAGCCCGTCGCGTTCGACGCGAAGACCATCCCGGCGGTGGTGTTCACCGACCCCGAGGTGGCGACCGCGGGCCTGTCGGAGCGCGAGTGCCAGGAGCAGGGCCGGAAGGTCAAGGTCGGGAAGGTGCCGTTCGCGGCGATCGGCAAGGCCATCGCCAACAACGCGACCGACGGCTTCGTGAAGGTGCTGGTCGACGCCGAGAGCTCGCTCGTGCTGGGGGTCACCATCGTGGGGGCCCACGCCTCCGACATCATCTCGGAGGCCGCGCTGGCCATCGAGCTGTCGGCCGAGGCGCTCGACGTGGGGCTCACGGTGCACCCGCACCCGACCCTCGGCGAGTCGGTGATGGAGGCCGCCAAGGCGGCGCTCGGCGAGGCGATCCACATCGTCAACCGGTGACGGCTACCGGGCGACCGGCTCCAGGCCCACCCAGGCCTCGAACGCCGGTCGGATCCCCGCGTCGCCCGTCTCGTCGGTGAGGGCCTCCACGAGCTCGTCCGTCGTGTAGGGCACGAACACGTGGGCGTCGCGGAAGCCCCGCAGGAAGCCCAGCAGCACGTCGTCGCCGCCCATCCGGTCGGCGACGGCGCCGAACATCATGGCGCCCGGGCCGTACGCCCGCCCGTCGAAGCCGAGCTCCAGCACGTCGCGGTCGCCGACGATGCCGGAGGTGTCGTCCGCCGGCAGCTCCGGCAGCACGTCGTGGGCCTCGTACCAGACGTTGACGGCCTCGTCGATCCAGGAGTCGCGCCACGTCCGGTTGATGGCCGAGCAGCCCCAGTACATGTGCACGAGCTCGTGCGACAGCGAGCTGTAGCCCGTGATGGTGCCGCCGTAGTACTCCATGCCGTCGGGCCAGTCGAGCAGCAGCACCGACAGCGACGGCATCGGGAACGCCCCGAAGTCGTCCTCCAGCTGCGCCACGGTGCGCACGGTCAGGTCCTGCGCGTCGTCGGTGCGGCCGGGCGGCTCGGTCGACACCAGCGTGACCGGCACGTCGCCGGCGTCGAACTGGCGCACCTGCACCTGGTCGGCGGGCATCGCCGCCAGCAGCACCGTGTAGCTCGCGACCTCGCGCAGCGTGTCGAGCGTCCAGACCTGCGCGTCGCCCACCAAGGTGGGCCCCGTCACCTCGCCCGAGGCGACGAACGCGTAGCTGCGCGGGTCGTGCAGCCGCACCTCCACGGTGTGCCGCGCCAGCGCCTCGGGCGAGTTGATGGTGGGCCACAGGCTGTCGTTGCCGTGCCCCACGGTGTCGTCGACCAGCGTGAGGAACCAGTCCCGCCGGAAGATCTGGTAGATGTTCGGGATCGACCATGCGATCTCCATGGTGTGCTCGCCGCCCCCGACGGTGCGCTGCAGCACGAAGCTCTCCTGGGTGGACCCGGGGAAGACCTCGACGCGCAGGTCTTCGTCGCGCTGGGGGTCGAGCGGCTCGCCGTCGAGCAGCAGCGACACCAGCGCCGACCGCGCCTCGCCCTGGCCGTTCATGTACGGCGCGAAGTGGAACAGCGGCTGATCTTCGCCCGGCCGCATCGTGAACGTGATGACGGCGCTGCCCTCGAGCGTGTCGGCGGTGGGGGTCACGTCGTAGACCACGTCGATGCGCGAGGGGTCGATGCGGAACGCGTCGTCGAGCGCGATGTCGAGCGCGGTGCGCTCGGGCGGCGTGCCCGTGTCGCCCGGGGGGGTGTCGGGCGGGGTCGTCCCGGTCGTGTCCGACGACGGGGTCGACGAGGACGGCTCGGCGTTCTTCGGCGGATCGGGCGTGCAGCCCGCGAGCAGCGCGACCGACAGCAGCGTGCGCAGCGACATGGTCCCCCCTACATGCAGTCGTCCGGCGGCCCCGCCGCGAGCGACTCGGGGCCCTGGTCGACGTGGGCGTCGTGGAAGGCGACGATGGCCTCCGGATCGACGCACCCCGTCAGCATCCGCACCCCCCAGGCGACCGCCGCGAACGGCTTCGGCATGCCGCTGTAGGGGGTGACCAGCACGAACGGCCGGTCCGTCGCGATCTCCGCCAGCGCCGCGCGGTCGGCGTCGCAGTCGGTGCAGTCCGACAGCAGCACCACCGCGCCGTGCTCCAGGTTGTGCACCCAGTTGTCGTCGGGCACGGGCTCGTCGTGGACGCCGAACGCCGCCCAGCACGGGTCGTGCGGCCCGCCGGCGGGGGGCGGGTCGCTGTAGTCGATGTCGGCTTCGTCGTGGTAGCGGTAGGCGTAGCTCAGCGTGTCGAGCACGCAGTCGCCGCCGCAGGCGTCGCAGGCCACCGACGTGGACGCGATGGGCGCCGTGGGATCGACGCTGTCGGGCACCGACGTGGACGGGTCGGTCGACGGGGACCGCCCGCTGTCGCCCAGCTCGACCGGGTCGTGGCTGCAGGCGACGGCCGACAGCACGAGCACGTCGCGGAACGTCACGAAACACCTCCGCGCCACGGTAGCCGGACCTCCGCCCACCGTCGACCGCGCACCGCGCTGGGAGCGGGCTCCGCTGCCTCCACGCGGCGCTGAAACATCTTGATTCTGTGCCGTGCACCGTGCGCCAGGTACTTCGACCGGCACGAGAAGCGACCAACCCGAGACCGGTGGGGGGCCCCCGTGACCACCTTGCTCGAATCCCTGTCCTGGTGGCCGTGGTCCGCCGAGACCGGCATCCGGAACGTCCGCCACGCGCCCGTCGCGCCGGGCATGGTGACGCTCGCGTGGGCGACCCGCGAGGCGTCGCCCACCCTGCTGACCCGCGGCGACGGCTCCGAGGTGTTCCGCGACGAGGCGCTGCGCCACGAGCACCGCGTCACCCTCACCGGGTGGGCGGGGCGCGGCGAGGACATCGTCATCCGGGCCGGTGACAGCGAGCGGGTGGTGCAGGTCCGTTTCTGACGGACACGGAAGGTGATTGCCGGCGTCCTCCGCCGACGGTCACAGGCCGAAACAAGCTGAAACGGGCCCGGCCCCCGGACGCCGCGCTACCGAGTGGGTCCGAGCCGAGAGACACGAGCCGAGCGGGCGAGCGGGAGGTTCCAGATGGTGCGAGCGCTGAACGACGAGCGGAAGAAGGGCGACATCCTGCTGTCGATCGTCCCGACGGACGACGACGAGGCGTTCTTCGCCGAAGACGCCCCGCCCTCCCCGCTGCGCCCGCAGCTCGATCCGCCGCAGCCCGCCGTCCGCGCCGACGCGGCGCCCGCCCCTGCCGCGCCCCCGCGCCGCACCGGCCTGCTGGTGCTGGCCTCGACCGGCGCCGGCGTGGTGCTGGGCGGCGGCGTGATGGCCGTCGTGGGCGTGCTCGCCGCCGGCGTCGCGCTGGTGGTCGTCGCCGCGATGGCCGCCTGGCTGCTGCTCTCGGTCCCTGTTCCCGCCGCGGAGGCGCCCGCCACTGATTCCGTGACCCCGGTGGCGGGCGCCCCGTCGGCGGACCCGAGGCCGAGGAGGCCGACGACGCGCCGGCCGACGCCGCGCCCGCGGGCGGCCAGGCCGCCGCGCCGGCCGCGCCCCCCGCCCACGACGACGCCGACCGCGGCTCGACCAGCGGCGGCGGCACCCCCGACGCCGCGCCCGCCCCGGCCCCGTCGGTCTCGGCGCCGGCGCCCGCGCCGAGCCCCGCGCCCACCGCCGCCCCCGCGCCGCGTCCGGCGCCGGCCGCGGCCCCCGCGGCCCCCGCCGACAAGGTCACCATCAAGGTGATCACCGACCCGCCCGCCGCCGGCATCGCGGTCGACGGCCAGAGCCAGGGCCGCACCCCCACCAAGCTCGAGCTCGAGCCCGGCACCTACCGGATCGACCTGACCTCGGGCAAGGCCTCCGGATCGTTCACGATCGACGCCGGCACCGGTGAGGACCGCTTCTGCTACACCGTGCAGGGCAAGAAGATCTACCCGACCGCCTGCAACTGAAGCTTCGAACCCACGAAACCACGCGCTGCCACCCGCACGCCCGGGCGGCAGACAGGCGAACTCCGCCACGAGGTTGCCATGCTCCGTCACGTCTCCGTGCTGCTGATGCTCGCCATCGCCACCCCTGCGCTCGCGGGGGGCGGCTCCGCCGATGCCCTCGCCGAGCTGCGGGAGCAGGAGCTGCCGAGCATCGAGGACACCGGCATCACCGCCTTCGACTCCGTGTTCTCCAAGGCCCGCGCGATCCACGACACGCTGGACCAGGTGCAGGACCGCATCTTCACCGCCCAGGACCGGATCGCGCTCGCCATCGGGCTCGAGGAGGGCACCCCCATCCGCATGTCGATGTGGGAGCTCAAGCAGCGCGCCGGCGGGCCCATCGAGGTCCAGATGCGCGACGGCAAGCCCTACCTCACGGTGGGCGGCACGGGCAGCAACGAGGTCAAGGCGATGCTCGAGGCCGTGAACCAGGCCGCCGGCGACCTCGCGCAGATCCCGAACGACGTGGCGCAGCTCCCGCCGCAGGTGCAGGAGCTGGTCGGCGCGTGCCAGCAGTTCCCCTCGCAGCTCAACCCGAACCTCCTCAAGGAGGCGGGCATGAACCCGCTGCAGCTGCCGAAGGTCGCGAAGACGCTCGGCGGCAACGTCAAGGCCGTCGTCGCGACGCCGAAGCGGCTCGAGGGGCTGGTCAACGCGAGCAAGGACCTGCTGACGGGCATCCCGCAGGGCATCGCGGCCACCGAGCCGCCCGAGGAGCCCATGGCCATCGCCAGCGGGAAGCACGGCTCGGCCTCGGAGGACCTCGACGACGACCTCGACGCCCCGGCGAGCAGCAAGCCCGCCAAGGCGAAGAAGGGCGGCACGGCCGACGCCTCGATGCCCGACCTGCCCACGACCCCCATCGGCGCCATGGTGGCCGACGCCCGCTCCGAGATGCGCGACGCCGAGATCGAGCACGCCATCACGCTGCTCGGCGAGGCCGACAGCTCGCTGCAGCGCCTGTCGGCGCCGATCTCGTCGCACGAGCTCGCGGGGCTGTACGAGACCGCCGCGCTGCTGCACCTCGTCGACGGCAACGCGGCCGCCGCGACCGCCAGCGTCACGCAGGTGCTGGTGGTGGACCCGACGGCCAAGCCCGACCCCGAGCTCGGCCCGGCCTACGCGAAGCTGTACAAGGCGCTCGCGAAGAGCGGCGTGGTCGCGACGGTGCAGGTCGACGTGGTGGGCAGCGGCACGGCCTACGTGTCGGGCCACGAGGTCGAGGGCGGCGACACCGTCACCCTGGCCGCGGGCAAGCACCTGCTGCAGCGGCAGCAGGGCGGCCAGTGGACGAGCGAGCTCATCTGGGTGGCGCAGGGCGACAGCATCCAGCTCTGAGCGCGGGCTCAGGCGAACGCGTCGACGAACGCCGCCATCGCGGCGTCGACCCCCTCGAGGTCGTCGGTGACGAGGAGGTCGAGCAGCAGCCCCCGCGCCGCGGCGACCCCCAGCCGCGCCCGGGCCCGGGCCTCCGCCGGCGAGCGCCCGCGGCGGAGCTCGGCGGCGGCGACGGCGTCGATCCAGGGCGCGACCAGCGTCTCGCGCAGGGCCGCGGTGGCCGGGTGCCCCTGCAGCGTGAGCGCGACGAGCTCGAAGAACAGGCGCACGTGCGGCCGCACCGCCGGATCCGTCAGGCCGCGCCAGAACCGGAGCGCGGCCACGGCGGGCGGATCGTCGCTGGCGGCCAGCGCGGCCAGGGTGTCGCGCTGGCCGGCCTCCACCTGCGCCACGACCGCGGCGAGCAGCGCCTCCTTGCTGCCGAAGTGGTAGAGCAGCATGCGGTGGCTGGTGCCGAGCGCCGCGGCCAGGCTGCGGAGGCTCAGGTCGCCGAGCCCGTTCGCGGCGAAGTGCGCGACGGTGGCGGCGAGGAGGCGGTCGCGCGGCGCGTCGGTCACGCCGCGGCCGCGCGGGCCAGCGCGGGCACCAGGTCGTCGACGAAGCGCTGGAGCGCGGCGCGGTACAGCCAGCCCGTGGCGCGGTGGCGCGGGGTGAACGTCGAGGACCAGACGATGTGCGTGCCCCCGCCGGCGGGCTGCAGCGCGACCACGCCGCGGTAGCCCTCGAGCGGCAGCCCGGAGAGCAGCGCGTAGACCAGCCGCTGGTCGGGGACCAGCTCCTCGACCCGCTCGCGCGACACGATGCGCCGGCCCCAGGTGCGCGACTCCAGGCGCCGGATCGCGCCCACGCCGCCCCCGCCGCCGGGAGCCGGCGCTTCGAGGCCGGTGGCGCGCCACGGGCCCCACCGCGACCAGCTGTCGATGTCGGCCAGCAGCGCGAACACGGCGCGCGGTGGCGCGGCGCTGGTGCCGCTCGCTCGGATCTCCATACCGTCCTCCTGTACCACCTGGCACACGTACCACCTGGTACACGCGGCTGCACCCGCGAGGGAGGTTACGGGGCGCCGGGAGGCGGCCATGGCCATCGACATCGGGATCCCCGAGGACCAGCGCAACGAGATCGCGGGTGCGCTCGCGAAGTTCCTCGCCGACACCTACACGCTGTACCTGAAGACCCACAACTTCCACTGGAACGTGACGGGTCCGCGGTTCAACGACCTGCACGCCATGTTCATGGCGCAGTACACCGAGCTGTGGAACGCGGTCGACCTCGTCGCCGAGCGGATCCGCGCGCTCGGCTCGCCCGCGCCCGGCACCTACCGCGAGTTCGCGGCGCTCACGCGCATCGCCGAGGCCGACGGTGTCCCGGCCGCCAACGACATGATCCGGCAGCTCAAGGAAGGCCACGAGACCGCCGCCCGCACGGCGCGCGAGGTCTTCCCGGTCGCCGAGGGCGCCGCGGACCAGGTGACGATGGATCTGCTCACCCAGCGCCTCCAGGTCCACGAGAAGACCGCCTGGATGCTGCGCAGCCTGCTGGAGCAGTGACCGTGGGCGCCCTGTGGCTGCTGGCCGCCTGCGGGAGCACCGAGCCCGCGGCGACCCCCGCGCCCGTCGAGCCACCGCCCGCGGCGGCGCCGGCGCGGAGCAAGGGGGCGAAGGGCAAGGGCGCGAAGGGCAAGGGCAAGCGCGAGCGCACGGCCGACACCGAGAAGACGAGCTGCGGCGAGGGCGTGCTCGTGAACGGCGGCTGGGAGGGCGAGTACCCGTCGCCCATCCCGGACGTGCGCGAGCCCGTCGCGACGAAGGGCCGCAAGGGGCCGTGCCAGCCCGAGCCGACGGTGGCGTGCACCGTGCCGCCGGGCCTGTACCACCCGTGGGCCGAGATCACGGCCGACTTCCGCACCGTCCGCGGCGTCGACCGCTACCGGGCCACGCGCGACCTGAAGCTCGACGACATCGACGTCTCCGCGGGCACCGAGGTGTGGGTCACCGCCTACCACGGCGAGGGCTACTGCTCCGTGAAGGTGGGCGACCGCGAGGCCCAGGCCGAGTGCCCCGGCATGTTCGAGGGCGACGGCTTCGAGGAGGTCGCGAAGTCGCAGGTGCCGCGGCGGCAGCTGGTGCGCGTGGCGTGCACCGAGGGCGCACAGGCCTGGATCGACGCCGACGCGCTGATGAAGCTGCCGGGCGTGCGGGAGGGCGAGATCGTCGAGTTCGGCAAGGTGGGCCCGGCGAAGGACTGAGCGCGGGGCCGAGGTGGGTACGAGCCGGATCGTCCGGCGCTCGGACCTCGACTCGAACTTCGACGTCGACGTCGACGTCGACCTCCACCGCCTCGCCACCGCCGGCGTCGGACTGGGTCGGATGCAGGTGCAGGACGACATCCGAACCTGCTCGTCCGCCTCGAACTGGAACGCCTCATCGAGAAGGACCAGGTGAACACGATCTCAGCCCGGTAGCGCGAGCGTTTGCCTCTACGCTGGGCCAGATAGAACCTCGTCTTTCTCGACTTCGTGGTCAACCCTGGGGAGGTCGAGGTCGATGTCGATGTCGATGTCGATGTCGATGTCGATGTCGATGTCGATCTCGAGGTCGAGGTCGAGGTCGATCTCGAGGTCGAGGTCGAGGTCGAGGTCGATCTCGAGGTCGAGGTCGAGGTCGAGGTCGAGGTCGAGGTCGAGGTCGAGGTCGATCTCGAGGTCGAGGTCGAGGTCGAGGTCGAGGTCGAGGTCGAGGTCGAGGTCGAGGTCGATGTCGAGGTCGAGGTCGAGGTCGAGGTCGACGTCGAGGTCGATCTCGAGGTCGAGGTCGAGGTCGATCTCGAGGTCGAGGTCGATCTCGAGGTCGATCTCGAGGTCGATCTCGAGGTCGATCTCGAGGTCGAAGTCGAGGTCGAGGTCGAAGTCGAAGTCGCTCTCCTCGACCTCGACCTCGACCTTGCCTGCACGGTCGCTGCACGGAACCCCCGCGCGATGTGCGGGAACCGCCACCCCCCCACCGGGTGACCCTTCTCGGGTGACCCGGAGGGACCATGGGGATCGGCTGGCTCACCGCCACGGCGTGGGCGAGCGGCGGCACGGTGACGGTGCCGCTCGCGACCTGGGAGGAGACGGTGCCGCCGCCGGCGCCGGCGTGCACACCGGCGGCGCTGCCCGTCCAGCGCACGCTCGCCGGCACGCTGCACCGCGGACAGCTCGAGGGGACGCTCACCGCGCGGGTCGAGGTGCGGTGCGGCCCGGTCGCGGTCCCGCTGGTGGGCCGCGACGTGACGGTGCTCGACGCCACGCTCGACGGCCGGCCCGCGGCCCTGCGCGACGACGGCAGCGGCCAGTGGGTGGTCGACGTCGGTCCCGGCGTCCACGACGCCCGGATCCAGCTGCTGCAGGGCGCCCCCACCGACCGCTTCGCCCGCGAGCTGCGCGTGCCGCTGCCCGGCGGCGGCCCGACGGCGGTGGACCTCGTCGTCCCGGAGCCCGCCGTCACCCCGAGCCTGCGGGGCGGCGTCGTCACCGAGGTGCTCCCGGCGGGGGACGCCACGCGGGTGCGCGGGGCGCTGGCCGCCGGCGACCTGGCGCTCGCCTGGGAGCGCAGCGCGGACGTGGCGACGCCGGCGGGCGCTGCCCACGTCGACGCCCGCACCGACGCCGTCGTCTCCCTCGGCGAGGACCTCGTCACCGGCACGGCCCGGCTCGCGCTGACCGTGCGCGAGGGCGAGATCGACCGCGTCACCGTGGACCTGCCGCCCGCCCTCGAGGTGCTCGACGTGACCGGCGGCGACGTGCTCCAGTGGCACACCGAGGACGGCAGCGCCGTGGTGCTGCTGCGCCACCTCGCCCAGGCCGACGTGGCCGCCGACGTGCGGTTCCAGTACCCGGTCCAGCCCGGCACGGCAGTGCCGCTGCTGGTGCCCCGGCCGCGGGTGGACGGCCGCACCGAGGGGGCCGTGGGGGTGGCGGCGCCGGTCGGGCTGGAGGTCGCGCCGGGCGACGTGGGCCAGGGGCGGCTGCTGGCCCCGCGCGACGTGCCCGTCTCGCTGCTGGCGCTGACCGACGACCCGCTGCGCGCGACCGTCGCGTTCGACGGGGAGCCGCCCGCCGCCACCGTCGACGTGGCGCGGCAGGCCGACCTGCGCGTGGCGCCGACCCGCATCGACGACCTGCAGGCCATCACCGTCGTCACCGAGGACGGCGCCGAGGTGGGCAAGCTGCGGCTCGCCGTGCGCAACACGACCCGCCAGGTCCTCACGGTGGACCTCCCCGAGGGCGCGGTGCTCACGCACTGCTTCCGCGACGGCGTGCCGCTGCGGCCGGCCGCCAGTGACGGCCACCCCGAGCGGATGCTCGTGCCGCTGACCCGCAGCGAGGCCCGCGAGCGCCAGGACGCCGAACACGTCGTCGAGGCCGGCGACATGCTGAGCACCATCGCCCAGCGCTACTACGGCGACGCCTCGCGCTGGCGCCTGCTCGTGAGCGCCAACCCGGGGCTCGACCCGAGCGCGCTGCGCGTGGGGCAGCACCTGCGCGTCCCCTCCATCGCCGAGCTGCCCGCCGAGGCCGCCTTCACGCTGGAGCTCGGCTGGGAGCGCCACGGCGACCCGCTGGCGCTCGCCGGCCTGCGCGACGTGGCCCTGCCCGCGCTGGACCTCGACGTCATGGCCGCGAACTGGCACCTGTACCTGCCCGAGCGGCTCGTGCCGCTGTGGGTGGGCGACGGCGCCGTCCGGCTCGACGTCAACTACACGGGCACGCTGCACCGGCTGCTGGACGCCGTCGTCACCGCCGCGGTGCCCGGCGAGGCCGCCTACGCCGGCGAGGCCTACCGATCGGCGCTCGAGCTGCGCCGCAAGGACTACCTGGCCGAGCAGCAGGCCGAGGGCGCGCTCGCGGGCGACCCGTTCCCGCTGGTCGGCCACAAGTACCGCCTCCGCGGCGTGCTCCTGGGCGACGACACCGTGGCGACGCGGATCCTGTGGATCGCCGCGCCCGTCGCCGACGCGGCGCGCTGGGTCGTGCTGGCGGGCGTCGCCGCCCTCACCTTCGCCGCCGCCCGCTGGCGGCGCGCCGCAGGCGGGATCGCGCTCGCGGTGGGCCTCGTGGCGGTGGCCGCGCTGGGCCACGCCCTGCTCGGCGTCTACGGGCGGGCGCTGTGGGGGGCCGTCCTCGGGCTCGCCGCCGCGCTGATCGGGCGGCGCTGGGCCGGCGCGCGCTGGGTCGCGCCGCGCCGCCGCGCGTGGTGGGCGGCGCCGCCCGTCGCGCTGGTCGCGCTCGTGTGGTGGCTGCTGTCGCCGTCGATGCTGCCGGTGTTCGCCGCAGCGCTGCTCCTCGTCCTGCACCGGAGGCACCGATGATCGCGTGGCTGTGGGCCCTCGCTGCGTGGGCCGCCCCCGAGGGCACCGTCACCGTCCCCGTCGCGGACTGGCAGGCGCGGCAGGACGCCGCCGTCGTCGCGCTCCCCGCGCCGCGCCAGGTCGCGCTCGGCCGCGCCACCTGGTCCGGCGAGGCCGACCCGCGCACCCTGGCGCTGTCGATCGACGCCACGCTGGAGGTGACGCTCACCGGCAGCGGCTGGAGCGACGTGCCGCTGCTCGGCACCGAGGCCGTCCTCACCGCCGTCGACGTGGACGGCGCGCCCGTCGCCGTGGACCAGCGCGGCGGCAGCCACGTCTGGCCGACGCAGGCCACCGGCCAGCACCGGGTGCGCGTCCGCGCGCTGGTCCCCGCCAGCGGGCAGCGCGGCGCCGTGGAGTACGACTTCGGCGTCCCGCAGACCGCCGCCACGCGGGTCGCGCTGACCCTGCCGCGGCCCGACCTCGCGCCCGAGATCGGCGACGCCGTGCGGATGCAGGTGCAGAGCGTGGGCGAGACCACGCGGGTCACCGCCGACCTCGCGCCCACCTCACGGATCCGGCTGCTCGGGCTCAAGGACCTCGGGCCCACCGAAGCGCGCGAGGCGAAGCTCTACGCCGAGTCCGCCCACCTGCTGGCCGTGGACGAGCGGCGCCTGGAGCTGTTCTCCGTCGTCCGCTGGACCATCCTGTACGCCGCGACGCAGTCGTTCGAGGTGTTCGTCCCCGAGGGCCTGTCCGTCGTTTCGGCCGACGGGGAGGGCGCGTTCGCCTGGGAGGCCGTCCCCACCGACGGCGGCACGCTGGTCCGCGGCGAGACCGCCTACCCCATCCGCAACCGCTACGAGGTGAGCCTGCGCCTGTCGCGCGAGCTGCCCACCGACGCCGCGCGGATCGCCCTCCCCCACGCGTGGGGGGTCGAGCGCGAGCACGGCTGGGTGGGCATCGAGGCGCCGGGGCGGGTCCGCCTCGAGGAGGTCGAGCCCGAGGACCTCGTCGCCGTGGACCCGAACCAGCTGCCGGACGAGCTGCGGCGCGCCTCGGTGAGCCCGCTGCTGTACGGCCTGCGCAGCCACGGCGCCGGCGCGGTGCGGATCCGCGCGACGCCCCTGCCCGAGGTGGAGGTGAGCTCCGAGCACGCCGACCGGGTCGTCGCCCGGACGGTGGTGTCGGCCTCGGGGCGCGCGCTGACGGAGCTCTCGGTGACGCTGCGCAACCGCCTGCGCCACGCGCTGCTGCTCGAGCTGCCCGAGGGCGCCGAGGTGACGCGGGCGTTCCTCGACGGCGAGCCGGTGGTGCCGAGCCGGACGGCGGACGGGCGCGTGGCCGTGCCGCTGCGCCGCTCGGCGCCCGACCAGCCGTTCCAGGTGCTCGTGGTGCTGTCGCAGCCGGTGTCGGTGCCGCGGTGGCTCGGCCGGACCCGGCTGGCGCTGCCCGCGCTCGATCTGCCCGTCACCGCGCTGCGCTGGGAGGTGGCGCTGCCCGACGGCCCGCACTGGTCGGGCCTGCACGCCGACGTGGACGACCAGGAGCCCGTCGGCTCGGGGCACTGGCTGGCCGACGCCGGCAGCGACGCCGCGCCGGCCGTGTCGGCGCCGAGCCAGGTCGAGACGCCGGAGGCGGCGCGGGTCCGCGCGTACCGGCGCCACTGGGTGCCGGCGCGCACGCCCGTCACCGTCACGGCGACGGCCTCGCCGCGGGGCCTGCGCGCCCTCGCCTGGCTGACGGCGCTGCTCGGCGCGGCCGCGGCGCTCGCGCTCTACGCCACCGCGCGCGCGACGGCCTCGCCGAAGGCGCCGGCGCGCTGACGCAGATCGTAGCGCATCTCGACGCCGAACGAGACGCAGCCGGACTCGGCGAGGAAGCGGTCGCCGAGTTCGGCGCCCTGGTGGCTCCAGGCGCCGATCTCGTCGCCCAGGGCGCGGAGGCCGGGCAGCTCGCGCTCGGCCTCGAGCTCGCCCGCCAGCGCGGCGTCGAGGACGGGGTGCTGCTCGTCGGTCCAGGCGAGCGCGGCGAGGCGCTGGGCCGTGGGACCGGGCAGGCGGCCGGTGCGGCCGAGCCAGGCGAACCAGCGGGCCGCCAGGAAGCGCGACGACACCGTCCAGGGCAGCAGGGTCGGGTACGGGCTCGGCCCCGGGGGGAAGCCGGCCTCGCCGAGCGCCGCCTCGACCCGCACCTCGACCGCCCAGGGCAGCCCGCGGAGGTCGCCGGGGACGAGCCGCGCGAGGCCCACCGGGAACGGCGTGGCCCAGGGCCCGCCGTGGACGATGGCGGCGGCCGGGCGCCGCACGGGGCGGCCGCCGGCCTGCTTGTCGTAGGTGGAGCCGAGGTCGCCGTAGCTGTGGAGCTCGACGAGGCCGCGCGCCTCCGCCGACGCCTCGCGGATCGCGGCGAAGGCGCCGCGGTAGTACGCCTCGAGGCTCGGCCTCGCCGCCCGGCGCGAGGCGCTCGCGGGTCCAGGCGTCGACGGCACCCTTGCCGAACAGCGTCTCCTGGGCCTCCGGGCGGCCCCGCCAGCCGCGGTTGAGGTCGCAGACGGCGCGCGGCAGCGTGGGGCGCGCGCCGCGGGCGCCGGTGGCCGCCACGGCCGAGGTCAGCGCCACGTCGGAGCCGAGGTCGTGCCAGGTGCCGATGCGCTCGGCGAGGGCCTCGCGCACGGCCGGCTCGTCGAGGAACAGGCGAGCGGCGCGCGCGCCTGGTGCGGGCGCGTGGGGGGCGACGAACAGCAGCGCGGGGTCGCCCTCGAGCAGGGTGACGGCGTCCATGGGCACCTCGTGGTGCCCGCCTTAGCCCGCCGGGCGGCTCAGCGCCGGCGCCGGCGCCGGAGCGCGAGCAGCCCGAGCAGCGCGCCGGCCCACAGCGGGCTCGCGGCCCCTGCGACGAGCAAGCGCAGCCCGCGACGGCGACCTGCGAGCCGGGGTCGGAGACGGGGTCGCGATCGCCCGCCGGGTCGGCGGCGGGGTCGCCGGTGTCGAGCCCCGGCGGCAGGGCGCCCGTGTCGCCGAGGGTGCCGGGGCCGGTGGGATCGTCGCCCGGCGCCGCGGCGTCGACGCCGTCGCAGTTCTGGTCGACGCCGTCGCCGGGGATGTCCTCCGCGCCGGGGTGGACGCTCGGATCGCCGTCGTCGCAGTCGTCGCCGCCGGCCACCTCGTCGACGTACCCGTCGCCGTCGAGGTCGGGCGGCTCCCACGCGCGGAAGAGGACCTCGCCCGGGGCGCCCGACGCGCTGCCGCCGCGCTCGCCGCCGCTCACGTCGGTCAGGCACTCGCTCTGCAGGTCGAGCATGGCGATGCGCCCGCCGCCGCCGCCGCCGCCCTGGACGTAGCCGCTGCCGTCGTCGCCGCCGCGCCCGCCGCGGGCGGTGAGCACGCCCTCGCACAGCCCGCCGTCGCCGTGGAGCAGGATGCCGCCACCCGCGCCGCCGCCGCCGCCGTGCTGGCTGTCGTTGCTGCCGTCGGCCCCGTCGACCACGATCACGGCGTTCGCCGTCACCGTGAGCGTGGACACGGCGCCGAGCTCGACGGCGCCGCCGCCCCGCCGCCGTTGCCGTTCTCGTCGCACCAGAACGGGAAGCAGCCGACGCTGTCGCTCTTGCCGCCGCCGCTGCCGCCCTGGAGCGCGGCGAGGAGATCGCCGTAGACGGCGCCACCGGACACGCCATCTTCCGCGACGCCGCCGGCCCCGCCGAACGCGCCGCCGCCCGCGCCCCGCCCGCCGCTGACCGAGCCGCCGCCCGGGCCGCTGCCCGCCTCGCCGAAGTCGTCGCTGCCGCCGTCGAAGCCGCCCGGACCGCCGTCGCGCCCGCCGCTCCCGGCGAGGATGGCGTCGTCGACGACCAGGGTGCTCTGCGACAGGATGGCGAACGGTCGGTTGCCGCCGGCCGACAGCGGACGGTCGAGCGTCACCGAGCCGAAGGTGAAGACCGCGACCTGCCCGTCGAGCACGCCGCCCAGCGTCTGCCCGTCGATGGTGATGGACGGGGCGTCGGTGTTCACCGTGACGCCGTCGGACGGATCGAGGGTCGGCGCCAGCGGCGCGAACGCGAGGGGATCGAGGGGCGCAGCGACGCCCACACTGGCCAGCCACCACAGCATCCGCGGCAGTATACCTGCCGCGGCGCGAGGTGCGCAGCTATCGCGGTTCGTCGCCTCCGCCGCCGGCTTCGAGCGTCACCACCCGGACCAGGACCGACCCGTCGGTCAGGCGGACGGGCGCCGACGCAGCGATCCTCCCCCGCTCGGCCTCCGGGACGGCGATCCGCGCCGCGAGCGTGGGGAACGCGGCGTCGGCGGCGATGGGCGCCGCCGCGGGCCGCCGGACGGCGAGGAGCAGCGCCACCGCGAGCGCGGCCGCCACGACGAGCGGGGGCCAGGCGCGGCGCCGATCCAGGCGGCTCCGCAGCGCGACGAGCCCGCCCGGCGGCGGCCGGAGGTCGGGGAGCAGCTCGGGGACGGGCTCAGCCACCAGTGCCTCCGACGGTGCGCCGCAGCTCGGCGAGCGCCCGGTTGCGCCGCGAGCCGACCGTCCCCTCGCGGACGCCGGTCAGCTGCGCGATCTCCCCGTACGTCAGCTCGGAGAACGTCGTCAACACCATCACCTCGCGCAGGTCGTCGGGCAGGGCCTCGATCGCCGCGCGCAGGCGGCGGGCGTCGCCGTGGGCGGCCAGCGCGGTGTCGGGCGCGAGTGCGGGGTCCACGGCGTCGTCGCGCAGGCCGAAGAAGGTGCGCAGCCGCCGCCAGCGCCGGTGGTTGCGGGCGCGGTTCAGGGCGATCCGGTACACGAGGGCCTCCACGGTGTCGGGGCGCACGCGGTCCCGCATCCGCCACAGGCGCACGAAGGCGTCCTGGACGATCTCCTGGGCCACCTGCGGCTCCCAGGTCCAGCGGTAGACGACGTTGTAGAGCGGACGCTCCAGGCGCACGTAGAGCGCTTCGAGCGCCGCTCGGTCGAACGGCGCATCGGCGCTCACGGGGTGGTCGGGCGGACCAGGACGTAGAGCCAGCCAGCGGCGGCGTCGGCGGCGCCGGCCTGCGCGATGACCGTGGTCTGGCCGGGCGGCGTGGCGATGCGGGTGGTGAGCTGCGTGTCGCCGACGACGACCTCCAGGTCGGCCACCACGGTGGCGCCGCCGGGCTCGAGCGCGGCCACCTGGGTGAGCTTGCGGACGACGCCGTCGGACAGCTCGGCGCGGTCGCCGGCGAGGCTGCGCAGGCGTCGCGCGGCGACGAGACCGAAGTCCAGGGGGCCGTCGGCCTCGGCCACGGCCTCGAGGACGGGCGCCAGGGCGGCGAGGTCGGGGGGCACGCGGGTGGCGGCGGCGGGGACGCCCTGGACGACCCAGTAGTCGAGCTGCACGTCGCGGGGCACCTCGGGCGGGAGCTTGCCCACCTGGTCCACGAGCGCCTCCACGCCCTGCAGGACGGAGCGCGGCGCGGCGACCACCACGGTGCCGCCGGGGCCGGCGGTGGCGCGGGCGATGTCCTCGCCGCTGCGCGCGAAGGCGCGGTTGAGGGTGCCGACGAGGCGGTCGGCGTAGCCGTCGGGGACGGCGTAGGTCTGCAGCGCCAGCGGCTCGGGCCCGGGCAGCGGGGGCGGCGTCTCGGCGCAGCCGAGGGCGAGCGGCAGGAGCAGGAGCAGCGTGCGGGTCATCGGATCGAACCTCCGCGCCGTCCTACCCGCGACCGCCCCCGCCCTTCGGGAAATCTTCGCGAGGCGCGACGAGGCCCGCCACCAGCCGCTCCACGGCCGGGATCGGCGGCGCGCCGGCCCGGACCACGACGTCGTAGCGCACCGGCGGGAGATCGCGCACCGGCACCAGCGCCACGCCCGCGGGCGCGGGCACGATGCCGTTCACCACGGCCAGCCCGAGCCCCGCGGCCACGAGCTGCAGCATCAGGTCCCACCCGTGCACCTCGAGCGCGACCTGCCAGGGCGTCGACCCGAGGGCCCGCGCCAGCGCCTCGCGGTGCGGGCGGCCCGGCGGCGGCACCACGAGCGCCTCGCCGGCCAGCGCCGCGAGCGCGACCGAGGGCGCGCCCGCGAGCCGGTGGCCCTCCGGCACCGCGAGCACCTGCGGCACCTCGAGCAGCGGCGTCGCCCGCAGGCCCGCCCGCGGCGGCACCGCGCCGACGACCCCCACGTGGGCCCGACCGTCCGCGACGTGCGCCATCGCCTGCTCGGCGTCGCCGATCACGAGGCGCAGCGGCTCGGGGTGGGCGCGGATGGCGGCGACCAGCCGGTAGCGCGTGATCGCCTCGCCCGCGCAGAGGATCACGGGCCCGGCGACCTCGCCGCGGAGCTCCGCCACCAGGCGCTCGGTGCGGTCGGCCACCTCGCGACCGAACGCGCACAGGCGCTCGCCCGCGGGGGTGATCCGCAGCGCGCGGCCCTCCCGCACGTACAGCGGGACGCCGATCTCGTCGGCCAGCTGCCGGATCTGCAGGTGCAGCGCCGGCTGCGACAGGTGCAGGCGCCGCGCGGCGCGGGTGAACGAGCGCTCCTCGGCGAAGGCGACGAAGTGGGCGAGCCGGTCGGAGCGAATCATCGCGACAGACGATAGTCCATCCAGAATCAATCGTGGTGGCGGATTCTCGATCCCATAGGTCTGTGGCGGGAGGTGCGCGATGGCACGGCTCGGCATCGACATCGGCAGGGTGATCGTGGGTCCGGTGGTGGGCGGTGTGGCCGACACCTCGGTCCTCGGGACGCGGCTCGAGGAGGCGATGGAGACGCCGCCCGCGGAGGGCGCGCTCGAGGCCATCGCGGCGCTGGTCCCCCGCTACGAGGACGTGTGGCTCGTGTCGAAGTGCGGGCCGAGCGTGGCGCACAAGTCGCGCTGCTGGCTCGCGCGCCACGACTTCTGGCGCCGCACGGGGATCCCCGAGGGCCAGGTCCGCTTCTGCCGCGAGCGCCGCGACAAGGCGCTGCACGCCCGGGAGCTCGGGCTGACGCACTTCGTGGACGACCGCCGCGACGTGCTGCAGCACCTGCGGGGCATCGTCGCGCACCTGTTCCTGTTCGGGGAGCAGCGCGACCCGGCGCCGCCGTGGGCGACGCCGCTGCCGCGGTGGGCCGACGCGGAATCGCTGCTCTGACTGGGCGCTCCGGGCGTGTGAGCACGCTATACAATCGCGGCATGCGCCCGCCTGCGCCCCCACCCCCCGAGCTGCTGCACCCCGCGGAGCACCCGCGCTTCGAGGCCCTGGTGCGCGCCACCGCCCAGGCCGTCTGGACGGCCGACGCCGAGGGGCGCGTGGTGGAGGACTCGCCGAGCTGGCGCAGCTACACGGGGCAGAGCTGGGAGGCGTTCCGCGGCTTGGGCTGGATCGACGCCCTGCACCCCGACGATCGCGAGCGCGCCCAGCAGGTGTGGCTCGACGCCGTCGCCCGGGGCGAGGGCTACGAGGTGGAGTACCGCCTGTGGCACCACAGCGGCGTCTACCGCTGGACCGTGGCGCGCGGCGCGACGGTGAAGGGGCCCGACGGCGAGGTCGTCGAGTGGGTCGGCTGCAACTGGGACGTCGACGAGATGAAGCGCGCCCAGGAGGCCGCCGACCGCGCCGCCGCGTTCCACCAGCTGATGCTGGGGGTCGTGGGCCACGACCTGCGCGGGCCGCTCGGCGCCATCCAGAACGCCGCGGAGCTCATCCAGCGCGGGGCGGCGCCGGACAAGCTCGTGCCCCGCATCCAGCGCAGCACCCGGCGGGCGCTCGCCATCCTCGAGGGGCTCATCGACGTGACGCAGCACCAGCTCGGCGACGGGCTGCGCCTGCAGCGGTCCGACTGCGACCTCGACGCCGTCGTCAACGACGTGCTGGCGGAGCTGGAGGAGCGCCTCGCCGGGCGCGAGGTGCGCCGCACGCGCACGGGCGACGCCGTCGGCGTGTGGGACGCCGCCCGGGTCGGGCAGATCGTGGCGAACCTCATCGGCAACGCCGTCCAGCACGGCAGCGGCGACTGGGTGTCGGTCGGGGTGCACGGTGACGGCCCGCAGGTGCGGCTGTCGGTGTCGAACCCGGCCGCCGACCTGCCGCCCGGGCTGATCGAGCTGCTGTTCCAGCCCTTCAAGCGCGACGACGCCGGCTCCACGCCGGGGCTGGGCCTCGGGCTGTACATCGTGAGCCAGCTCGTCGACGCCCACGGGGGCACGCTCGACGCCACGCACCGCGACGGGACGCTGGAGATCTCCGTCGGCCTCCCACGCTGACGCCTGGATCGCGTACGCTGCGGCCGAACGTTAAGGGGCCCCTCCGCCTCGGAGAGCCGCGCATGACGCAGAACCCGAACCCCAACGCAGTCGCTCTCGAGTCCGTGGTCATCCGCTTCGCGGGCGACTCCGGCGACGGGATGCAGCTCCTCGGCGACCAGTTCACCCGCAACAGCGCCCTGGTCGGCAACGACATCGCCACCCTCCCCGACTTCCCGGCCGAGATCCGGGCCCCCGCGGGCACCCGGGAGGGCGTGTCGGGCTTCCAGCTGCAGTTCTCGCAGCACGACATCTTCACCCCCGGCGACGACGTCGACGTGCTGGTGGCGATGAACCCGGCGGCGCTCGCCCGCAACCTGGCGGCGGTGCGCTCGGGCGGGCTGGTGGTCGTCAACGGCGACAACTTCCAGGCGCCCGACCTGGCCAAGGCCAAGCTCGACAAGAACCCGTTCGAGGACGGCTCGCCTCAACGGCTACCGCGTGGTGAACGCGCCCATCACCACCACCACGACCCGCGCCGTCGCCGAGCACGGGCTGAACGCCAAGCAGGCCGACCGCTGCAAGAACTTCTTCGCGCTCGGCATGATGTCTGCTGTACGGCCGCTCGATGGACTCGGACCATCGAGCACGTAGCGCAAGTTCAAGCCGCCGTTCCTCGAGGCGAACATCGCGGCGATGCAGGCGGGGGTACGACTTCGCCGGCACCATCGAGCTGTTCCAGACGACCTACAAGGTGCCGCGGGCCCAGCTCGCGCCGGGCGTCTACCGCAACATCACCGGCAACGCGGCGCTGGCGCTCGGCCTGGTGACGGCCACGCAGAAGTCGGGGCTCGAGCTGTTCTACGGCAGCTACCCGATCACGCCGGCGTCCGACATCCTCCACGCGCTCGCGCCCTACAAGAACTTCGGCGTGCTCACGTTCCAGGCCGAAGACGAGATCAGCGCCGTCTGCGCGTCGATCGGCGCGTCGTGGGGCGGGAGCCTCGGCGTGACCGGCACCTCCGGGCCGGGCGTGGCGCTGAAGGCCGAGGCCATCGGCCTCGCGGTGATGGTGGAGCTGCCGCTCGTCCATCCGTCGACGTGCAGCGCGGCGGGCCGTCGACCGGCCTGCTACAAGACCGAGCAGGCCGACCTGGCTCCAGGCGATGTACGGGCGCAACGGCGAAGGCGCCGGTGGCCATCGTGGCGCCGCGCAGCCCGTCGGACTGCTTCGACACGGCGCTCGAGGCCGCGCGCATCGCGCTGACGCACATGTGCCCGGTCATGATCCTGTCCGACGGCTACGTCGCGAACGGCGCCGAGCCCCTGGCGGCTCCCCGACCTCGACGCGATCCCGTCGATGGCGCCGACGTTCCGCACCGACCCCGAGAACTTCCAGCCCTACGCGCGCGATCCCGAGACGCTCGCGCGCCCGTGGCCGTGCCGGGCACCCCGGCCTCGAAAGCACCGCATCGGCGGCCTCGAGAAGCAGGACCTCACCGGCAACGTGAGCTACGACCCGCAGAACCACGAGAAGATGTGCAAGCTGCGGGCCGAGAAGATCGCCCGCGTCGCGCGCGCCCGCCGCTGGAGGTCGACGGCGACGCGGACGGCGTGCTCGTCCTCGGCTGGGGCTCGACCTACGGCGCCATCCGCATGGCCGTGCAGCGCCGCCGGGCCAAGGGCCACCGCACCGCCCACGTCCACCTGCGCCACCTCAACCCGCTCCCGGCCGACCTCGGCGACCTGCTCCGGCGCTACGACCGGGTGCTGGTGCCGGAGATGAACCTCGGCCAGCTGGTGAAGATCGTCCGCGCCGAGTACCTCGTGGACGCCGTCCCCCCTCACGAAGATCCAGGGCCTGCCGTTCCTCACGCGTGAGATCGAGCAGGGCATCGAGCAGCAACACGCCGAGCTCGCCCGCCAGGCGAGCGTCTGAGGCCGCCATGACCCAGAGCCCTCCCGTCTACAAGAAGAAGGACTTCGCCACCGACCAGATGGTGCGGTGGTGCCCCGGCTGCGGCGACTACTCCATCCTCGCCCAGGTCCAGACCGTGTTCGCCGACCTCGGCATCCCGCGGCACCAGTTCGCGGTGGTGGCCGGGATCGGCTGCTCGAGCCGGTTCCCGTACTACATGGAGACCTACGGGTTCCACACCATCCACGGCCGCGCGCCGGCGTTCGCCACCGGGCTCAAGTGCAGCCGGCCCGAGCTGTCGGTCTGGATGGTCACGGGCGACGGCGACGCGCTGTCGATCGGCGGCAACCACATCATCCACCTGTTCCGGCGCAACGTCGACCTGAACGTGATGATGTTCAACAACCGCATCTACGGCCTCACGAAGGGCCAGTACAGCCCGACCTCCGAGGTCGGCAAGAAGACGAAGTCCACGCCGATGGGCTCCATCGACGCGCCGTTCAACCCGCTGCTGCTGGCGATCGGTGCGGGGGCGGGCTTCGTGTCGCGCTCGGTCGACGTGTTCACGAAGCACCTGCAGGGCGTGCTCCGCGAGGCGCAGGGCCACAAGGGCACCTCCTTCGTGGAGATCTACCAGAACTGCAACATCTTCAACGATGGGGCGTTCGCCAAGTTCACCGACCGGGGCGACCGCGACGAGAAGGTGCTGTACCTGGAGCACGGCAAGCCGCTCGTCTGGGGCAAGGAGCAGCGCCACGGCTTCGTGCTCGACGGGCTGTCGCTGAAGATCGTGCCGGTCGCCTCGCCCGAGGACGAGGCGCAGCTGCTGGTGCACGACACGGGCAACAAGGTGCTCGCGCAGGCGCTGGCGTCGCTCGACCCGCAGAAGGGCGAGCCCGTGCCGGTGGGCGTGTTCTACGTCGAGGACCGCCCGACCTACGACGAGGGCTTCCGCCGGCAGATGACCGACGCGAAGGCCACGCTCGGCGTGGGCGACCTGGCGAAGCTCATCGGCTCGGGCGACACCTGGGTCGTCGGGCCGGACGGCGAGAGCGCCGCGGCGGGTGAAGCCCGTCGCCCGGCTGCCGCAGGGCGCCTGCCGGGACCTGGTGGGCGTGCTGTGCGACATCGACGACACGCTCACCTGGGAGGGCAAGCTGGTGCCCGCGGCGTTCCACGCCCTGTGGGAGCTGCAGGCGGCCGGGCTGAAGGTCGTGCCCGTGACCGGGCGGCCCGCGGGCTGGGTGGACCACATCGCGCGGATGTGGCCCGTCGACGGCGTGGTGGGCGAGAACGGCGGGCTGTGGTTCTACCTCGACGGGCAGCGCATGGTGCGGCGCTTCGCCCAGGGCGAGGACGAGCGGCGGCGGAACAAGGAGCGGCTGGCCGAGCTGGCGCTGCTGATGCCGGTGCACGTGCCCGGGGCCGGGATCGCGTCGGACCAGCCCTATCGGGAGCTCGACCTGGCCGTCGACTTCTGCGAGGACGTGCCGCGGCTCGGGCCCGAGGCGATCGCGGCGATCGAGCGGGAGTTCCGGGCGGTGGGGGCGACGTCGAAGGTGTCGTCCATCCACGTGAACGGCTGGTACGGGCAGTTCGACAAGCTCGCCGGCTGCCGGGCGCTGCTGGCCGAGCGGTGGGGGGTGGACCTCGACGCCGAGCGCGAGCGCTGGCTGTACGTGGGGGACTCCCCCAACGACGAGCCGATGTTCGCGTTCTTCCCGCACGCGGTGGGGGTGGCGAACGTGCGGGACTTCGTGGACCGGATGCGGTCGCTGCCGGCGTACGTGACCGACGGCGTGGGCGGGCACGGCTTCGCCGAGGTGGCGGCGCGGATCCTGGCGGCGCGGGGCTGACGCGGCGCGGCGGCGACGCGGCTCAGCGCAGGCCGCACAGGCGGCGGACCTGCGCGCGGACCTGCTCGCTGCGGACCGCCACGGCGTCCGGGGCGGTGCCGCCGAGGCGCCCGGTCAGCGCGGGCGCGCCGAACCAGGCCACGTGCAGCGCGACGATGGTGCCGGCGAGGTGGCGCGGGTCCTGCGGGGCGACGAGGCCCGCGGCGAGGCCCTCCTCCAGGAACGCCACGATGGCGTCGACGAGCGCGTCCACCACGGCGCCGCCCGGGCCGGCGACGTAGGGGCCGCCGTCGACGAGCTCGCGGAGCATCAGGCGCGCCACGTCGGGTCGCTGGCCGAGGACGGCGACCGAGGCGTCGCCGAGGGCGTCGAGGCGGGCCTCCCAGCTCGCCCGCCCCGACAGCGCCTCGGCGACGAGGCGGTGGAAGCCGCCCGCGATGCCGGAGAGGACCTCGTCGTACAGGGCGTCCTTGGTCGCGAAGTGGTACGCGAGGGCGCCCCTGGAGATGCCGGCCTCGCGGGCGATGTCGGCCAGGCGGGCGGCGCCGTAGCCGTCGCGGTCGAACACGCGGCAGGCGGCGGCCAGCAGGTTCTCGCGGGGGACGGGCTCGCGCGGCCGCCCCGGTCGGCGTCCCGTCACGCCCCCTCCCGTGCGGGGGCGGGGTAGCACGTCGCCCGGGCTCAGCGCCATCCCGGGAGACGCGGGGCGGACGAGGTCCTGGCGGCCCGGGCCCGATCTGCCTCCGCACCAGGATGAATTCAGGTCGGGCCCGAATCGCTTCCGGATGGCCCGTGCTCTGCTTTCTCCTTGCACGATCGGGCAACGGACCCGCGGATGCCCGGGACCGATCTGCCTCCGCGCCAGGATGAATTCTGTACGCGCCGGAGCGGCCGTGCCGAGCCTCTCGCGCGTGGGGCTGAGTGCGCGCAGGGCCGGGCGGCGGGCGGGCGAACGTCACCCGGCTCGACGCCATCGCTCCCGTCCGCACGTTCGGGTGCCCGGCGCCCCCCCACGACCATGAATTCCCTTGCGGGTTTATCGGCCGTGTGTTCAATTAACGGCTCGCCACGCTGACCCCGGGTCGACGCATGCGCACCTTGTTCCTGCTCATCGTCGCGACCGCCTGCCGGCCGCGCGCAGCCCCGTCGACCGACCCCTCGCCGAGCTCCTCCTCGCCGTCGGAGACCCCCACGGACACGGACACCCCCGGGTCCACGTCTCCGACAGCGACGGACACGGCCTCGGAGACCACCCCCACCACGGGCACCACCGACCCGCTGGCCCCCGACTACCGGCCGGCGGGCCCCTACGTCGTCGACCGCGCCGACGCCCGCTTCACCCCGAGCGCCGGCTGCACCACCGACACGCGCACCTTCCGCCCGCAAGGCGTCGCCACCGACACCCTGCTCGTCCTCGCCCACGGCTTCTCCCGCAACCAGGACGCCGTGGCCGACCTCGCCGAGCACCTCGCGAGCTGGGGCCTGCCCGTCGCCACGATGGACCTGTGCCACAGCACCCCGCTCGACAACGACCCGCTGCAGGACGGCGCCGACCTGGTCGCGCTGGCCGACGAGCTCGGCGCCGGCGACCGCCTCTACGCCGGCCACTCCGCCGGCGGCCTGCGCTCCGTCCTCGCCGCCACGCTCGACCCGGCCGTCATCTCGGTGCTCGGCCTCGACCTCGTCGACCTCGACGAGCTGGCCCTCGACGCCGCGCCGTCGCTGTCCGTCCCCGTGGGCGGCGTCCTCGGCGACCCCTACAGCTGCAACGACAGCGGCAACGGCCTGCCCGTCTACGGCGCCGCGCCCGACGCCCAGGCCATCTGGGTCCACGAGGCCGACCACTGCGACTTCGAGTGGCCGACGGGCGCGCTGTGCACCGCCTTCTGCAGCCAGCCCTCGACCACGCCCGAGGCGCGCATCCAGGACACCATCCACGTCCTCGCCACGGCCTGGGCGCTGTGGCGCACGGGGCTCGATCCGGCCGGCGCGCGCTGGTGGACGGTCGGCGAGCCGCCGCTCGACGCGCTCGTGAGCAGCGGCGCGGTCACCGTGCAGTAGGCGCCGCGAGGACGTGGCGGCCGGGCACCCCGAGCTCGATGCCGTACAGCTCGTGGCGGTTGCTGACGTAGAGCGCCGTGGGGCTCCAGGTGCCGATCCCCGGCGAGAAGTGGCTCGCGCAGTAGCCCTCGAAGCCCACGTCGCGCAGGTCGGCGATCTCCTCGCTCGTGCCGTCGAGGTGCAGCCGGTGGACCTTGCCGTGGGTGTACTCGGTCACGTAGACGTTGCCGCAGGTGTCGACGGCGATGGCGTCGAGCAGGTCGTCCGCCTGGTAGACGGAGCGCGGCGCCGACCACGCACCGCTCGCGTCGCGGTCGATCGCGACCACGCGCCCGCGGCCGCCGAACAGGTTGGTGGACGTGGCGACGTACAGCGTCTGCTCGTCGGGCGACAGCGCCAGGCCGTTCGGGTACGCGATCTCGAGGATGGTCTCGGGTGCGTCCCCCGCGGACGGGTACGGGTCGAACCGCATGACGCGGCCGGCCTCGGCGTAGTCCGAGACGTAGGCCCAGCCGTCGGTGCCCACCTCGAGGCCGTTCGGGAAGCCGAGGCCGTTGGCCACGTCGACCCGGCCGCCGCTGTCGCGGTCGATCCGGCTGACGCGCCCCAGGTCCTGCTGGGTGACGAGCACGTCGCCCGACGGCAGCGTGCGCACGCCCGCGACGTCGAGGCCGATGTTCACGGCGACGACCGAGAGCGTGCCGTCGCGGTCGACGCCGACGAGGTCGTTGAACCGCTGCAGGACCACGAGGCCCGTGCCGTCGAAGTCGAAGTCCTCTTCGGTCTGGACGAGATCGGTCGACTGGATGTCGTAGGGGCCGGCGGGCAGCGCGTCGCACAGGTCGCCGGCCGGGGGCGTCGCAGCGGTGTCGGCGGTGTCGGGCGCCGGCGGGGTGCTGCCGGTGACGGGCAGGCTCGTCTGCGAGGCCGGTGGCGGCTGGTCGTCGTCCGTATCGTCCGGCGAACAGGCCGCGAGCGCCAGGATCCACATCGACCCCTCCCGGGGCCATCCTGCCTCACCGTCACCCGTTCGTCACGGTGGAATCCCTCACCGCCCCTTCTCGGCCAACGCCGACGCCGCCAGCTCGTCGAACGACGCCCCCGCCGCCCACCGGAACTCGTCCTCGTCGTACAGCGTCCCCATGAACGCCGGATCGAGCCCGAGCAGCCGCGCCGCCACCCGCCCGAACACCCGCCCCAGCACCGGGTGGTTGTGCACGTCCTGCAGCGTGAGCACGAACCGCGAGAACGGCCGCGCCGCCACCGCCGGCTTCGCCCCGAGCAGCTGCATCCGCTTGAACGCCTCCCGGATCCGCCGCCCCGACGGATCGGTCCGCTCCATCGGCGAGAAGAACACGTCCCGGAAGAACGGCCGCGCGAACCGCAACACCTGCGCGAACGCCCACCACGCCCGCACCCGCTCCCCGAGCGGCCGCGGCGGCGCGCTCGCCAGCGCCTCCTGCCACTCGGCCTGCGAGTAGTACTCCACCATGTGGAAGTCGATCGCGATGTGGCGGCTCTCGTCGCGGTTGATCCTCGCCATGGCCTCGGCCGACATGGGATCGTCGCAGTAGTCGTCGAGGCTGCGCAGCAGCGCGATGTCGAGGATGAGCTCCCCGGTCGTGATGTAGATCGTGGCAAACTCCGCCGACAGGAACCGCACGGCGTAGACGAAGTGGGGCGCGAAGCGGCGCAGCGCCTCGTTGACGGCGTACGGCCGGTAGCGGTGCACGTCGTAGTGGTCGGCGAGCTGCTGGGCGACGTGGCTGTGGCGCAGCTCGTCCTTGACGAAGCTCGCGAAGATGCGCTCGAGCCGCGGATCGGGCGCCGCCCGGCGCTGCTCGTCGAACAGCGCGGCGGCGAGCCGCTCGATCGCCGCCATGTCGGTGAAGTACTGGACGACGGCCTCTTCCTTGTCCTGCGGCCAGTCGTCGGGCGGCACCCGCCCCCAGTCGAGGTCGCCGGGCTCCCACTGGTCGCGCGTGCACTTGTCGAGCATCCGGTCGAGGTCCACGTCTCACTCCGTGCGGACGAGCGCGAACGGCACGGGCGGCTCCTCGCCCCGCACCATCTCGCCCTCGAGGACGAGGCCGCCCGCCAGCGGCCGCGCCTCGTAGGTGGTGCCGGCCGGCCGGCCGGTCTCGTCGGACAGGGAGAGCACGCCGTCGGGACGCACCTCACCCCGCACCTTGCTGTGCAGCTCGTGGCGGCCGAGGCGCATCACCAGGTCGCCCCGCAGCGCCCCCGGCGGCCCGGTGAGCACGAGCGTGGCACGGTGGGCCTCGCCGAACATGCCCTGCCAGGTCCCCGCGGGCGCGAGCGGCGCCCCGGGCGGCGGCGCGGTGGGCAGCACGGGCGCCTCGACGGGCACCTCCTCGGCAGGCCGGTAGGCGTGGTCGCCCGCCGACAGCGGCCCCAGCGTGAGCCCGACCAGCGTGGCGAGCCCCATCACCGACGCCCCGATCCACACGGCGGGCCGCCCGACCGGGGCCCGCTGCCCATGGGCCCAGCGCCAGTCGTCGTCGCCGACCGTGCGCTCGCGCTGCTCGGCCCGCACCGACGGCTCGGGCTCGAGCGGGTCGACGGCGCGCGGCGGCACGCTCGTCGGCACGTAGCCGATGAGCGGGCTGTGGTTGTGGCGGCTCCGCAGCGCCGGGAGCGCCTCCACCGACGGGCGCACCGCCCGCAGCGCCTCCGCCATCGCCGGCGCGCTCACGAAGCGCTGGGACGGCTCGGAGCGCGTCGCCTGGCGGAGCACCCCGCGGAGCCCCTGCGGGACGGCGTCCCACCGCGGCGAGGTGTCGGGCGCCAGGTAGAGGTCGACGGGCGTGTCGTTGGTGACGAGGTTGAACAGCGTGCAGGCGGTGGCGTACAGGTCGGCCTGCGGGCCCGCGCGGCGGGCGTCGAGCCGCTGCTCGGGCGCCATGAAGCCGATGGAGCCGAGCGCCACGCCGGTCTCGGTGGCGCTGCCGAGCGCCGTGCGGGCGATGCCGAAGTCGCACAGCGCGACCGTGCCGTCGTCGCGGACGAGCACGTTGCCGGGCTTCACGTCGCGGTGGACCACGCCGGCGTCGTGGGCGGCGCCCAGGCCGGCGAGCACCTGCAGCGCGGCGTCGACGGCCTCGCCGGGCGGCATCGGGCCGCCGAGCGCGAGCCGGTCGGCGAGGGAGCCGCGCTCGAAGTACTCCATGACGATGTAGTCGCGGCCGTCGTGCTCCCCCAGGTCGAGGACGCGCACCACGTTCGGGTGGTCGAGCGACGCGAGCACGCGCGCCTCGGTCCGCAGCCGCTCGCGCCGGGCGGCGCCGCCCAGGGGCACGGGCACCACGACCTTGACGGCGACGGCGCGCTCGGCGCGCTGGTCGCGGGCGAGCCACACCGTGGCGGTGCCGCCGGTGCCGAGCTCGCGGTCGAGGCGGTAGCGATCGCCGACCAGGCCCATGCTCCAGGATAGTCCATGGCGCGGGCATCGGGATACGCGGGGAGGACATGCGGCGCGACATCCTCGAGATCGACGACTCCATCCACAACGGCCTCGCGCCCCACGTGAGCCTGCAGGACGTGGCGTCGATCCGCCTGCTGCTGTCGGGCACCTCGGTGGTCGACTGGCAGCGCCTCGCGTTCCGCTCGCTCGACGAGGTCGACGCCTTCCTCGCGAGCCACCTGCTCGACGCCCGCGACCCGGAAGACGCCGAGCGCCTGCGCTACGTCTTCAACGAGGCCGTGAGCTACCTCGAGGAGCAGCTGCACCTGAAGTTCCCGGCCGAGCTGCGCAACCCGGGCGACGTGCGCCACGTGTTCCTGTGGGCGAGCCAGTGGGGCGGCTTCCGGCGCACGCAGATCCTGTCGTGCGTCGTGCTGAAGCTGATGCACATCATCCACCACATGGAGGCGGCCGACCTGCGGTTCCGCACGGCGTTCGCCGAGGAACAGCTCATCGCCATCGCCCACCGGCGCATCCTCGGGCAGGTGCGCTCGCTGCAGGAGAGCGGCGTGCCCATCGTCGCGTTCTACGGCAGCCGCAAGTCGCGCAGCTCGATCATCACGAAGCTCATCGCGAAGCGCGAGGCCGTGGCGGCGACGGTGTTCGACAAGCTGCGGTTCCGGGTGGTCGTCCCGCGCCACGCCGATCTGGCGCCCACCCTCGCCTGCTTCTGCCGCGAGCTGTTCCCGTTCAACTACGTCGTGCCGGGGCAGAGCCACAACAACCTGCTCGATCCCGACCGACTCGACGACTACCTCGCCGAGGCCGACCGCCAGGCCGACCGCACCGACGCCGGGGCCAGCGAGACGCCCAAGAACGAGTTCAGCGGCGCGAGCTACCGCGCGATCAACTGGATCGTGGACTACCCGGTGCGGCTCGAGAACAACACCCTGCCGGAGCGGTTCAGCTTCGAGCTCGGGCGCGTGGTGTACGTCAACGCCGAGTTCCAGCTGCTCGACGAGGACACCGCGCGCAACAACGAGCAGGGAGAGAACGCGCACATCCTGTACAAGGCGCGGCAGCACCGGCGGGTGGCGGCGCGGCTCAAGCGGGGCGGGGCGGCGCGCGGGGAGTAGGCGCCGACCGCGCGGTCGGGCCAGGTGGCTGCCGGCGCGCAGTACGACCCACCCCCGGATCACCTCGGCCCAGACGGGATCTTCGCGCGCAGGACTGTCTCTCGGCGATGGCTCGACGGTACAGCCGGACGCTCACCATCGTCGGGATAACCGAGCCAGTATCGGCACAACTGAAAATCCATGAGCGCAGCCCTGTACTCCGAGCTAGCATGGCGCAGCTCCTGGGGAGGACTCATGCGGTTGGTTTGGCTCGCGGCCCTGTCGCTGACGGTGGCCTGCAACGGAAACGGCAAGGACACCACGGGCGACACCGCGGCGACCACGGGCACCACGGATCCCAGCGGCACCACGAACACGCAGCCCGCCCGCGGCGACTGGTGCCAGGTGCAGACGGTGTTCAACGGCCGCTGCGTCCTCTGCCACAGCCCGTCGAACCTCCAGGGCGGCCTCGACCTGCAGACCGATCCGCTGGCGGCGATCGTCGGCGTCGACAGCGCGGAGTTCCCGGGCAACACGCTGGTGGCGTCGGGCGATCCCGAGGGCTCGCTGCTGTACCGGAAGATGACCGGCACGCAGGCGGGCGACGAGGGCGAGATGATGCCGACCACCGGCCTCGCGCCCGAGCCGCAGCAGCAGATCGTGCGCGAGTGGATCGAGGACGGTGCCACCGACGTCTGTGGCGCGGTCACCACGGGCACCACCCCCACCGGCAACGCGTACCACCCGGCCGGGTGGGCCGATCCGGGCGTGCACGGCCTCGGCGCCAAGCTGCAGACCGAGACCGACTGCCGCGACTGCCACGGGTCCGACCTGTCCGGCGGCACCTCGTCGGTCGCCTGCTCCTCCTGCCACCAGGCGGGCTGGGAGACCAACTGCACCTACTGCCACGGCGGCGTCTCCGACAACACCGGCGCGCCCCCGGAGGACATCGACGACAACGCGAACCCGTCGTCGATCACCTTCCCGCCGCACCACGAGCACGTCCAGGGCACCCGCCACCCCGACTACGGGTGCGACACCTGCCACCACGAGCCGTCCGACGTGCTCACCCCCGGCCACCTGTTCGACGACGCCACCGCCGGCCAGGCCGAGGTCGACGTCTCCGGCGGCCTCGCGAACGGCAGCTTCTCGGGCAACAGCTGCACCGTCTACTGCCACGGCAACGGGCGCGGCAGCAACGGCACCGTCTCGATCAACGACGGCCCGCGCACCTGCGAGAGCTGCCACACGACGAACGGGCTCGGCGGCGAGCACGGCGAGCACCTGCGGGAGGGGGTCGACTGCCAGGAGTGTCACCCCGACGTCGACAACGTCGGCATCAGCGTGCCCGACCAGCACGTCGACGGGACCAAGCAGGTCGACCCTGCCGGCTCGATCACCTGGGACGCCGCCAATGGCACCTGCAGCGGGACCTGCCACTTCGAGGGCCACAGCAACCGCCACTGGAACTGAGCCCGGCGCCTACTTCTCGGCGTGGTGGCAGGCGGGGGCATGGTCGGGCGCCGCTGCCGCGGCGCTGCCGCGCATCCACAGCGTCCCCAGCCCGCTGACCAGCACCAGCACCGCGAGCGCCCGGCGCGCCGCCAGCGACCGCTGGACGAGCCGCCGGAGCCCGAGCGCGGCGACCGCCAGCGCCGGCACCGTCATCAGCCCGAAGGTCGCCATCACCAGCGCCCCCTGCAGCGGCGCAGCGGTGGAGACCGCCAGGGCGAGCGTGGCGTAGACCAGGCCGCAGGGCAGCAGCCCGTTGACCGCGCCGAACGCCACCCGCGACGGCAGGTCGGCGCGCTGCGCCAGGGCGGTGGCGGCCCGCACCACGCCGCCCGTGCCGAACCGCGGCTCGGGCACGAGCCCCGCGAGCGACGCCGCGAAGACCACGAGCAGCCCCGCCGCCACCGCCGTCCCGAGCCACGGCGGCCCCGGGACGGCCTGCCCGAACGCGCCCGAGAGCGCGCCGAGCGCGGTGTAGGTGGCGATGCGGCCCAGGTGGTAGGCGACCTGCTGGGTGGGCTTCGCGCCGGCGGCGCAGGCGAGCGCGCCGCACATGCCGATGCAGTGGGGGCTTCCGGCGAGCGCCGCGACGGCGGCGGCAGCGAGCCAGGTGATCACGTCGGACCTCCGTGCCCGGGGACCAGCAAGGCGCGTACCGAACCCCGTGGCGTCCCATTCGGCCGAGAGACGGTCGAACTTTGCCCTCAAGTCCCAACGCTGGCGTCCGAAGGCCGGACCGAGCGGGGCGAGCCGCCACAGCTCGGTGTGCCCATTCGCACACCCTCCCCCCGCGGCCTTGAGCCGAACGCCCTCTCCGCGCTGGCACGCATCCTGCAGTGGCGGTGGGCGAACTCCCCGGAGGTTCCATGTCGAACGCTGCCGCACTCGCGACGCAGCCGTCGCCCGCAGTGGGGCACCCCTACGACGACGCCATCGTGAAGAAGTTCGTCATCGCGATGGTGGTCTGGGCCGTAGTGGGGATGACCGTGGGCGTCTACATCGCCGCCGAGCTCGCCTTCTGGCAGCTCAACCTCGGCATCCCCCAGCTCACGTTCGGGCGGCTGCGCCCCCTGCACACCAACGCCGTCATCTTCGCATTCGCCTGCAACGTGGTGTTCGGCGGGATGTACTACTCGATCCAGCGGCTGCTCCAGGTCCGCATGTGGAGCGACGGCCTGTCGAAGTTCCACTTCTGGGGGTGGCAGTCGATCATCGTCGCGGCGGCGATCACGCTGCCGATGGGCATGACCCAGAGCAAGGAGTACGCCGAGCTCATCTGGCCGATCGACCTCGCGATCGCGGTCGTGTTCCTGTCGTTCGCATTCAACGTGATGATGACCATCGCGAACCGGAAGGTGCAGCACCTCTACGTGGCCATCTGGTTCTACATGTCGTTCCTCATCACCATCCCGGTGCTGCACGTCGTCAACAACCTGGCCATCCTGGCCACGCTGACCCGCTCCTACCCGGTCTACAGCGGGATGACCGACGCGCTGGTGCAGTGGTGGTACGGCCACAACGCCGTGGGCTTCGTGCTCACCACGCCGTTCCTCGGCCTGATGTACTACTTCCTGCCGCGCGCCGCGAACCGTCCGGTGTTCAGCTACCGACTGTCCATCGTGCACTTCTGGGCGCTGGTGTTCCTGTACATCTGGGCGGGCCCGCACCACCTGCTGTACTCGGCGCTGCCGGACTGGGCACAGACGCTCGGCATGGTCTTCAGCATCATGCTCATCGCGCCGTCGTGGGGCGGGATGCTGAACGGCCTGCTGACCCTGCGCGGCGCCTGGAACCGGCTGCGGACCGACCCCATCCTCAAGTTCATGGTCGTGGCGGTCTCCTTCTACGGCATGTCGACCTTCGAGGGCCCGATGATGTCGATCCGCGCGGTGTCGGCGCTGTCGCACTACACCAACTGGGTCATCGGCCACGTCCACTCCGGCGCGCTCGGGTGGGTGGGCATGATCTCGTTCGCCATCCTGTACTGGATGGTGCCGCGCCTGTGGAACCGCGAGCTGTACAGCGAGCGGCTCGCCACCTACCACTTCTGGATCGCCACCATCGGCATCGTCCTCTACACGGTCGCGATGTGGGGGGCCGGCATCCAGGAGGGCCTGAACTGGCGGGCGCTCGACGAGAACGGACAGCTCGCCTACAGCTTCGTCGACACCACGCTGCAGATGAAGCCCTACTTCTACGTCCGGCTGCTGGGCGGCCTGATGTACCTGAGCGGCGTCCTGCTGATGGCCTACAACCTGATCGCGACCGTGCAGCGCCCCGAGCCTGCCGTGTCCGCTGCCCCCGCGGCGAAGTGAGGCAGACCATGTCGAACGAGACCGAGTCGAAGCCCTACTGGCACCGTCGCCTCCTCGAGCCCCGCGCCGGACTGTTCGCGGTCCTCACCACGGTGGTGATCTCGATCGGCGGGCTGGTGGAGATCACGCCGATGTTCACCGTCACCACGGCGGCCCACGCCGAGGCGGCGGGCATCGAGCCCTACACCCCGCTCGAGGTCGCCGGGCGCGACATCTACATCCGTGAGGGGTGCTACGTCTGCCACTCGCAGATGGTGCGCCCGTTCCGCGACGAGACGCTGCGCTACGGCGCCTGGTCGCGCTCCGAGGAGTACAGCTGGGACCGGCCGTTCCTCCTCGGCTCCCGCCGGATCGGGCCGGATCTGTTCCGGGTGGGCGGCAAGTACCCCGACGCCTGGCACTACGAGCACATGAAGGATCCGCGGAGCATCACGCCGCAGAGCCTGATGCCGCCGTACCCGTGGCTGGCGAGGTGGAAGATCGACCCCGAGGACGTGCGGGCCAGCGTCGTCGCGCTGAAGCGCGTGGGCACGCCGTACACCGACGAGGAGGTCGAGCAGGTGCCCGCGGCGCTCCAGGCGCAGGGGCAGCAGATCGTGGACCGGATGGCGACGGCCGGCATCCAGGTCGCCTGGGACGACGAGATCGTGGCGCTGACGGCCTACCTGCAGCGCCTCGGCAAGATGAACAAGACCGGCAAGATCGCCGACGCCGGAGGTGCCGAATGAACCCGGTGCTGCACGCGGGCGCCGAGACCGCCCAGATGGGCTGGCTGCTCGGGTGGACGACCGTGATCTTCATCGGCGCGATGCTGGGGTGGACCTGGTGGGTGTTCTCGCCGAGCCGCGCCGAGATGTTCGAAGAGGTCGGGCGGATGCCGATCGACGGAGGTGACCGGTGAAGCGCGACAAGGACCAGCTGCTCGGCCACGCCGAGGACAACGACGGCATCCAGGAGTACGACAACGCGCTCCCGGACTGGTGGCTCGGGCTGTTCCTGTTCACCGTCGTCTGGGGCATCGGCTACGCCGTGGACTACCACCTCGTGAGCCACCGCTCGCAGGTGAAGTACTACGAGGCGGAGATGGCCGCGGCCCAGGTGCAGTGGCCGCAGAACGTGAAGAAGGAGATCGTGTACGATGCCGCGACCGTCGAGGCCGGCAAGGAGATCTTCACGGCCAACTGTGTCGCATGCCACGGCGCCGACATGAAGGGCGGCATCGGCCCGAACCTGCTCGACGCCACGTGGATCCACGGCGGTGAGCCCGAGGACATCCGCAAGGTCATCACCGACGGCGTGCCCGAGAAGGGCATGGTCACCTGGGGTCCGGTGCTCGGGCCCGACAAGATCGCCAAGGTCACGGCCTACGTGGTCACGCGGAACCGCGACGCCGCCGGCACCCCCGACGGCGCCACGGCACCCGAGGTGGCGGCGGCCGGCACGGCGCCCGCGGGCGACGCGGCGGCGCTGTCGGGCGAGGCCATCTTCACCCAGAACTGTGTCGCGTGTCACGGCGCCGACATGAAGGGCCTGATCGGCCCGAACCTGCTCGACGCCGAGTGGATCCACGGGGGCACCCTCGCGGACATCACGCGGACCATCACCGAGGGCGTGCCCGAGAAGGGCATGGTCTCGTGGGGCCCGATCCTCGGCGAGGAGAAGATCAAGGCCGTGGCGTCGTTCGTGTTCGAGAAGTCGGGTCAGAGCGCACAGCAGTAGGAGACGGCGATGTGGGGCTTCTCGGGCAACCGCCGCTGGGTCTACGCCCGCGGCATCGAGGGCCGGTTCCAGCGGTACCACCGCGTGAGCGGGCTGCTGCTCCAGGCGATGCTGTTCGTCACCCCCTGGCTGTCCGTCCACGGGCAGCCGGCGGTGCGGATCGATCTGCCGGGGCGGCGCCTGTTCCTGCTCGGCTGGGTGTTCTCGTCCAACGAGACGTTCAACCTGGTGCTGCTGGCGTTGATCGCGGCGTTCTCGCTGTTCTTCTTCACCTCGCTGCTCGGGCGGCTGTGGTGCGGGTACACCTGCCCCCAGACCGTGTTCCTCGAGGAGTGGATCCGCCCCATCGAGAAGGCGATCGAGGGGGATCGGGCGGTGCGGATGCGGCGGGATCAGGGCCCGTGGACCTTCGACCGCGCGTGGCGGAAGGCCGCGAAGTTCAGCCTGTTCGCCATCCTGGCGGTGTGGGTCTCGGCGACGGTGCTGTCGTACTTCGCCGGGGCGCAGGCCGTGTTCACCGGCCGCGCCGGCCCGGTGGACTACGCGATGATCGGGATCTTCTCGGTCGGGATGTTCCTCGACTGGGCGTGGTTCCGTGAGCAGCTGTGCAACTACCTGTGTCCGTACGCCCGGTTCCAGGGCGCGCTGACCGACGATCACAGCCTCACCATCAGCTACGACGCGCCGCGCGGCGAGCCCCGCGGCAAGGGCAAGAAGTCGGCGCAGGAGGGGCACTGCATCGACTGCAACAAGTGCGTCGACGTGTGCCCGGCCGGCATCGACATCCGGGACGGGTTCCAGCTCGAGTGCATCGCCTGTGCGCGCTGCATCGACGCCTGCGAGACCGTGATGCCGAAGCTCGGCTTCCCCACGCTGGTGCGCTACTCGACCGTCGCGGTCGACCGCGGGGGCAAGACGCGCCTGCTGCGGCCGCGGACGGGCGTGTACGGTGCGCTGCTCGCGGCGCTGGGCGCGCTGCTGGTGGGGCGCCTGCTCCTGCACGAGCCGCTCGAGGTGCTGGTGAACCGGCAGCCGGGTTCGCTGTTCGTGGTGGACGACGACGGCGCCATCCGCAACGTGTACATGGTCCACGTCACCAACCGCGACGCCGTCGACAAGCACCTGTACGTGGTGTCCATCCACGGCCTCGACCACGCGCAGCTCGCGGCGGCGCCGATCGAGCTCGGGGCGCTGGAGTCGAAGGTGATCCCCGTGCAGGTGCGCATGCCGGCCGGCATGGTGAACCGCGAGGCCGACTTCACCCTGCGGGTGACGCAGGTGGGCGACAAGCCGCACGAGGTCGAGCAGAAGGCGACGTTCCGGGCGCCGGCCCGCGATCGGGAGGGGTGATGGGAGCGACGGACGGGGGCGGCCTCGAGTGGCCGCTCGGCATCGCGCTGGGGCTGCTGCTGGTGGTGCTCGTGAACGCGGGCTTCGCCTGGATGGCCGTGCAGCACGCGCCCGAGGTGGAGCGCTCGTACACGACGGCGGAGCACCGGTGAGCCAGCCCGCGCCGGCCACGAGCGCCTGCCCGCACTGCGGCGCGGCGGTGGAGGGGCCCGAGGGCACCTACTGCTGCCACGGCTGCGAGGCGGCGGCGCAGATCATCGCCGGCGCCGGGCTGTCGCGGTACTACGCCGCCCGGGAGGCGCCGGCGCCGCGCCCCGACGGCGTCGTGCGGGCGGACTGGAGCGCCGTGCCCGTGACGGCGCACGCCGACGGCTCGGCGAGCTGCCGCCTCGCGGTGGACGGCATCGCCTGCGCCTCGTGCGGGTGGGTGGTGGAGAAGGTGCTGCAGTCCGAGCCCGGCGTGCTGGCGGCGCAGGTGAGCTACGCGACCGGGCGGGCGCAGGTGACGTTCGACCCCGCCGTGACCTCGGTGGCGGGCGTGGGGGAGCGGATCGCGTCGCTCGGGTACCGGCCGCGGCCGGTGACCGGGCCGTCCACCGCAGACCGCGACCTGCTCACGCGGCTCGGCGTGGCGGCGTTCTGCTCCGCGAACGTGATGCTGCTGGCGGCCTCGGTCTACGCCGGCTGGTTCGACGGGATGGAGGCGCGCTACGCCGCGCTGTTCCGTTGGACCGAGCTGGCGCTGGCCACGCCGGTGGCGCTGTGGTCGGCGGCGCCGTTCTACCGCTCGGCGTGGACGGGGCTGAAGGCCGGGGTCCTGCACATGGACCTGCCCATCAGCATCGCCGTGGGGGCGC